>DATABL010000169.1:0-11252 GCA_036259595.1 Actinophytocola sp.
TATCGCGGGCGGCCTTCGTCAAGTTCGGATCAGCCCTCGCGCTGTTTGCGGAGCTTCGCCAGCGCCTCGGCGAGGATGGCCTCACCGTCGGCGTCCGAGCGACGTTCCTTCACGTACGCCAGGTGGGTCTTGTACGGCTCGTTCCGCGGGGCCTTCGGCGGCTCCTGCTCGTCGCGGCCGCCGGGCAGGCCGCAGCGCGGGCAGTCCCACGACTCCGGCACCTCGGCGTCCACCGCGAACGACGGGCGTGACTCGTGCCCGTTCGCACACCAGTAGGAAACCCTGCGGCGCGGGGCCGACTCCCCGCGCTCCGACTCGCCCATCGGCCCGGCGCCGACTCGAGTACCTCGAATCGCACTACCACCAGCCATTGACTCTCACACCCCAATGCGGAGGAACACGTGCGGGGAGGCCCGCACCGAAAGAGTGGCGCGCTCAGGCGACCTTGATGAGCAGCCCCAGGCCGACCACGCAGATCAGCCAGATAGCACCGATGAACAACGTCGCCCGGTCGAGGTTCTTCTCCGCCACGCTCGATCCGGACAGGCTCGACTGCATACCGCCGCCGAACAGCGACGACAGGCCGCCGCCCCGGCCACGGTGCAGCAGCACCAGAAGGATCAGCAGCAGGCTGGTGACGATCAGACCAATCTGCAGAGCTAGAACCATGTCATCCTCGCTGTCGACCCGGCTTCCGCGCGGCACGCGGTGAACACACAGGGTACCTGGTGGCCGGTGATCGACTCACGCGCCCCCGAACCATCAGGTGAGGATTGTTGCGCACGAGAACAAACTGGTCAATACTCAACGGTTAGCTGGTCGATCCCTTCGGGACAAAGGGAACTGCGTGGCCTCCGTGTGTCCGAACAGGACACTCCAGTGATGGAAGGAGAGAACAGGTTCCATGATCACGCGACGATCGTTCCTCGGAGGGCTGGCGGCGGGTGCCGTCGGCGTCCCGCTCGCCGCGAACGCCATCGGGCACGCCGGCCAGCGCGCGTCGATGTCCCTCACCCTGGCCAACGAGTCCGGCCGCGGGCCGGTCTGGACCTACGTCGTCGGCACCAACCTGGCCACCGGCCAGCAGTGCCGGCTGTCGGCGGACGGCCGGCTCGTTGCGGTGTCGGAGGCCGACAACGGGCCGGACGGCTACACCGACTACGCCATCCCCGTCGAGGGCGGCGGCACCACGCTGTCGCTTCCGCAGGGCATGTCGGGCCGGGTCTACCTCGCGATCGGCGAGAAGCTGAAGTTCCGGGTCAACCCGGGCAACGCGCTCGCCTACCCGGCCGGCTGGGTCACCACAGACCCGAACTACCCGATCCTGCACGACTGCGCCGAGTTCACCTACGACGCGGCCGGCATGCACTGCAACACGACCATGGTCGACATGCTCTCCATCCCCCTCGCGATCACGCTGTCGGGGTCGCAGCAGCAGACCGCCGGCCGCCTGCGGGACGGCGGCCGCGCGGCCGTGTTCTCCGCACTCGCCGCCCAGGACGGGTTCAGCGGGCTGGTCCTCGAGGACCTGCGGGTCATCTCGCCGGGGCACGGCCTGGACGCCGGGCGGTTCGCGGCGGACTACTTCGCCGGGTACATCGACCAGGTCTGGTCGCACTACCGGTCCAACACGATGACCGTCACCGCCGGCGCGAACACGTTCACCGGGCAGGTCAGCGGCTCGCAGTTCGTGTTCTCCGGCGGGGTGCGGCCGTTCGACAAGCCGTCGACCCGTGACGTGGTGTTCTGCGACGGGGCCCTGGCCGCGCCGAACGACGGGGTCACCGGGCCGGTCGCCGCGACGCTGGGCGCCGGGTTCAACCGGAGCGTGCTGACCGACACCGGCGCGCAGCCGCTCGCCGACGCCGGGCAGTACTACCGCGACGCGGTGACCAACCACTACTCGCGGATCATGCACGAGAACACGGTCGACGGGAAGGCGTACGGCTTCGCGTTCGACGACGTGTGCGAGCACGCGCCCTACATCGAGGACTTCAACCCGACCTCGATGACGGTCACGATCACGCCGTTCTGACGTGTCGCGGGGCCCGGCGAGACCCGGGCCCCGCACACCGTCAGGGCAGGGGCCCGCCGGCGGCCAGCGCGCAGAGCTTGGTGAACTCCTCGGCGTCCAGGCTGGCGCCGCCGACGAGGGCGCCGTCGATGTCGTCCTGCTTCACCAGGTCGCCGATGTTGCCGGACTTCACCGAGCCGCCGTACAGCACGCGCACCTCGGCCGCGATCTGGTCGCCGTACTTCTCGGCCAGCTTCGCCCGCAGCGCCGCGCAGACCTCCTGCGCGTCGGCCGGGGTGGCCACCCGGCCGGTGCCGATCGCCCACACCGGCTCGTAGGCCAGCACGACCTTCGACACCTGCTCGGTCTTCAGCCCCTTGAGCCCGGCGATCAGCTGCGCGGTGGTGTGCTCGACGTGGTTGCCCGCCTCGCGCACCTCCAGCTGCTCGCCGACGCACAGGATCGGCGAGACGTCGTTCTTGAGCGCGGCCTTCACCTTGGCGTTGACCAGCTCGTCGGTCTCGCCGTGGTGCTCGCGCCGCTCGCTGTGCCCGACGGTGACGTACGTGCAGCCGAGCTTGGCGAGCATCGGCCCGGACACGTCACCGGTGTAGGCGCCCGAGTCGTGGCGCGAGATGTCCTGCGCGCCGTAGCGCAGCTTGAGCTTGTCCCCGTCCACCAGCGTCTGGATGCTGCGGATGTCGGTGAACGGCGGCAGGACCGCGACCTCGACCTTCGCGAAGTACTTCTCCGGCAGCGAGAACGCGATCTTCTGCACCAGGGCGATGGCCTCGAGGTGGTTGAGGTTCATCTTCCAGTTGCCGGCGATCAGCACCTGACGACTCATGACCGCTCCAATACCTCGATGCCCGGAAGGTCCTTGCCCTCCAGGAACTCCAGCGACGCCCCGCCGCCGGTGGAGATGTGCGAGAAGCCGTCCTCGGGCAGGCCGAGCGCGCGCACCGCGGCCGCCGAGTCGCCCCCGCCGACCACGCTGTACGACGAGGAGTCGACGATGGCCTGCGCGACCCCGCGGGTGCCCTCGGCGAACGGCGCCAGCTCGAACACGCCCATCGGGCCGTTCCAGAACACCGTGCCCGCCTCGGCCAGCACGGCGGCGTAGCGCTCGGCGGTGATCGGGCCGATGTCCAGGCCCTTCCACTTCTCGCGCATCTCCGCGACGAGCACGGACTGGGTGTTGGCCTCGGCCGAGAAGTCGTCGGCCATCACCACGTCGGCCGGCAACTGAATTTTGCCCCCGGCGGCGGCGAGCAGCCGCTTGCAGGTGTCGATCATCTCGGCCTCGAGCAGCGAGTCGCCGACGCCGAGCCCCTCCGCGGCCAGGAACGTGAAGCACATGCCGCCGCCGACGAGCAAGCGGTCGACCTTGGGCAACAGCGACTCGATCACCGCGAGTTTGTCGGAGACCTTGGACCCGCCGAGCGCCACCACGTACGGGCGGTCGGGGGTTCCGGCCAGGCGGCGCAGCACGTCGAGCTCGGCGAGCACCAGCCCGCCGGCGTAGGCCGGGAGCAGCGTGGCGACGTCGTAGACCGAGGCCTGCTTGCGGTGCACCACGCCGAACCCGTCGGAGACGAACGCGCCGCCGTCGCCGACCAGCGCGGCCAGCTCGCGGGCGAACGCCGCCCGCTCGTCGTCCACCTTGGACGTCTCACGTGGATCGAACCGGATGTTCTCCAGCAGGGCCACGTCTCCGTCACCCAGGCCGTCCACAGTGGAACGAGCCGAGTCGCCCACCACGTCGGACGCGAGCGGGACGTTCGATCCGAGCAGCTCGCCGAGCCGCGCGGCGACCGGGCGGAGCGAGAACTTCGGGTCCGGGGCGCCCTTGGGCCGGCCCAGGTGCGCGGTGACGACGACCCGCGCGCCGGCCTCGGTGAGCCGGCGCAGGGTCGGCAGCGACGCGCGGATGCGGCCGTCGTCGGTGATGGTCTCGCCGTCGAGGGGCACGTTCAGGTCGGCACGCAGCAGCACGCGCCGACCCGACACCCCCTCGGCGAGCAGGTCGTCGAGAGTCCTCACGGGTGCCTCAGAGCTTGGACGCGACGAGCGCGGTCAGGTCGGCGAGGCGGTTGGAGTAGCCCCACTCGTTGTCGTACCAGCCGTAGACCTTGACCTGGTTGCCGATGACCTTGGTGATCGGCGCGTCGTAGATGCACGACGCCGGGTCGGTGACGATGTCCGAGGACACGATCGGCTCGTCGCTGTAGCGCAGGATGCCCTTGAGCGGGCCGTCGGCGGCGGCGCGGTAGGCGGCGTTGACCTCGTCCACGGTGACCTCCTTGCCGAGGTCCACGGTCAGGTCGGTGATCGAGCCGGTCGGCACCGGGACGCGCAGCGAGTACCCGTCGAGCTTGCCGTTGAGCTCCGGCAGCACCAGGCCGATCGCCTTGGCCGCACCCGTGGAGGTCGGCACGACGTTCAGCGCGGCGGCGCGGGCGCGACGCAGGTCCTTGTGCGGGCCGTCCTGCAGGTTCTGGTCCTGCGTGTAGGCGTGGATCGTGGTCATCAGGCCCTTCTCGATGGTGAACGCATCGTGGAGGACCTTGGCCAGCGGGGCCAGGCAGTTGGTGGTGCAGGAGGCGTTGGAGATGATGGTCTGCGAGCCGTCGTAGAGGTTCTCGTTCGCGCCGAGGACCACGGTGAGGTCCTCGCCCTTGGCGGGCGCGGAGATGATCACCTTCTTGGCGCCGCCCTCGTCGACGTGCCGGCGGGCGTCGTCGGCCTTGGTGAAGAACCCGGTCGACTCGATGACGACGTCGACGTCGAGGTCCTTCCAGGGCAGCTTGCCCGGGTCGCGCTCGGCGAGCGCCTTGATCGTCTTGCCGTCGACCTCGATGCCGTCGTCGGTCGCCCTGACCTCCACCGGGAGGCGGCCGAGGACGCTGTCGTACTTGAGCAGATGGGCCATGGTGGCCACGTCGCCGAGGTCGTTGAAGGCCACGATCTCGATGTCATGGTCACTGGCCTGCACCGCGCGCCAGAAGTTACGGCCGATGCGACCGAAGCCGTTGACGCCAACTCGAACCGTCACCGTGCGTCTCCTCGTGCTCGTTGTCGGGACCGGTCAGTCACCCTATCGCGCGCGACACAGCAGGTCGCGGGACGTGGGCTGAGTCAACTGTATCGAATCAGTTCGGCGGAGCGGGCGGGGGTCCCGACGAGGTGGGCGGGAATTTCTCACGGCGTTGGTATCTGGGCGACGGTCGATGACTCTTTCTTCATGTGCGGGGGCACGGGGGACGGCGGTGAGACGGGGAGCTCATCGCCGCGGGGTGCGGCACCCGATGGGTGAGCCCGCCTGACTGCGTGGGGGTCAGTCAGGCGGGTTTCGCCTTTCCGGGGCACGTGGCCGCGAACGGCGGACTCGCGCGACCGGAGCGGCGCACTCGCGGGGCGACCGGGGGTCAGACCTCGGCTTCGAGCATTTCCGGGGTGACGGCGGACTCGGTGTCGGGGAGGCCGAGTTCCTTGGCGCGCTTGTCGGCCATGGCGAGCAGGCGGCGGATGCGGCCGGCGACCGCGTCCTTGGTCATCGGGGGGTCGGACAGCTGGCCCAACTCCTCCAGGGAGGCCTGGCGGTTGGCCAGGCGGAGCTTGCCGGCGGCGCCGAGGTGGTCGGGGGCGGTGTCGCCGAGGATCTCCATGGCGCGCTGCACGCGGGCGGCGGCGGCCACGGCGGCTCGGGCGGAGCGGCGCAGGTTGGCGTCGTCGAAGTTGGCCAGGCGGTTCGCGGTGGCCCGGACCTCGCGGCGCATGCGGCGTTCCTCCCAGGCCAGGACGCTGGTGTGCGCGCCGAGGCGGGTGAGCATCGCGCCGATGGCGTCGCCGTCGCGGACCACGACGCGGTCGGCGCCGCGGACCTCGCGGGACTTCGCCTGGATGCCGAGCCGGCGGGCGGCGCCCACCAGGGCGAGCGCGGCCTCGGGGCCGGGGCAGGTGATCTCCAGGGCCGAGGAGCGGCCGGGCTCGGTCAGGGAGCCGTGGGCCAGGAACGCGCCGCGCCACGCCGCCTCGGCGTCGCACACGCCGCCGGAGACGACCGGCGCGGGCAGGCCGCGGACCGGGCGGCCCCGCGGGTCGAGCAGGCCCGTCTGGCGCGCCAGGCCGTCACCGTCGCGGACCACGCGGACGACGTACCGGGTGCCCTTGCGCAGGCCGCTGGAGGCCAGGACGTGCACGTCGGCGGTGTGCCCGAACAGGTCGTGGACCTCCTTGCGCAGCCGCCGCGCCGCCGCCCCGGTGTCGAGCTCGGCCTCGATGACCACCCGCCCGGCCACGATGTGCAGGCCGCCGGCGAACCGCAACAGCGACGACACCTCCGCCCGCCGGCAACAGGTCTTCGACACCGCCAGTCTGCTCAGCTCGTCCTTGACCGCTGCGGTCATCGCCACGTGGCCCCTCCTCTACCCAACGCGAACACCCAAACGCCTACCACCGCGCGAACCCACGGCGACCGGGTGTCGGACCGCTCCCTCCCACAGGAGCCGCCGCCATCCCACCACCGTCACGCGCGCACCGCGGCCAGAGCGTCCCGAAGGCTCTCCGCCAGCGCCTTCGGGTCGTGCCGTTCGCGGGCCTCGGTGGACGCCACCCCGTCCAACCGCATGCTCGCGCCCAGCGACTCCGCCGCCCGCCGCAACCGGTCGGGCGTCGGCACCGAGTCGGCGTCGGCGATCACCGCGTCGACCCGCAGCCGGGGTGCGTGTTCGCAGAGTACGTCCAGATGCCGTTCCGGGGAGAAACCGGCGGTCTCACCCGGTTGGGGGACCAGGTTCAGTACCACTATCCGGGACGCGGTAGTCGCGATGAGTGCCTCGTGCAGCTCCGGGACCAGCAGGTGCGGCAGCACGCTGGTGAACCACGAGCCGGGTCCGAGCAGCACCACGTCGGCGTCCAGCACCGCCCGCACGGCGGCCGGGCACGCGGCCGGCACGGTTCCCGGCTCACCCATGGTGTGCAGGCGAATCCGCTGCACCCGCCCGGGTGTCGTGGCGACCGCGACCTGCCCCCGGATGCGGCGGACCGCGCTCGCGTCCTCGTCCAGGCCGACCACGTCCGCCTCGATGTCCAGCGGCTCGGTGCACATCGGCAGCACGCGGCCGCGCACCCCCAGCAGCCGGGCCGCTTCCTCCAGGGCCATCACCGGATCGGGTATCACTTCGAGTAGTCCCGCCAGCACGAGGTTCCCGACCGCGTGGCCGGCGAGCGCCCCGGTTCCCCCGAACCGGTGCTGGAACACCGTCCGCCAGAGCGTGCTCTCCTCCCCCGCGAGCGCCGCGAGCGCCTTGCGCAGGTCTCCCGGAGGCAGGAGACCCAGCTCGCGGCGCAGCCGGCCGGACGACCCGCCGTCGTCGGCGACGGTCACCACCGCGGTCACGTCCGGGGTGATCTGGCGCAACGCGCTCAGCGTCACGTGCAGCCCGTGCCCTCCCCCGAGCGCGACCGCCCTCATTCGCGCCCCAGGTCCCGGTGCACGACCTTGACGGCCATCCGGTCCTCGTCGGCGAGCCGCCGAGCCAGCTCCTCGGAGATGCACACGCTGCGGTGCTTGCCGCCGGTGCAGCCGATCGCGAGCGTCAGGTACCGCTTGCCCTCGCGCCGGTAGCCGGCGCCGATGAGCCGCAGCAGCTCGTGGTACCGGTCGAGGAACTCCTCCGCGCCCTCCTGGGTGAGCACGTAGTTGCGCACGTCGGTGTCCCGGCCGGTGAGGTCCTTGAGCTCCGGGATCCAGAACGGGTTCGGCAGGAAGCGGCAGTCCATCACCAGGTCCGCGTCGACCGGCAGGCCGTACTTGTAGCCGAACGAGAGCACGGTGACCCTGGTCTGGGTGCTGGCCTCGGTGCCGAAGGCGTCCTCGATGTTCGCCCGCAGCTGGTGCACGGACAGCGTGCTGGTGTCGATGATCAGGTCGGCGGTCTCGCGCAGCGGGCCGAGCAGGTCGCGCTCGGCCTTGATGCCGTCGATCAGCCGGCCGTCGCCCTGCAGCGGGTGCCCGCGCCGGACCTGCTCGAACCGGCGGACCAGCAACTCGTCGGTGGCCTCCAGGAACAGCACGCGCGGCTTGTACTCGCCGGCGTCCAGGTCCTTGATGATCGCCGCGAGGTCGTCGGTGAACGCGCGGCTGCGCACGTCCATCACCACGGCGACCTTGGTGACCGCGCCCTGCGCCTTCGCGCCCAGCTCGACCATGGTGTGGATCAGCTCGGGCGGCAGGTTGTCCACCACGAACCAGCCGAGGTCCTCCAGGCACTTGGCGGCGGTGCTGCGGCCGGCGCCGGACAGGCCGGTCACCACCGCCACCTCGACGCCGGCGGTGTCCTTGTCGGTCATCGTGTCCTCCTCCCCTCGTTCGGCGCGTCCTGCGCCAGTGCGCTGTGTACCAGCGCCGCGGTGTGCGCGCCGATTCCGGGTACACCGCTGATGTCGTCCACGCTCGCCTGGCGTAACCGTTTGAGCGAACCGAAGTGTTTGATCAAGGCCGCCTTGCGGCTCTGGCCGAGGCCGGGGATGTCGTCCAGCGCCGAGGTCGTCATCCGCTTGGAGCGCTTGCCGCGGTGGTAGGCGATGGCGAACCGGTGTGCCTCGTCGCGGATCCGCTGCAGCAGGTACAGGCCCTCGCTGGTGCGGGAGAGGATCGTGGGCTCCGGGTCGGCCGGCAGCCACACCTCCTCCAGCCGCTTCGCGAGCCCGATCACGGCGACGTCGGAGACGCCCATCTCGGCGAGCACGTCGGCAGCGGCGTTCGCCTGCGGGCCTGCGCCGTCGACGACCAGCAGGTTCGGCGCGTACGCGAACTTCTTCGGCCGGCCGGTCTCCGGGTCGATGCCGGGCTTCGCCTCGGCCTCGCGGGTCTCGTTGAGGTACCGGTAGAAGCGCCGGCGCACCACCTCGGCGATCGAGGCCACGTCGCCCTCGGTGGCCGCCTCCCTGATCGCGAACCGGCGGTACTCGGACTTGCGCGCGAGCCCGTCCTCGAAGACGACCAGCGAGGCCACCACGTCCGAGCCCTGGATGTGGCTGATGTCGATGCACTCGATGCGCAGCGGCGCCGTGTCGAGCCCGAGCGCGTCCTGGAGCTCCTGGAGCGCGGCGGAGCGGGCGGTGAGGTCGCCGGCGCGGCGGAGCTTGTGCTGGGTGAACGCCTCCTTGGCGTTGCGCTCGACGGTGTCCATGAGGGCGCGCTTGTCACCGCGCTGCGGGACGCGGAGCTGGACGCGGGCGCCGCGCAGACCGGACAGCCAGTCGGTGACCGCGGGGGTGTCGTCGGGCAGGGCGGGGACGAGCAGCTCACGCGGGACGGGGCTGACGTCGCCCTCCGCGTCGTTGTCACTGGCGAGGTCGGCCTGGCTGCCGTAGAACTGGCTGACGAACTGGTCGACCAGCCCGGCCTCGTCGATCTCGTCGATCTTGTCGACGACCCAGCCGCGCTGGCCGCGCACGCGACCGCCGCGCACGTGGAACACCTGGACGGCGGCCTCCAGGTCGTCGTGGGCGAACGCGACGACGTCGGCGTCGGTGCCGTCGCCGAGGACGACCGCCTGCTTCTCCATGGCGCGGCGGAGCGCGGCGAGGTCGTCGCGGAGACGGGCGGCGCGCTCGAACTCCAGGTCGGCCGAGGCGACGTTCATCTCCTTGTCGAGGCGGCGCATCATCTTGTCGGTGTGGCCGGCGAGGAAGTCGCAGAAGTCCTCGACGATGTCGCGGTGCTCGTCGGCGCTGACCCGGCCGACGCAGGGGGCGGAGCACTTGCCGATGTAGCCGAGCAGACAGGGGCGGCCGATCTGGCCGTGGCGTTTGAAGACGCCCTTGGAGCAGGTGCGGGCGGGGAAGACGCGCAGGAGGAGGTCGAGGGTCTCGCGGATGGCCCAGGCGTGGGCGTAGGGGCCGAAGTAACGCACGCCCTTGCGGCGGGGGCCGCGGTAGACGTGCAGGCGCGGGTACTCCTCGTGCAGGGTGACGGCGAGGACCGGGTAGGACTTGTCGTCGCGGTAGCGGACGTTGAAGCGCGGGTCGAACTCCTTGATCCAGTTGTACTCCAGCTGGAGGGCCTCGACCTCGGTGGTGACGACGGTCCACTCCACCGAGCCCGCGGTGGTCACCATCTGGCGGGTGCGCGGGTGGAGGAGGGTGAGGTCGGCGAAGTAGGAGTTCAGCCGGCTGCGCAGGCTCTTGGCCTTGCCGACATAGATGACACGCCCCGTCGGGTCACGGAACTTGTAGACCCCGGGAGCGTCCGGGATCGTGCCCGGCGACGGCCGATATGTCGACGGATCTGCCACTCACCCAGCCTACGACCGACCACCGACAGCCGCGGACGGGAGGGCGGAGAGGAAGCGGACCCAGGAGCCGTGCGGCACGGTGAGCATCGGCCCCCGGGTGTGCTTGGAGTCCCGAACAGCGGCCCGGGTGTCGACGAACCCGACCTCGACGCAGGCACTCTCGGCGCCCTCGCTGAAGCTGCTCTTGCGCCAGGCCACCTCGACGCAGGCGCTCTCGGGTCCCTGGCTAAAGCTGCTCTTCCTCCAGCTGGTAAATGCCGCCATGTCGCGTGCGACTCCCTCGGTCGAACTCGGTGGCCAGCGAGGCCACGAACTCCCGAGATTGTCCCGCATCCCACGCCAGGTCGGCGAGGAGGGCGACCTGGCGGTCGCGATAAGGCGCGACGAACTCCTCCTCTTCGAGGAACAGACCGGTTTCGAGCTGATCCAGATACACCAGGGGGCGGTGCTGGTGAAAGGTCATCATCTGGAACGGACCACCGAGGGCGCCCTGTTCTACACGTTCGCACGGCACGACCCGCAGAGTCACGTTGTGCAGCGCGGCTACCAGCACCAAAAAGAGCAACTGGTCGTGCATGACTTTGGAAGAACACACCATGTTGCGCAGCGCCTGCTCGTGCATGAAGAACGTGAACCGCGCTGGTGCAGGGCGGTTGAGGATCTGCTTCCGCTCGTTCCGCACGCGTATGGCGCTCTCGATCTCCTCGGAGGTCCACTTCTGCTCACGGGTCATCAACGAGCGGGCGTAATCGCCGGTCTGGAGCAGGCCGTTCACGACCATCGGCTCGTACAGGACCAAACCCGTGGCCATGGACTCGTGGAAGATCAACGCGTTGAGGCTGCTCGGCAGCCAGTCGCCCTCGCGGCTGAGAAAGTAGCCTTGGTGGTCGTCGTCCTGGGGGCACATGGCGAGCAGATCGCGAGTGGCGGCCCCG
>DATABL010000170.1:0-8992 GCA_036259595.1 Actinophytocola sp.
ACCTTGTCGCCCGCGCTCGGCGCGGCCGGGTCGGGTTGGTCAGGGATCATTCAACCTCCGCAGCACAAGGGCCCTTGGTGGTCGTGCACGACGCCCAAGGGCTCAGGGGTTGGGTTTCACCATTGTCAACCGACCATGAGATCGGCTTTCCGTACCCGCGATGTCCGGTTGAGAAACGGACCGTGCGGGGATCGCGTGTCAATAACCGAGAACCACCTACCAATCCGATGGGCCTGCGGTACCCGCCCGGCGGAAGACAGCCACGGCGGGCGATCCAATGATGTGCCCTCTCCCTTCCTTCCTGTGTTTCCTTACCTGGTACCACTACGAGCGTTACCGGCCAGAACCCCTGGTACAGATCGGTCCCAGCGGCCCTGACGCCTCTGGACAGGTGTGTCGGAGCCCTTTCACTGACCGGCTCCGACACACCTGACCGCCTTCATCACTACCAATTTCTCTCCGCGGGCACACGATCTCCGCCCGCGTCCTGCACTAGCTCGCCGGGACCACCACTTCTTCGACTACTTCACTGCTCGGTCCCGGTCCTTCGCGGTCACCAGTCGGAACCTGTTTACTGCGTGGCTCCGTGCTGCCCGACCGTGGTGTCTCACCTCGCGGGTAGTTACGTCATCTCCCGCGCCTGCTTGACGTTGTCTCTCTCGGTACGACCAGTACATTACACACACCCGCAGCCTAATGTCTACCCCGGCCGCCATAGATTTTCTCTGCCGGGTCGGGTTGGCTCGTCCGAGGTCCCCGTCACGAGGTTGGACATGCGGGTCACCGCGGTCGGTCGCGGGCGAGATCAAACCTGGGAGACCGCACCGGCACTCCGCGAAGCACTCACCGCTGGCCTCGCGGGCACCACCTAGCGCGGTGGGAGCTGGTCGAGCAGGTCGCAGAGCCGGTCCAGGACGGCGTCGACCTCGTGCGGGTCGAAGCCGCCCCGGTCCGGGCGCCAGGTCAGCAGCGCCTGGTCGCCGAACCGCAGCGGGCCCGGCGGCGGGTCGTCCAGCAGCCGGCGCTGGACCGTCGGGGTCAGCACCTGGTTGGCGAACGGCTCGTCCTCGGTGCCGACCGTGAACGCGCGGTCGAACTCGTCGTCGCCGGTGGTGTACCGGCGTGCCCAGCGCGGCGCGGCGCTCGCCGGGCTCACCAGTACCGACGGGACGGGCCCGGGCAGCGAGACGGCGAAGACCCGCACGTAGTCGATCTCCGCCGAGTACTCGCCGGGCTGCAGCGCCCGCGGCGGGGAGTACTGGAAGGACGCGAACTCCCGCCCCCGGTGCGTGCCGGTGACCAGGTCGAGCGCCGGCCCGCCCCGCCCGAACGGATAGCCGTCGTAGCGGCGGACGAACTCCTCGTCCCGCGGGGTGTAGCGCCAGCCGCGGGCGGCGGCCAGCCGGGCCAGGTCGCGGCCGGCGGCCGGGTCCCGCGGGGCCCGGTTGCGCCGGGCGGTGCGGACCAGCAGCCAGATCGCGAACCCGATGATCGCGACGAACACCAGCACGAACGCGACCGGGGCCAAGTCCGCCATCGCGTGACGCCTCCCAAGGTGCGGCGGCAGGGACGCCGAGCGTACCGCCCCGCACGCTCGCCGTTCGGGCAACGTTCCGCCCCCTGTCACCCACGCGCCAGCGAGCCCGGTCACGCTGTGGCCGTGACCACCGAATCCCCTGATCTGTCCCGCCGCTCGCTGCTCGCGGCCGCCGTCGCCACCCCGGTCGTCGCCGCCACGACCACCGCCACCGCCGGCACCGCCGAGGCGACCGACCGCCACCGGCACCGGGACGATCCCCGGTTCACGATCGCCGTGCTGCCGGACACCCAGTACCTGATCGACGAGGGCGGCTCGGACCACGAGCCGGTCCGCGCGACCCTGCGCCACCTCGTGCACGAGCGGGCCCGGGACAACGTCGTCTTCCTGGCCCAGCTCGGCGACATCACCGAGCACGGCACCGAGGCCGAGATGCGCGTGGCCGACCGGGTCTTCGACACCGTCGACCGACGGCTGCCCTACAGCGTGCTCGCCGGCAACCACGACGTCCCCGGCGGCGACGACCAGCGCGGCGACACGCCCTACCTGCGCACGTTCGGCCCGCGCCGGTTCGCCCGCGTCGACACCTACGGCGGCTCCTCGCCGGACGGCTACCACAGCTACCACCGCTTCCGCGCCGGCGGGCGGGAGTGGCTGGTGCTGGCGCTGGACTGGCGGGTGTCCGACCGCGGGGTCGCCTGGGCGCGGGGCGTGCTCGACCGCCACCCCACGCTGCCCGCGATCCTGACCACCCACGACCTGGTGTGGGCGGAGGACTCCGGCGAGGCGCACCTGTCCGAGCACGGCCGGCGGCTGTGGGACCGGCTGATCCGCGGCAACGACCAGGTCTTCCTCGCGCTCGGCGGGCACTACTGGCCGCCCGGCCGGACGACGATGACCAACGACCACGGCAACCCCGTGCACCTGCACGTCGTGAACTACCAGGACCGCTACTACGGCGGCGCGGGCATGGTCCGGCGCTACGCGTTCGACCTCGTCCGCGGCGTGGTCGACGTGGCGACGTACTCGCCGTGGCTGCTGGCCAAGCGCCACCCCACCCCGCTGGAGGCCGAGCACGTCGAGCTCACCGGCGACGTCGACCGGTTCAGCGTCCAGATCGACTTCGACACCCGGTTCGCCGGGTTCGCCCCGCCGGTGGTGCCGGCGCCGCGCCCGCCGGCAGCGGTCATGCCCCGCGGCACCGTCGCGTACTGGCGCTTCGACCGCGCCGGCCTGGACACGTTCCCCGATGGGAGTCCGGTGCCGGCCGGCACGGTGGCGCGCGACCTCACCGGCAACGGCAACGACCTGACCGCGCAGCGCCTGCACGCCAGCGCGCCCGAGGTCCTCACCTGGTCCGCCGACCACCACGACGCGGCGCCCGCGCACGCGAGCCTGCGCTTCGACGGCGGCAAGGCGCCCGACCGCGGCGCGGTGCTGCGCACGGGCGCGAACGCGCCGATCAACGGCATGAAGTTCCTGTCCGGGTACACCATCGAGACGTTCCTCAAGCTGCCCGAGCCGTTCGAGGGCGACCACGCCTGGATGGGCATCCTCAGCTGGGAGGGCCGCGCCGGTGACGCGGGCAAGCACAGCGGCTGGTCCGACGACGAGCCGACGTGCAGCCTCAACCTCTCCGGCGAGCGGTTCCTGCAGTTCGTGGTCTACCCGGTGCCCGTCGACGCCGACCCGACGTCGTGGAGCCACGCGCTCCCGGTCGGCCGGTGGATGCACGTGGCCGTGGTCAACGACGGCCGCCACACGGTCGTGCACGTCGACGGCTCCCGGATCGCCCGCAACGCCGCCGAGGAGTCGCGGGGGATCACGACGCTGGGCAAGCCGTTCGCGCTCGGCGGCACCCAGTCCGCGGAGCGCTACGGGCAGGGCTTCTACGGCTGGATCGGCGACACCCGGATCGTCGCCCGGGCGCTGCGCCCGGACCAGTTCCTCACCGCGATCCGCTAGTGGCGACACGCCAGGGCCTGTCCCACGGATCCTTGTGCAGAGGTCTGCGCCTGACCAACAGATACCTCAGGGGAACGTGACGGCACTCAGCCACGATCCACCTCGGTACCCGTGCCTGCGCCGGGAAGATTCCGGGGAGGCGGACTAGAAGCGGCCGATCCCGCCGTAGCCGAGCAGCCGGGCGGGGGAGTCGGACGGCTCCCCGTCCGGCCGCCAGTCGTCGAGCAGCACCAGGCCCGGGTCGACGAGCTCGGTGCCGGCGAACCAGCTCTCGATCGTGGCGCGGTCGCGCGGGTGGATCTGCTCGTCGGCGCTCTCGTAGAGGCGGAGCAGGCCGGCGAGCTGTTCGGCGGTCTCCGGGTCGGCCTCGTCCCGGCTCATCGTGGAGATGGCGAGGTAGCCGCCGCCGGCGCAGGCCTCGCGGTAGGCGCGCACCAGGCCGGCCGGGTCGTACTCGTCGCCGACGAACAGCAGCAGGCCCGCGACCAGCACCCCGACCGGCCGGTCGAAGTCGATCATCCGGATGGTCTCCGGGTGTTCGAGCACCGAGCGCGGGTCGCGCACGTCCGCCCACACCACCGTCGTGTTCGGGTCGTCCTTGAGCAGCTCGTGGCTGTGGTGGACCGCGACCGCCTCGTAGTCGACGTACACCACGCGGGTGACGGGATCGATCCGCTGGACGATCTCGTGCACGTTGCCGACAGTCGGGATGCCGGACCCGAGGTCCAGGTACTGCCGGACGCCCTGCCCCATCAGGTAGGTCACCGCGCGCCGCAGCCACGAACGGTTGATCCGCGCGACGTACTTGACCCACGGCGCCAACCGCTCGACCTGCGCGGCGAGCATCCGGTCGGGCTCGAAGTTGTGCGCCCCACCGAGGTGGTAGTCGTACATGCGCGCCGCGTTGGGCTTCTCCAGATCGATCTGCCGCACATCGGTCGGAGGCTGGAGGTTCATGTCATGACCCTATCGGGTGGTGATCACGAACCTCCGCCTCGCGACGAGCGGCCACACCGTCAGGTGCCGCACGCCACCCCGTTGAGTGCGAACTCCCGGGGCGCCGGGTTGTCGCCGGACCGCGATCCGGTGAAGCCGAGGGTCACCGAGCCGCCGGGTGGGATCATCGCGTTGTACGCCAGGTTGGTGGCCACGACCCGGGTGCCCTCCTGCGTCGCGGCGGCGTGCCACATGCTCGTGACCCGCTGGCCGCCGTCGAAGGTCCACTCCAGGCGCCAGCCGTCCACCGCGGTCGGGCCCGCGTTGGTGACCGTGACCTCGGCCTGGAAGCCGTCCTGCCACTCGCCGGTGACCCGGTACTCGGCCGAGCAACCCTCCTCCACCGGCTCCTCGTCGCCGCCGCCGTACACCGTGGCCTCGCGCGCGGTCTCGCGGATCCCGTCCGGGCCGTGGAAGATGCGCTGCCCCCAGGACGTCAGCGCGCCGGCGTCGAAGCCGGTGACCATGTCCAGGTACTCGACGCCGCCGCCGTTCCCGCTCCACGACCAGCCCAGGTAGCCCAGCCCGCGAGCCCGGGTCGCGGCGAGGATCGTGTCCTCGTCGGGGTCGCCGTCGGAGTGGTTGTGCCCGAACTCGCCGACCATGATCGGCAGCCCGGCCGAGACGAACGTGTCCAGGTAGCTCGTGATCTCCGCGGCGGTGTCGAACACGCCGTACATGTGCACCGAGAACATCGTGTTCCGCGCGGGGTCGGCGGCGAACACCGACGCGGCGTTGTCGCGCATGGTGAACGACCAGTCCTGGCCCCAGTTCGGCGCGTCCACCACCAGCGTGTGCTCGAACCCGCCGGCCCGCAGCCGTCCGATCGCGTCGATCGTGTCCTGGGTCCACTCGGTGTGGTTGGTGTTGCCGAACGGCTCGTTGCCGATGTTCACCAGCACGTACCGTTCCTGGCCGACCAGCGCGTCACGCACCCGCAGCCAGTAGTCCACCGCCTCGGCCAGCGAGACCGCCGCGCTCTGCTCGCCGTACCCGGTGGTGTCGTGCACCTCCAGCACGCAGATCAGCCGGTTCTGCTTGCACAGCGACACCACGTTCGCCACGTCGTCCACGGTGTTCTCGGTCCACTGGTGGCCGGAGGACAGCACCACCCGCACGGCGTTCGCGCCGAGCGCCTTGATGTCGGCGAAGGCGCCGGTCTCGCCCCGGAACCAGGTGTGGGCGTGGTTCACGCCGCGCAGCACGAAGTCGGCGCCGTTCGCCTCGACGAGCCGGCCGTCGCTGATGTGGAAGCCGGGCGCGCGTTCGGACCCGGCTGGGATGTCCGCGCCGGCCGTCGAGGGGGAGCACAGGGCGGCCAGTGCGGCCACCGCGATGGTCAGGGCCTTCTTCATTTCGCTCCTTAATTCCCGCACGACACATCGTTGGGCGATTTGGGAGCGCTCCCAGTAACGCACCATAACGCGCCGGGCCCCAGGACGGAAGCCCAACGCCGCGAGGGTGCCCTTCGGAACGTCGAACGCCGCTAGCCTCCAGGGCCTCAGGCGGACTCGCGTCGGACCAGCTCGGTCGGCAGGATCACCGGGGCCAGCTTCGCGTCGGGATCGCGCAGCTGGGTGACCAGCAGTTCGGCCAGCTTGCGGCCCATCCGCTGCGTGGGCTGGCTGACGCTGGTCAGCAGCGGGTTGGTGTTGCTGGCCAGCTCGGAGTCGTCGAACCCGATCACCGCCACGTCGTCGGGCACCCGCCGGCCGGCCGCCCACAGCGCGCGCAGCGCCCCGGCCGCCATCGGGTCGCTCGCCGCGAAGACGGCGTCGAGCTTCGGGTCCTTGGCCAGCAGCTCGCGCATCGCGGCCTCGCCGCTCGCCTGGCCGAAGTCGCCCCTCGCCACCAGCCGGGTGACGCCGCGCTTGCCCCGCAGCGCCGCCCGGTAGCCGCTGAGCCGGTCGAGGCCAGCGGCCATGTCCCTGGGCCCGGTGATCGTCGCGATCCGCCGCCGGCCCTGCTGGTAGAGGTACTCGGTCGCGGCCCGCGCGCCCGACTCGTTGTCGGCGTCGACGTAGGGCACCGCGCCCCCGTCGGCCACCGGCCGGCCGATCAGCGCGACCGGCGCGCCGGCGGCGAGCAGGTTCTGCGGCAGCGGGTCGTCGCCGTGCAGGGAGATCAGCATGACGCCGTCGACGTGCCCGTTGCGCACCAGCTGCTCGACGCGGTCGTGCTGGCGCGGGGTGCTCGCCATCATCAGGTTGAGCTGCAGGGTGGTGGAGGACAGCTCCTGGCTCAGCCCGCGCACGATGCTGGCGAAGAACGGCTCGCTGAACACCCGGTCCTCGGTCTCGGACACCACCAGCAGCACGGTGTCGCTGCGCCGGGTGACCAGGCTGCGGGCCGCGTGGTTGGGCACGTAGCCCAACTTGCGGATCGCGTCCCGCACGGCCTTGAGCGCGTACGGGCTCACCTCGAGCGACCCGTTCACCACCCGCGAGGCCGTGCCCCGCGACACGTTCGCCTCGACCGCCACCTGCTCCAATGTGGGGCGCCCGCTCGCCCGGGACCGACCCTTGCCCGCCATGCTGAACTCTCCCGCGCTCCGCGTACCCCGACGCCCTGCTGCGATGATACTGGGAGCCCTCCCAGGCCCGGGCTTCCTTGACTCGATGTGATGAATGCACCACACTGGGGCAGCGATTTGGGAACGCTCCCATCCAACCTTTCGTCCCTTTTGCCCGGAGGTATGGATGGAGCTCAGGAAATGGCTCGTCGCCGTCGGCGCCGCCGTGTGCGCGTGCTCGACGGTTCTCTCCCCGGGGGCCGCGGCGGCCCCGCAGGCCCCGGCGGACTCGGCGTTCTATGTGGACCCCGACACCAGCGGTGCGCGCTGGGTGGCCGCCAACCCGAACGACTCGCGCGCCTCGGTGATCCGCGACCGGATCACCACCGTGCCGCAGGCGCGCTGGTTCACCACGACCAACACCGGCACCGTACGGTCCCAGGTGGACTCCTTCGTCGGCGCCGCCGCGGCCGCCGGCAAGATCCCGATCCTGGTGGTCTACAACATCCCCAACCGTGACTGCGGCGGGGCCAGCGGCGGCGGCGCACCCTCGCACGAGGCCTACCGCGCCTGGGTCGACGAGGTCGCCGCCGGGCTCGCCGGCCGGCCCGCCTACATCGTGCTCGAACCGGACGTGCTGCCGATCATGTCCAACTGCCAGAGCGCCGATGAGCAGGCGCGGACCTCGGCGTCGATGGCCTACGCCGGCAAGGCGCTCAAGGCCGGCTCCGGCCAGGCCCAGGTGTTCTTCGACATCGGGCACTCGGCCTGGCTCGACCCGGCCGAGGCCGCCGCCCGGCTGCGTGCCGCCGACATCGCGAACAGCGCGGACGGCATCGCGACCAACGTGTCGAACTACCGGCACACCGCCGACGAGGTCGCCTTCGCGAAGGCCGTGCTGGCCGACCTCGGCATCGGCGGGCTGCGCGCGGTGATCGACACCAGCCGCAACGGCAACGGTCCGGCCGGCGACGAGTGGTGCGACCCGCCGGGCCGCGCGATCGGCACGCCGAGCACCACCGAGACCGGCGACGCGGCGATCGCGGCCTTCCTCTGGGTGAAGTTGCCCGGCGAGGCGGACGGCTGCATCGCCCCGGCGGGCCAGTTCGTGCCCGACCGCGCCTACCAGCTCGCCACATCCTGAGGAATTCCCACACTCGGCCCAACCGTCCGGGTTCGCCGGCACGCCCGGTCCGGACTCGGCACGGGGGCCGGGATCCCTTGCCGCTGAACGCTTCCTGAACGGCGCAGTGCGGCCGGCGGCGCTCCCGGAGCGGGGTCACCGACCGTGACGGGAGCCGCCGCGCCGCCCGCCGGCCCGCTACCCGGACCGCGGCCAAACCGTTACCGTCCGCCCTTGGGAGCGTTCCCAAAAGCAGTTCGACAACTGACAAGGAAGGAGAGAGACGTGTCCGTGAGAACTCGTGCCACCGCCGTCGTGTCGGCCGCCGCACTGCTCCTGCTCGGCATGGCCGGCTCCGCCACCGCGCACGGCTCGGCCACCGACCCGCCGTCCCGGAACTACGGCTGCTGGGAACGCTGGGGTGACGACTTCCAGAACCCAGACATGGCGACCGAGGACCCGATGTGCTGGCAGGCCTGGCAGGCCGACCCGAACGCCATGTGGAACTGGAACGGTCTCTACATCGACAACGCCGGCGGTGACCACCAGGGCGCCGTCCCGGACGGCCAGCTGTGCAGTGCCGGGCGCACCCAGGGCGGCCGCTACGCCGCGATGGACGCGGTCGGCGCCTGGAAGGCGGTCGAGAAGCCGAGGAACTTCACGGTCAACATCCACGACCAGGCCCTGCACGGCGCCGACTACTACCGGGTCTACCTCACCAGGCAGGGCTTCGACCCGCTCACCCAGCCCCTGCGCTGGTCGGACCTGGAGCTGGTGGCGGAGGTCGGCGAGACGCCGCCGCAGCACGACACCCGGATCCAGGTGGACGCCGGGTCGCGGACCGGCCGTCACATCGTCT
>DATABL010000171.1:0-1870 GCA_036259595.1 Actinophytocola sp.
CGCACGCCCGAGGCGGCGGCGCTGCTGCGGCGTATGGCGCTGGCGGCGCTGCACGACCTGTCCTGACGGCGGCGCCGACCCCGCGGAGCACCACAGGGGAGGGCCGCCGATCACCTCATGGTCCGGCCGGTGCGGCGTTCCCAGCGTCGACGGCATGAGAGCGAAGACCGTCCTCGGCCTGCTGGTCGTCACCTGCACGCACAACCCGCTGCGGCCGGACCGGACGACGGCCGAGACCGTTCTCGGGCTCGTCTCCAGCGCCTTCTGCCCGCCCGCGCCCTGACGCCCTCGCCACGACTGAGCTGGACGGGCCGTCGACCGAGGAGGGGGGTCGGTCGACGGCCCTGACCGCGCGCGCCGGCCGGGGCGGGCACACCCGGTGCCGGCATTCCTCCCGCGGTCGCGATCAGTGTCCGCCCACAACAGACGCGTGTACAGGGCGGACCGGGCGATATCGGGCCTACGCATACGCACACCGGGACGCGTGTCGCTCACCTCGGCTCGGGAACCCTGTCCCGCGCTCCCGAGGGCAGTCGCACGTGCGGGCCGGCGCTGTCCGTGCAGCAAGAGCCGCCGAGGAAAGTGCGCCCAGAGTATTGCCTGATCGTTGAACGATCCTTACGCTGCCTCCAACCGGTGCGTGCTGTGCCGCCGGTCACGTCGGGTCAGGAGGAAGCGACATGGGCGACGCGAAGACCGCGACCGCCGCGATCGGACCGGCCGCGGGCCGCGGCGCGGTGATAGGCGCGATGTTCCTGATGGCAACGAGCGCGATCGGGCCGGGCTTCATCACCCAGACGGCCACGTTCACCGCGCAGCTCGGTGCGGCTTTCGCGTTCGCGATCGTGGCGTCGACCCTGGTCGACATCGCGGTCCAGCTGAACGTCTGGCGCGTGATCGGGGTGTCCGGCCAGCGCGGTCACGAGCTGGGCAACAAGGTCGCGCCGGGCGTCGGGTACGTCCTCGCCGCACTCGTCGTGCTCGGCGGGCTGGTGTTCAACATCGGCAACGTCGGCGGCACCGGGCTCGGCCTCAACGCCCTGCTCGGCGTCGACCCCTTCATCGGCGGCGCCCTCTCCGCCGCGATAGCCATCGCGATCTTCCTGAGCAAGAAGGCGGGCGTCGCGCTGGACCGGATCGTCGTGGTCCTCGGGGGTGTGATGATCCTCCTGACGACCTACGTCGCGATCGTGTCCGGGCCCCCGGTCGGTGAGGCGCTGCGCAACGCCGTGCTGCCCGACCAGATCAGCTTCCTCGTCATCACCACGCTGATCGGCGGCACCGTGGGCGGCTACATCACCTACGCGGGCGCCCACCGCCTGCTCGACTCCGGACTCACCGGCCCCGAGCACGCCCCGGGCATCGCCAAGAGCTCGGTCATCGGCATCCTGGTCACCGCCGTCATGCGCGTCGTGCTCTTCCTCGCCATGCTCGGCGTGGTCGCCGGTGGTGTCCAGCTCGCCGACAACGACCCGGCCGGCAGCGCGTTCGAGGCGGCCGCCGGTCAGGTCGGCCTGCGGCTGTTCGGGATCATCCTGTGGGCTGCGGCCATGACCTCGGTGATCGGCGCCGCCTACACGTCGGTGTCGTTCCTGACCACGAAGAAGACCAGCGAGCGGCGGCGCAACCTGCTCACGGTCGGCTTCATCGCGCTGTCGACGGTGATCTACCTGATCCTCGGGACTGCCCCGGCCACGCTGCTCGTGTTCGCGGGCGCGTTCAACGGGCTGATCCTGCCGATCGGCTTCACGCTGGTGCTGTGGGTGGCCTGGCGGCGCCGTGACCTGCTCGGCGGCTACAAGTACCCGGGGTGGCTGCTCGGCATCGGCGTGCTCGCCTGGCTGCTCACCCTGTACATGGGCTACGCGTC
>DATABL010000172.1:0-10191 GCA_036259595.1 Actinophytocola sp.
CCGGGACCGAGGTCCGCCTTGCCTGACCTCGAGGGTCAGTGGCAGATCAGTGGCAGATCAGCAGGGACAGCCCGCTGGTGCCGCCGCAGAGGGTGACGCTCAGGTTGCTCGGGCACGAGTGACCCGACGCGGAGCTGCCGCCACCGTGGCCGCCGGTCTGCGGGGCGGTCTCCATGCCTTGCAGGTCGAGAAGGGCCATTATGTTCTCCTTGAGGTGGGGATTTCCTACAGACCCGCGCCGGTCGGCGCGGGGGTCCTGGGGGCGGCCGCGAGGCCGAGGCCCGGCGCGTGCACCGGGTGCTCGTGCAGGGCGGCGCCGAGCGCGAGCAGCACGCCGGCGGTGCCGGTGGCGAGGTCCATCGACAGGCGCAGCAGCCCGGTGCCGGGGAACGCGAGGCCGTCGCCGTACGGGAGCGCGTGCCAGGCGAGGTTGCGAACCTGCCGGTGCAGCGACTCACCCGTGGCCCCGCGCCCGGCGAGGTAGTAGAGGATCCCGGCGCGGCCGGTGAACAGGCCGGGCAGGATGTACATGGTGGACTGCGCCGCGCGCCAGGCGCCCTCGCTCGCCTCCGCGAACCGCGCGCTGTGCTCGCCGTCGGGCCGGCGGGCGAGGTACTCGTCGAGCACCATGCCGATGCCGACGCTGCCACCGTCCACATAGGGCATGGTGCGCCAGCCCTCGTTGACCTCGAGCGTGCCGTTGTCGCGGGTGACACAGCGGCGTAGGTCGTGTCGCAGCGCGAGCGCGGCGCGGTCGAGCAGGGCGTCCTCGCCGGTCTCGTCGTGGGCGCGGAGCAGCAGCAGGGCCTGGCCGGCGCCGCCGCGCAGCAGGCCGGCGTGGGGCTGTCCGCCGCCCGAGATCGGCCGCGGGTCGTCCGGTCCGGACTCCGGCAGCGGCGACATCCGGTTCGCGACCAGCTCGGCGGCCCGCAGCCCGGCGGTGCGCAGTGCCGGCTCCCCGGTGACGTCGGCCAGGTGCAGCAGGTTCAGCCCGATCCCGGACAGCCCGCCGGCGAGGTCGGGGCCGAGCTTCTCCCAGTCCTCGCGCAGGCAGATGTCGACGATGTCGAGCGCCTCCTGCCGGTGGCCGAGGTGGTCGAGCGCGAAGGCGGCGCCGTGCAGGCCGTCGTACAGGCCGAGCCGGGAGCCGGCGGGCGGGTCGGTGGCGCGGCGCCGCAGCCACTCCTCGTGCTCGGGGTAGCGGCCGGCGCCGGTGGCCTCGAGGGCGTAGAGCACGCCGGCCGCGCCGTAGGCGAGACCGAGGCCGCCGACCGCGAACTGCTGCGGGTCGCCCGGGAACAATCGGTCGTCGCGGTCGGGGGTGGCGCTGGCCAGGATCGAGCGGGCGAGTTCGTCGCGCAGCCTCGGCCAGTCGCCGGGCTCGGTGGACGGCGTGGGCGTCGCCGGGGTGTCCGGCGGCACGATCACCTCGACGCCCCGGTCGAGGAACGCCCGGTCGACCGGGAAGTGCTCGGCGATCACGTCGGCGAAGTGCCTGGCCTTGACCCGGTGCAGGCCGAGCAGGTTCGTCATCGGCAGGAACAGCGCGAGGCGCAGGCAGGCCAGCGAGTACAGGTCGATGTCGAACCCGCGGGTGGCGCGTGGCGCGGTGAACCCGGGATTGCCCAGGCCCGGCCGCTCGGCGTCCTCGACGTCGGAGGTGACTTCGAAGTCGAGCAACGCGATCGTGTCGTCGGGTCGCACGATGATGTTGAACAGGTGCAGGTCCCCGTACACGACGCCACGCTCGTGCACCTGGGCGATGGTCCGCTCCACCTGTTCGTGGATGCCGGTGGCCCAGCGGGCGAACTCCGCGTAGTCGTCGGGGGTCGCGCTCGGGTCGATCATCGGGTAGCGGGTGACGATGGCCTTGCCGAGCACGTCGCCCTCGACGTACTCCATCACCAGGAACCGGTGCTCGCCCAGCCAGAACATGTCGTGCGCGCGGGGGATGCCGGGGATGCCGGCGAGCCGCCGCAGCGTCTCGTGCTCGCGGCCGAGCCGGCGCACCGCGTCGTGCCCCCAGGCGTCGAGGCCGGCGTGCGGGCGTCCCTCCTTGAGCACGACCTGCTCGCCGGAGCGGGTGTCGCGGCCGAGGTAGATCCCACCGCCGTTGGAGAAGTGCAGCACCTGCTCGATCTGGTAGGGCAGGTCGGTGGTGGTCACGGCGTTGCGTGCGGCCAGGTGCGGGGCGAGGAAGTCGGGCAGCGTCACCCAGGGCGGGGGCTTGAAGACCGGGCCGCGCCGGTCGGGCACCAGGTTGCCCTCCGGGTCGGCGATGGCCTCGATGACCTCGCCGCTCTCGTCGATCGTGTACCGGTTGGCGAAGGCGCCGTAGCGGACGTAGAGCGGGCCCCTGCCCCAGCGCAGGTCGCTGAGGATGTACGGGCTGGCCTCGCCGTCGAGCAGCTGACCGAGCTCGGTGAGCATGGTCTCGCAGGCCGCGTCGTCACGCGGGTAGATGGTGACCAGTTTGCCGCTGTAGCCGCGCGGGGCGTACTTGGAGACCCGCGCGGTGAGCGCGGTGGCCGAGCGGAGGAACTTGAACGAGATGCCGCGCGGGACGCAATAGTCCCAGATCGTGTCGAGCACCCGCTCGGCGTTGTCCGCGGTGGCCGAGGCGTGGATCTTCCAGCCCTGCAGAGGGAGGTCCTGCCGCTGCGCGGGGTCGACGACGAGCCAGTCGTCCTGCTCGCGCAGGGACCAGCCGGCGGGCAGCGGCCGGGCGGCGGTGCGGAACGACTCCCCGGCGGTCTGCTCGGAGTGCAGGGCGTCGTAGAAAGTGGGATCCGCCATGCAGAACGGTTGGTAGTCCTGATCCATTCAGCTCGCTCCGCTCGTCGGCCTGTGGACGAGAGTCATCGTGCTGCACGGTCGGAGTCGACCATCAGTGCATAACGTCACCGCCCGACCACGCAGATGTCACGGCCGATGATGTGCGATCCGCACACGACCAGGGGCTCACCGCTGTTTCGCCGCGATCCGGGCTCGCACCTCGGGGCGGCGCAGCGGTGGCACCGTCGTCGGGGGCTGCTTGCGGGGCGGGAGCTCGGCGAGGAGGCGGGTGGTGGCCTCCGTGACGGCGGCCACGGCGGCCTCGAACGGCTCGCGGGTCTTGTCCGACAGCGACTGCACGCCGCTGACCTTGCGGACGTACTGGCGCGCGGCCGCCTCGATCTCCTCGGGCGTCGCGACGGGTTCGAGCCCGCGCAGGGCGGTGATGTTCCGGCACATGCCCCGAGCCTACGACGACCCACCGACAGTCCGACCCGGCTCAGCGGAAGGGTTCAGTGCGGCGCGAGGTCGTCGACGACGTCGGTCAGCCGCCGCCGGCGCGCGTACGCCGCCCGCTGCCGCTCCGCCCCGCCGCCCTGCTCGCGCAGCTTCGCCAGGCCCGCCTCGGCGAACGCGAAGTCGTCGCCGAGCGCGGTGGCGGTCATCGCGAGGAGGTCGGCGAGCTGGGTGTGGATCGGCGTGGGCTCGGCGGTGACCGGATGCAGGCACTCTCCGCCGAGCCCGTCGTGCGAGGCGCGCCAGAGGTTCGCGCGCAGCACCGCGTTCGACACGTCCGGCTCCGGGCCGTCGTCGGTCAGCACGTGCGTGACCAGCCCGCGCACCAGCGTCGCCAGCAGCGCCGCGTCGCCGGCGGTGGCCGCCACGTCCGAAACCCGGAACTCGACCGTCGGCTGGTGCTCGGAGAGCCGCACGTCCCAGTAGACCATGCCCTTGTCCAGGATCGCGCCCGACCGGAGCATGGCGTCCACAGTGGAGTCGTACTCGTCCAGCGAGGCGAACCGCGGCGGCGGGCCGGCCGAGGGCCAGCGCGACCAGTTCTGGTACCGCCAGCTCGCGTAGCCGGTGTCGAGCCCGTCGAACGGGGAGTTCGCCGTCACCGCCAGCAGCGCGGGCAGCCAGGGCCGCACCCGGTTGATCACGGAGACGCCCAGTTCCCGGTCGGGCATGTCGATGTGCACGTGACAGCCGCAGGTCGTGCCGGCCCGGGCGGTCGCGCCGTAGTACTCGGCCATCCGCAGGTACCGCGCCTTGGGCGTGACCTCCGGCCGTTCGTCCTCGGGCAGCACGGGTGCCCCGCTCGGCAGCAGCCGCAGGCCCCGCCGCCGCGCCACGTCGGCGAGCTCGGCACGCAGCGTGGTCAGCTGGGTGAGCACTCCCTCGGGCGTGTGACACACGCCGGTGACCGACTCCACCTGGCAGCGCGTCAGCTCGGTCTCCAGCTCGCCCTGCGGATCGCTGGCCTCGTGGGCCACCTCCGGCCCGCTGCCGGCGAGCCGGCCGGCGTCGTCGACGAGCAGGAACTCCTCTTCCACCCCAACCGTCAGCGGCACGCGAGCCCTGTACCCGGCGGCGACGTCCGACAAACGTAGACGGAAAGTTGCCAAGCGCTCTTATACCGGGAAAGTTTCCACCTCGTTGGCCGATTGCCGCCGTCCACACCGGAACCGCACGCTGGACGCAGTCCGGAAACCCCTGCTCCCGGACCGAATCCGTGTGGAGGCAGCCCATGCGACCAGTCCGATCCCTGCTCCTCGCCGCCCTCACCGCGGCACTGACCGTCACCGGCGCGCACACCGCGCAGGCGGCGGCCGGCGGCTACACCGCCCTCGGCGACTCCTACTCCTCCGGCGTCGGCACCCGCACCTACTACGCCGACAGCGGCGACTGCTACCGCTCCCCGCGCGCCTACCCCGTGCTCGTCGCCCAGCGGCTCGGCACGCCGCTGACGTTCGCCGCCTGCTCCGGCGCACGCGTGCCGGACGTGCGCGGCCAGCTCGGCAGCCTGAACCCCGACACCGCGTTCGTGACCGTGTCGGTCGGCGGCAACGATGCCGGGTTCGCCGACGTGATCACCCGCTGCGCCCTGCCGTGGCCGTGGACCTGCACGAGCCAGATCAACGCGGCCAACACCTTCATCCGCGACACCCTGCCCGGCCTGCTGAACGGCCTCTACACCGAGATCCGCGACCGTGCCCCGAACGCGCGGGTCGCCGTGGTCGGCTACCCGCGCCTGTTCAACGGCGAGTCGTGCAACTTCGGCGCCCGGATCAGCCGGGCGGAGCAGACCTCACTCAACGCCACCGCCGACCTGCTCGCCACCACGATCGGGCGACAGGCCGCCGCACACGGGTTCGCGTTCGTCGACGTCCGGTCGGCGTTCACCGGGCACGCGGTCTGCGACGACGTCGAGTGGATCAACGGTCTGTCGAACCCGATCCTCGAGTCCTACCACCCGAACACCGCCGGGCAGGCGAGCGGCTACACGCCACTGGTGGGCGCGAGCCTCGGTGCGGGGGTGCCGGCTGGCGTCTGAGCGGGTGACGTCGGCCCGTCGGACTGGGCGGAAATGGTTTGCTCGTGCGAGGATCGGGGAACGCGCCGGCAGCGGGACCGGCCGGCCCTGCGAAGCCCTTCAGTGCGGGAGCCACGGTGGCCAAGCAACGACTGTCCGACGATCTCCATCACGAGCTCAGAGCCGGGAGCCCGGCCGCGGTCGCCCACGATCGGCCCTTACCCCGGCCAGGTGAGCAGCTGCGGCGCGCGGTCGACGCCGTTCTCGTCGAACTCGCCGCGAACGGCACGCCCGACCAGCTCGTACTGCACCGGCTCGAGAACGTGCTCGTCGGTGGCCTCGCCTGGACGGCGGCCACCGGCGACACGTGCCGGGTCGAGCATGCCGTGCACGCCGTCCGCGACGCCAGGGCCCGGCTGGGCTCGGCCGACCCGGACGGCGCGCGGACCGCGCTGCTGACGGCGCGGGAAGACCTCGCTCCCCCGGTCGCCAGGCTCTGACCGGTCGCGGACGGACGTGGATGGACGCTGAGCTGCGCGCGCTCGCCGCCGCGCACGGGGTCGCGACCTGGTACGAGGACACCGAACGCCGCCGGGTCGAGGTGGCCGAGAACGTGGTGACGGCGGTACTCGCCGAACTGGGGGTGGACGCCGGCACGCCCGCGACCGTGCACGCGGAGCTGTCGGACGCACTGCGCCGACACGGGCGGGTGACAGTGCCGGACCCGTTGGTGGTGCGCGCGGGTGAGTCGCCGGTGCTGAGCGTGACCGGCGAGCTGACGCTGGAGGATGGCACGACGCGCCAGGTGCGCGACCGGCTGCCCGGCGACCTGCCGCTCGGCTACCACTCGCTGTCGTTCGGCGACCGGCGCGTGCCCGTGGTGGTGACGCCGCCCGCGCTGCCGCCGGTGCCGCCGGCGTGGGGCTGGATGGTGCAGCTCTACGCCCTGCACTCGCCCGGCTCGTGGGGCATCGGCGACTTCGCGGACCTGCGCACGCTGGTCACCGGCTCGGCGGAGCGCGGCGCCGGCGTGCTGCTGGTCAACCCGGTGCAGGCGATCACCCCGGTCAAGCCGGTGCGGCGCTCGCCGTACTCGCCGTCCAGCCGGCGCTTCGCGAACCCGCTGTACCTGCGGATCACCGAGACCGACGCGTTCGGTCGCGCGCCGGAGCGGGTCCGGGCGGAGGTCGCCGCGCTCGCCCCGCCGCCCGGCGCCGAGCTGATCGACTACGACGCGGTGTGGACGGCCAAGCTGGCCGCGCTGGAGCTGCTGTGGCCGCACGCCGGCCCGGTGCCCGAACCCGAGCCGGAGCTGGCCGAGTTCGCCGCGTTCTGCGCGCTCGCCGAGCGGCACGGGCCGGACTGGCGGACCTGGCCGGCGGAGTTCCGGCACCCTCGCGGGGCCGACCTCGCCGCGCCACGGGTCGCCTTCCATGCCTGGATCCAGCAGCTGTGCCGCGCCCAGCTGGCGTCGGTGCGGGAGGCCGCGGCCGGCATGCGGGTCGGTGTCGTGCACGACCTCCCGGTGGGCGTCGACCCGGCGGGGGCGGACGCGTGGGCGCTGCAGGACGTGCTCGCCTCCGACGTCACCGTCGGGGCGCCGCCGGACGCGTTCAGCCAGCAGGGGCAGGACTGGAACCTGCCGCCGTGGCGCCCGGACCGGCTGGCCGCGGCCGGGTACGGGCCGTTCCGCGACGTCATCCGCGCGGTGCTCGCCCACGCCGACGGGATCCGGGTGGACCACGTGATGGGGCTGTGGCGGCTGTGGTGGATCCCGCCGGGGCGCCCGGCGGGCGAGGGCACCTACGTGCACTACGACGCGAGCGCGCTGCTCGGGGTGCTCGCACTGGAGGCGCACCGGGCGTCGGCGATCGTCGTCGGCGAGGACCTGGGGACGGTGTCCGACGAGGTGCGCTCGACGCTGCGGGAGCGGGGCGTGCTGCGCTCGGCGGTGCTGTGGTTCGAGCGTGACGAGGAGGCCGAGGGCGAGCCGCTGCTGCCCCCGGCGCGCTGGCCGGCGGACGCGATGGCCTCCATCTCCACCCACGACCTGCCGACCGCGGCGGGCTTCCTGCGCGGCGAGCACGTGCGGGTGCGTGCCGAGCTGGGGCTGCTGGCCGACCCGGAGGCCGAGCGCGGGCGGGCCGCGGCCGACCGGGAGGAGCTGCTCGCCGAGCTGGCCGAGCACGACCTGCTGCCCGCCGAGCCGACCGAGGAGGACCTGGTCGTCGCGCTGCACGCGCTGCTCGCCACGTCGGCCAGCACGCTGCTGCTGACCTCGCCGCAGGACGCGCTGGGGGAGCCGCGCCAGCCGAACCTGCCGGGCACCGTCGACGAGTACCCCAACTGGCGTATCCCCCTTCCAGGGACCGTGGACGAGATTCTTGAACATCCCGTAGTCGTCCGCGCCCTCGCCGCCCTCCGATCGGCACGCCCCCAGACACGATCAGATGATCATTCCGAACAAAAGTTCCATTCGCGATTTCACCCCCGTTTCAGCCGATAACGTGGAAGTCGATCGCTTCGACCCCACCGAGGAGCACCCGTGCAGCCCTGGCCTGGTTCCCCCTACCCGCTCGGCGCCACCTACGACGGCGCCGGCACCAACTTCGCGCTCTACTCCGAGGTCGCGAAGCGGGTCGAGCTGTGCCTGTTCGACCCGTCCGGCACCGAGACCCGCGTCAAGCTCCCGGAGGTCGACGGCTTCGTCTGGCACGGCTACCTGCCCAACATCGGCCCCGGCCAGGAGTACGGCTACCGCGTGCACGGCCCCTACGAGCCGCGCGAGGGCGTGCGGTGCAACCCCAACAAGCTGCTGCTCGACCCGTACGCCAAGGCGGTCAGCGGGCAAGTCGACTGGGACCAGGCGGTCTTCGGGTACCCGTTCGGCAAGCCGGAGGAGCGCAACGACGACGACTCCGCCCCGCACACCACGCGCGGGGTGGTGATCAACCCGTTCTTCGACTGGGCCACCGACCGGGCGCCGAACATCCCGTACAACGAGTCGGTCATCTACGAGGCACACGTGCGCGGGCTCACCAAACTGCACCCGGACATCCCCGAGGAGCAGCGCGGCACCTACTCCGGCCTGGCACACCCGGTGATGATCGAGTACCTGCTCGACCTCGGGGTCACCGCGGTGGAGCTGATGCCGGTGCACCAGTTCCTGCACGACCACGGGCTCACCGAGCGCGGACTGTCGAACTACTGGGGCTACAACACCATCGCCTACCTCGCCCCGCACGACGGATACGCGGCCGCCAACACGATGCCGGGCAGCCAAGTGCAGGAGTTCAAGGCGATGGTGCGGGCGCTGCACGAGGCCGGCATCGAGGTGATCCTCGACGTGGTCTACAACCACACCGCGGAGGGCAACCACCTGGGCCCGACGCTGTCCATGCGGGGCATCGACAACGAGTCCTACTACCGGCTGGTGGAGGACGACCGCCGCTACTACATGGACTACACCGGCACCGGCAACTCGCTGAACGTGCGCAGCCCGCACACCCTGCAGCTGATCATGGACTCGCTGCGCTACTGGGTCACCGAGATGCACGTCGACGGCTTCCGGTTCGACCTCGCGGCCACGCTCGCCCGCGAGTTCTACGACGTCGACCGGCTGTCCACGTTCTTCGACCTCGTCCAGCAGGACCCGGTGATCAGCCAGGTGAAGCTGATCGCCGAGCCGTGGGACGTCGGTCCCGGCGGCTACCAGGTGGGCAACTTTCCTCCACTGTGGACGGAATGGAACGGCAAGTACCGCGACACGGTGCGCGACTTCTGGCGCGGCGAGCCGTCCACGCTCGGCGAGTTCGCCTCCCGCATCACCGGCTCGTCCGACCTGTACCAGGACGACGGCCGTCGGCCGTACGCGTCGGTCAACTTCGTCACCGCACACGACGGCTTCACCCTGAACGACCTGGTCTCCTACAACGAGAAGCACAACGAGGCCAACGGCGAGGGCAACCGCGACGGCGCCGACGACAACCGCTCGTGGAACTGCGGCGTCGAGGGCCCCACCGACGACGAGAAGATCCTCGACCTGCGGGCCCGGCAGCGCCGGAACCTGCTCGCGACCCTGCTGCTGAGCCAGGGCGTGCCGATGCTCCTGCACGGCGACGAGCTCGGCCGCACCCAGCGGGGCAACAACAACGGCTACTGCCAGGACAACGAGCTGTCGTGGGTCGACTGGTCGCTGCTGCAGACCCACGGCGACCTGGTCGACTTCACCGGCGCGGTGATCGCGTTACGGCACAACCACCCGGTGTTCCGCCGCCGCCGCTTCTTCAACGGCCGCCCCTTCCGCCGCGGCGACGAGCTACGCGACATCGCCTGGTTCACCCCCGCGGGCGAGGAGATGTCCGAGCAGGACTGGGAGTCCCGCTTCGGCCGCAGCGTGATGGTCTTCCTCAACGGCGACGGCATCCCCGACCTCGATCGCCGAGGCGAACGCGTCACCGACGACTCGTTCCTCCTGTGCTTCAACGCCCACGACGACGACATCGACATGACCCTCCCCGACCCCGACTACGGCGCCGAATGGACAGTCGTAGTAGACACCGCCACCGGCGAAGTCTTCGCCGACTCAGGCGGCGGCGTAGTAGTAGGCGTAGTAGCCGGCGACACCCCGTCCTCCGCCAGAACGTCCAAGGCAAGCACCCAGGTCACAGTCGCCGCCCGCTCCCTCCTGGTCCTCCAACGCACCGCCTCCTCAACATGACCCACCACCCACCCCGCTCACAAGACCCACACCGCCCACCACCCCTGAACACACGCACCCGCCCCATCCACAAGTCCGCCATTCCAAACCCGCGAGTCCCCCGTTCCGGGCCCGCAAGTCCCGCCTTCCGAACCCGCGAATCCCCCTTCCAGACCCGCGAGTC
>DATABL010000173.1:0-22554 GCA_036259595.1 Actinophytocola sp.
GCTGGGGAACGCGGCCGCGATGTAGTGCACCTTCTGCTCGGGCGAGATCAGCTTGAGGATCAGCATGTGCTCGGCCAGCCAGCCCTCGTCCCGGCCGATCGCCGACGCGATCCGCAGCGAGTAGCACTTCTTGCCGAGCAGGGCGTTGCCGCCGTAACCGGAGCCGTAGCTCCAGATCTCCCGCTCCTCGGGGAAGTGGGTGATGTACTTGGTCTCGTTGCACGGCCACGGCACGTCCCGCTCGCCCGGCTCGAGCGGTGCGCCGACCGAGTGCAGGCACGGCACGAAGTCGCGCTCGTTGCCGTCGTCGTCGACGAACTTCTCCAGGGCCTTCGTGCCCATCCGGGTCATGATCCGCATCGAGGTCACGACGTAGGCCGAGTCGGTGATCTCCACGCCCAGCATCGGCTTGTCCGCCGACAGCGGACCCATGCAGAACGGGATCACGTACATCGTGCGACCACGCATCGAGCCCCGGTAGAGCTCGGTCATGATCGTCTTCATCTCGGCCGGGTCCATCCAGTTGTTGGTGGGACCGGCGTCGGCCGGGTCGACCGAGCAGATGAACGTCCGCTCCTCCACCCGCGCGACGTCGTCGGGGTCGGACGCGGCCCAGAACGAGTTCGGCTTGCGCTCCAGGCGGGTGAAGGTGCCGGACTCGACGAGTTCGGCGGTCAGCCGGTTCCATTCCGCCTCGGAACCGTCGACCCAGACCACCTCGTCGGGCGTGGTCAGCTCAGCCACCTCGCGAACCCATGACAGGAGCCGCTGGTGCGTTGTCGGTGCGTTGTCCACGCCCGGAATTGCCACTGCCGTCATCTCGCTTCGTCTCCTGACTGACGCCGAAAACCAGAACAGGACCCCGCTGTCCTGCCGCGCCGTGCGCGCTTCTCGGACCTCGGCGTCCTGCGTGAACGGCGAAAGCCCCGCCCCGAGATCCCTGAGGTCTCGGACGGGTCATGCCGCATTGGGGATACGAAGAGGTTAACCAGCCGAACGGCAACTAACCGACTTCTGACGAGTCTCCTGCGTCACAAGACCGATTCGGGAATCGATTCAGCACACGAATGCCCGGACAGACAAAACGACCCCGACAGGCACCGCCCGCCGGGATCGTTTCTGTTGACCGATTTCGAGAAGGATTCAGCGTTCCGCCCACACGGCGTCCGAGCCGCTGGTCGAGTCGGGGGTGTAGGAGCCGTCGGCGGAGATCTCGCCCTCCTCGACGACGGTCCACTCGTCCTCGCCGGTGTGCTCGGCGACCGTCACGTCGCCGTCCTGCTCGATGATGACCGCCTGGTCGGCGTCGCCGTCGGCGTCGGTGTCGGTGAACGCGTAGGTCGTGCCCTCGGCGTCGGTCACGACCGACGTGTCGTTCGTGCCGTCGCCGTCGGTGTCGTAGGTGGCCGGGCCGGCGTCGACGTCCTCGCCCGGCAGGTCGACGGTCATGCTCCCGTCGGACGAGCCGCCGGACGAGCCGCCGGTCGACGTGTCGGTCGAGGTGTCGGAGACGTCGGTGGCGCCCGTGTCGGTGTCCGAGGAGCCGGTCGCGTCGTCGGCGCCGTCGCCGGTCGGGGTGGGCAGCGACTCGACGCTCTCGGCCTGCCACTCGCCGGTGGACTCGTCGTACTCGGCCCCCGCCACGACGTTGCCGTTCTCGTCGTACTGCACCGCGACGTCGGCGGTGCCGTCACCGTCCGTGTCCGCGAACGCCATCGCCTCGCCGGACTCGGTCTGCACCACGGCGGTGTCGTTGTGGCCGTCACCGTCCATGTCGTAGTTCTCTTCGACCGCGTACTCCTCGCCGTCGATCTCGACGGCGAGCTCGTCCTGGCCCGCGTCGGTGTCCGTCGCGGTGGTGTCGTCGGTGGTGGTGTCGTCGTCCACGTACACGGGTCGCCCCCTCTTTCCACGTCTGCTGTGCTGTTCCTCTGACTGACGGGGCGGCCGCTCGGTTCCCGCCCAGGAGACTCTCAGGCGCGGTCGCGCACCGACCGGATGCTGGCGAGCAGCTTCTCCGCGCGTTCCCGCCCGGAGGTCACGTCCGTCAGCCGCTTGTTTACCACGGTCAGCCGCTTCTGGCGCTCGGCGGTATCGAGCCGCAACGCCTTGTCGACCTCGCGGAGTTCGTCCTCGATGCCGGCGATCCGCTTGCCCAACGCCTCGTCGAGCGCCAGCGCGAGCTGGGACTCCGCCTCGATCAGCTGCTCGGCCACCAACTGGTCCAGCGTGGAGCGGGCGTCGGCGATCGACTCGGTGAGCCACTGCTTCATGTGCTGCTTGTCGGCGGTGTGCTTGCGGGTCTTGGCCAGCCACCAGCCGGCGCCGAGCCCGATCATGATCGTCGGCACCAGCAGGATGGGCGCGGCGACCGCGCCGGCCAGCGGCAGCAGCGCCATCTTGCCCGCGCTGAACCCGCCGGTGACGCCCATGAACACGAGCAGCCGGTCCTCGGCGGTCGGCGGCCGCTTGTCGGCCTGCCGCACGATGATCGGCGAGCCGCCGGCCCGGGCGAACTGGCCGCGGATGACCTCGAGCTCGTCGGGGTTGAACAGCTCGCCGAGCACGGTCTCGGTGACCTGGTTGAGCCGGAAGGACACCGACTGGCTGATCCGGCCGGACACCATCTGCAGGGCGGCGTCGACCTGGGCCGGCAGCTCGCGCAGCTTGTCCCGGTCGGAGACGTCGATGGCCTGGCGGAACCACGACTGCACGTCGCGCATCTGGCGGGCGACCTCGTGGTTGTTCTCCACCCGGGTGCGCTGGATCTGGCTGCGCATCCGGACCTGCCAGCCCCTGGTGGACGAGCGCCGCTCGCTGGTCAGCTCCTCCTTGCGGGCACGCAGCGACTCGGCCTCCTCCTCGCCGGTCGACAGCGCGCGTCGCTCGCCCTCGAGCCGGACGTTGAGGGTGCCGAGCGCGCTGGACAGGGCCCGCATGGTGTTGGCCTCGCCGAGCATCACCGACCGGCCGACGAGCAGGTCGGCGAGCGCGGTGCGCAGCGCCGGCACACCGGAGCGGTCCTGGAGCATCGCGACGGCCTCGGCGTTGGGGGCCTTGCCGGCCATCTCGTACATGCGCGCGGAGACCGGGTGGAACGCGGCGCCGGCGAAGCGGGGGGCGTGCTCGGCGAGCAGAGCCTGGTCGGCCTCGAGCACCTGGCGCCAGCCGCGGTAGGCGTCCACTTTGGACAAGGCGAACACGACGGTCTCGACGCGCTCGCCCACTCCGGCCAGGAAGTTCAGCTCCCCCAACGTGAACGGGGCCGAGGCGTCGACGACGAACAGCAGCGCGGTGGCCGACGCGGCGGCCTCGGCGGCCAGCTCGCCGTGCACCGAGTCGAGCCCGCCGACGCCCGGGGTGTCCACGACCGTCAGCTTCTCCAGCAGCTCCACCGGGCCGTCGACCTCGACGTAGCGCGGCGGCAGCTGGCCCGCGGGCAACTGGTGCGCGGCGGAGACCCAGTTGACCAGCTCACCGAGGTCGACCGGCACCGGCGCGAGCTGGCCGGGGTAGCAGGCGCGGGCCTCCCACTGCTCGGCGTGGCCGAACAGCAGGTAGGTCGCGGTGGCCACCTCGGCGTCCACAGGGGACAGGCCGGGCTGGCCGAGCAGCGCGTTGACCAGCGAGCTCTTGCCCCGGTTGGTCTCGCCGACCACGACGGCCGACGGCTTCCCCCGGCGCTTGGCGCGGATCTCCTCGACCCACTGGGCCGCGTCCGGGTCGGCGTCGCGCAGCAGCGCGAGCAGCTTCTCCCGCGCCTGGGCAACCTGCTTGGGCAACGACGGCTTGGCCGGGGCCGTCACTGGTCCGCCGCCCCGGACCTGTGCGGACCCCGGGTCATGACGGGTCCCGGCTGTAGACCGTGACGATCGGGGCGCGGAGCAGCTCCCCGCGGTCGGCGAAGCCGACGACCTCGGTCTCGGCGACCAGCCCGTCGAGGGTCGCGTCGGCGGTGGCGACGGTGCCGCCCGCCTCGTGGTGGGCCGGGTCGAACCGGACGCCGTCCGGGCGCACCGCTGAGACGCCGACCCCGGCGAGGCCCTCCTCGATCCGCTCGGCGACGCCCGCGCTGCGGGCCCGGTCGAGCGCGTACAGGCACAGCTGCACCAGCGACCGGCGTTCGGCGAGCGCGACCTCCAGCGCGCCGGCCGCCGGCACGACGTCCGACGCGGCGGCCGCGACGGTGTCCTCGAAGTCGGTGCCGGTGACCACGCCGTCGGCGGCGATGCCGGCCTGCGGACCGACCCGCTGCGCCGGCGGCTGCGCGGCCGCGCGGGCGGCGTCGGCGATCACCGAGGCCTTGACCTCGATGGTCGACTCGGTGCCGGTGTCGTCACCGTGCTCGTCCTTGTTGCGCTTGAACCAGGAAGCCATGTCCCCACTCACCCCGCCTGTTCGCGAAGTTGTTGCCAGATCAGGAAGTATGCGCGGTGCACGACATGCGCGACACGACTTTGCGCGGGTGTGGCACCGAACGATGCGAACGAGCGCCACCAGCCGGCGCGCTCCAGGGCGTAGGCGGACAGCTCCTTGTGCGGGCGGCCCTTCAGGCCGAGCTGCTCGCCGATGTCGGCGCTGCTGCCCACCCGCAGCACCTCCTCGGCCAGGTCGTCGGGCATCGCGACCGCGCCGGAGGTGACCAGCGTGAGCGCCTCCAGCAGCCGCAGCTGGTGGGCCTCGGGCTTGGCCAGCAGCACCTCGATCGCGTCGTGCACCCGCTGCCGCTCGCCGGGGTCGCCGGAGGCGTGCGCGAGCGCGGTGACCGACGCGAGCGCGGCGGCGGCCTTGATGCCGTCGGCCCGGGCGCGGAACACCGCGTCGAGGCGGCCGCGCACCCCGGCGAGGCCGGAGGCGCCCAGCAGGAGGCGGCGCAGCGAGCCCGCGGTCAGCTCCGGGTCGGCGCGCAGCGCGTCGACCGCGACCCGGATGCCGTACAGGTCGAGCTTCTCCAGGAGTCTCGTGCGGGTGCCGGTGGGCACCTCGCACTCCCAGGTGGCGAAGATGTCCGCGGACATCAGCATGGTCTCCCACGTCGCGTCGTCCAGCGTGGACAGTTCGCGCAGGGCGTCGGCGTCGGCGGAGGTGAACCCGCCGGACTCGGCCGACTCGGCGAGCAGGCCGATTACCGGGATGACGTCGGCGACGCGTGGCTTGAGGGTCTGCGCCTGCTTCTCGGCGAGCAGGCTGGCGGCCTTCCACACGTCGCCGTCGGAGCCGGCGACCGACTCCGGGGTGATCGTGTCGGCCTTGTTGAGCACGGCGATCGCGTTGACCGGGCCGGCCTCGCGGCTCGCGGTGGCGGCGGTGAACGCGGCGAGCGCCTGCTGGTCGTCGGCGCGCACGCCCTGGGTGACGACGTAGAGCACGGCCTCGGCACCGGCGACGGCGTTGCGGGAGGTGGGGTCGAGGTCGTCGCCGGCCCCGGCCTCCTGATCGCCGGCCTCGCCGTCCTCGTCGGGCTTGCGGTGCTTGGCGGCGCCGAGGAGCTGCTCGGTGCGCTTGACCGAGGCGTCGTCGAGCGAGCCGAGGCCGGGGGTGTCGATCACCGTGAGGTCGCGCAGCACCGCGTTGGTGAGGTATGCCTCGAGGTGGGAGACCTCGTCGAAGTTCACCTCGAGGTCGTTCGGGATCATGCCGGTGGCGTCGAACGGCAGCACCTGCTTGCGGCCGTCGTGGAAGATCAGCTCGACCCGGTCGACGGTGCCGTACTGGAAGCGGGTGACCAGGCGGGTGCACTCGCCGACGTCGGTGGGCGCGACCCGGCGCCCGATGAGCGCGTTGACCAACGTGGACTTGCCGGACTTGATCCGCCCGGCGACCGCGACCTGCAGCGGCGCGGACAGCCGGCGCAGCACCTCGCGGAACCCGGCGGCGGTGCGGGCGGAGACCTGGGGTTGCAGGCGCGTGCACAGGTTGGCCACCGCGGCCGACAGCGGACCGGCGAGATGCTGCTGCTCGGTAGCCGTCGTCACGTGTCAACTCCCCTCGAGGCGGCCTGCCCCCAGATCGTGCCATGGCGGGCCGACACCGGGGCTGGGTCCTCGGGTTGCACCGGCCAGGCCGAGAACACCGCCGCCGCCGCGCTGTGCGCGTCGACGCCCAGGGCCGCGGCGCGGGCCGCGTACTCGGCGGCGGCCTCCGCGAGCGGGTCGACCGGGCCGGCGGGAACGGCCGCGACCACGGTGCCGGCCCGTCGGGCGGTGCGCAGCACGCCGTCGGCCTCCAGCTCCCGGTAGACCCGGGCGACGGTGCCCGCGGCGAGCCCGAGGTCGCCGGCGAGCTGGCGGATCGCCGGGAGCCGGGCGCCGACCGGCAGCGCGCCGGTGCGCACGAGGTGCACGAGCTGGTCACGCACCTGACGGAACGGCGCGACCCCGCTGTCCGGGTCGACGACGATGCGTGGCGCGATCACCTGGCGCGCGCGAGCGACCGGCGGGTCGGCACGGCCAGCCACATCCAGCACAGCCCGGCGACGACGAGCACCACGACCTCGACGACCCCCAGCACGTCGGAGAAGTCCGACGGCCCGAGCAGCCGGACGCCGCCGTCGACCGAGGCGCCGAACCCGATCGCCACCGCGACCTGCGGCCCGGTCGGCTCCGGGACTCCCCAGTTCCACAGCAGCCGGGTGCCGCTCTCCCGAGTCGGCCACAACACCAGCAGCATCACCACGATCACGATGGCCGTCGGCAGAAAGGTGTGCTCGAGCCACCAAGCCATGCCGCACCTCGTTTGTATCGACCGCTTGATACAAAGCTAGCACGGCGTCAGCCCAGGGGCTGATCGAGGATGCGACCGCGGCGTGACGCCCTGGAGTCGTTCGTGCGCCTACGCTCGATCCGTGCGGCGCCTCAGCTTGTGGATGAAGGGGCACCCGATCTTCGGGGACAGCCTGATCGCGGTCGTGATCCTGCTGTTCGACCTGATGATCTTCGTGGCGGCGGCGGTCACGCCCGAAATGGACCCGAAGCCGTGGTACGTGACCGTGCCCATCGTCCTCGGTGTGGTCACCCCGATGGTGTTCCGCCGCCGGTACCCGGTGGCGGCCGCGTACCTGACGCTGCTGTTCGGCATCCCGCACGCCCTGTTCGAGCTCGGCGTCGCGAGCTTCACGACCGCGTGCATCGCGCTCTACACCCTGGTCGTCTACGTCGGCCGCCGGCAGGCCGCGGTGTTCCTGGCGGCCAACGCGCTGATCACCGGGATCCAGACCCCGTTGCAGTACGAGGACCGCGACAACGTCGTGCTGACCCTGATGATGGCCACGCTGATGCTCGCGCTGAGCTGGCTGCTCGGCGAGTTCGTCGCCGCCCGGCGGGCCTACCACGCGGAGGTCGAGCAGCGGCTCTCGCTGCTGGAGGTCGAGCGGGACCACCAGGCGCAGATGGCCGTGGCCGCCGAGCGGGCGCGGATCGCGCGCGAGCTGCACGACGTGGTGGCGCACGCGGTGAGCGTGATGGTGGTGCAGGCCGACGGGGCCGCCTACGCCGTGCACGACAAGCCGGACCTGGCCGAACGCGCGGTGCAGACGATCTCCCGGACCGGTCGGGAGGCGCTGGCCGAGCTGCGCCGGCTGCTCGGCGTGCTGCGCAGCGAGGACGAGAGCGGCGACCGCACCCCGCAGCCGGGCACGCAGTCGCTGTCCGAGCTGGCCGAGCGGGTGCGCGCGGTCGGGCTGCCGGTCCGCCTGGAGCTCGTCGGCGACGTCGACGACCTGCCGGCCGGCGTCGGGCTCGGGATCTACCGGATCGTGCAGGAGGCACTGACCAACTCCCTCAAGCACGCCGGCCCCGGCACCCGCGCGATGGTGCGGGTGGAACGCGCGGCCGACCACGTGGAGCTGGAGATCTCCGACGACGGCCGGCAGGCGATGCGCACCCTGGTCGGCGTGGCCGGGGGCAACGGGCTGATCGGCATGCGGGAACGGGCGCTGGTGTTCGGCGGCAGCCTGGAGGCCGGGCCACGGGCCGACGGCGGCTGGCAGGTCCGAGCACGCCTACCGCTCGCGTCGGACTGAGGCGCTACGTTGACGCACGTGATCAGGGTGGTGCTGGTCGACGACCAGGAGCTGATGCGGGCCGGGTTCCGGATGGTGCTCGGCGCACAGGAGGACGTGGAGGTCGTCGGCGAGGCCGGCAACGGCGCGGAGGCCGTCGAGCTGGCCGCGTCGCTGCGCCCGGACGTGGTGCTGATGGACGTGCGGATGCCGGTGCTCGACGGCGTGGAGGCCACGCTGCGGATCACCGAGCGGGGCCTGGCCAAGGTGCTCGTGATGACCACGTTCGACCTCGACGAGTACGCCCTGTCCGCGCTGCGCAACGGGGCCAGCGGCTTCCTGCTCAAGGACACCCCGTCGGCGCACCTGGTCGACGCGCTGCGCTCGGTGGCCAGTGGCGACGCGGTCGTCTCGCCGAGCGTCACCCGCCGCCTGCTCGACCGGTTCCTCGGCGCCGCCGGCGGCCAGCTGCGGGACGCGTCCGTGCTGGACGTGCTGACCGAGCGGGAGCGCGAGGTGCTGCTGCTGATCGCGCAGGGCCTGTCGAACACCGAGATCGCGCGGAAGCTGTTCCTGTCCGAGGCGACGGTGAAGACGCACGTCGGCCGGGTGCTGGCCAAGCTGGACCTGCGGGACCGGGTGCAGGCGGTCGTGCTCGCCTACGAGACCGGCCTGGTGCGCCCCGGGGAGCACTGACCGGGGGTCACCCCTACCTGAGGGTGACGGGGAATCAGGGTCGACTCAGGGTGCTTACCGATTCCGCCACCCTTTCGGTTGATGGAGGCTACTCCCAGAAGTTGACCCGAACTGGGGACCACGGGTGGACGTGCGCGAACACCCCGCGCCAGCACGATATGCCGCAACGGGGACGAAGACCTGAACCAGGGAGAGACCATGATCGAGGCAGTAGGCCTCACCAAGCGATACGGCAAGACGGTGGCCGTCGACGACCTGTCGTTCACCGTCCAGGCCGGACGGGTCACCGGCTTCCTCGGCCCGAACGGCGCCGGCAAGTCGACCACGATGCGGATGATCCTGGGGTTGGACGCGCCGACGGCGGGCAACGTCCGGATCGACGGCAAGCGGTACCGGGAGCTCTCCAACCCGCTGCGGGTCGTCGGCGCGCTGCTCGACGCGAAGTGGATGCACCCGAACCGCACGGCCCGCGCGCACCTGCGCTGGCTGGCCAAGTCCAACCGGATCCCGGTGTCGCGGGTCGACGAGGTGCTCGAGACCGTCGGCCTGACCAACGTGGCCAACCGGCGCGCCGGCGGGTTCTCCCTCGGCATGTCCCAGCGGCTGGGCATCGCGGCGGCGCTGCTCGGCGACCCGCGGGTGCTGCTGTTCGACGAGCCGGTGAACGGCCTGGACCCGGAGGGCATCCTGTGGATCCGCCGGTTCATGCACCGGCTGGCCGAGGAGGGCCGCACGGTGTTCGTGTCCAGCCACCTGCTCTCGGAGATGGCCCTCACCGCGCAGGACCTCGTGGTGATCGGGCGCGGCAAGCTGATCGCGCAGTGCACCACCGAGGAGTTCGTGGCGCGCGCCGCGGAGAACACGGTGACCGTGCGCAGCCCGCAGCTCGCGCAGCTGCGCGCCGCCCTCGGCCAGCAGGGCGCCACCGTCCGGGACGAGGCCGAGAGCCTGGTCGTGTCCGGAATGGACATCGCCGACATCGGTGAGCTCGCCGCGGCCAAGGGTGTCGTGCTGCACGAGCTGAGCCCGCAGCGTGGCTCGCTCGAGGAGGCCTTCATGCAGCTGACCGGCGACGCCGTGGAGTACCACGCCGCCGACTCCGACGACGAGGCCGCGCTCCGCAACGTCGCCGCCGCGGCCGCCGACCTTCAGCCCGCTGGGAAGTGACGACATGACTCTGCTCGCCGTTGAACGCATCAAGCTGTTCACCACGCGCTCGCCGCTGTGGTGCACCCTCGCCGCCCTCGCGATCACCGTCGGCTTCGCCGCGCTGATCGCCGGCGTCGACACCGAGAACGCCCCGACCGTCGCGTCCACCCAGTTCGGCTACAGCTTCGGCCTCGTCGTGATCATGGTGATGGCCACGCTGGCGGTCACCACCGAGTACCGCTTCGGCACGATCCGCGCGACCTTCCAGGCCATCCCGAACCGGACCGCGGCCCTGTTGGCCAAGACGACCGTGGTGGCGTCCTTCGCCGCGGCGATCGGCCTGCTCTCGGCGTTCGGCTCGGTGGCGATCGCCAAGCTGATCCAGCCGAGCGCCGACCTGGCGATCAACACGGCCTTCGAGTGGCGGGCGACCGCCGGCGTCGGCCTGGTCTACGCGACGGCCGCGGTGCTCGCGGTGGCGGTCGGCATCCTGATCCGGCAGTCCTCCGGCGCGGTGGCGATCGTGCTGATCTACAGCCAGCTGGTGGAAAGCCTGGTCGTGCTGATCCCGAACGTCGGGGCGGACATCCAGAAGTGGATGCCGTTCTACGTGGCCAACAAGTTCCTCACCGGCGACCCGGACCCGACCAGCCGGGCCGTCGCGGAGGGCCCGCCGCCGTCGGCGGCGACGCTGAGCCCGTGGTGGGCGCTCGCCTACTTCGTCGGGTTCGCGGTGGTGCTGCTGGTGATCTCGCTGGTCACCGCGAACAAGCGGGACGCCTAGAAGGACCCACGCCGCGCCGGCCGGGACGCCGTGGGGACGTCGCACCGGCGGCGCGGCAGCCAGGGGATGGGCCCGGGCCACCTTTCGGGGAGGTGGCCCGGGCTCTACTTTCAGTAACGATTCGGCCAGGAAAGTCGATAGGCGGGGTGGACGGGGTCACGTGTTGTACAACAGGCCACGCGATTAAGACCACGTTAAGTCGCTGTGACTCTGGCCACAGCAAGCGGACAGATCTCCGGTCGTGGGGTCATATCGACACAGGGGGTCTGACTAACTGCATATCGGGGTGTCCTTGGAGGTGGACTTGTGACGGTGGTCGACACCGGCCCGTTTCCCGAAGCTGCCGCCTCGGCGGCCGCGGTTGAGCAACGACGCTCGTCCAACCCATCGTCGTCTTCCGAGTCGTCTTCCGAGTCCGGCCCGCCCTCCTTCGACGGCCTGCGGGTCGAGCCGATGGCCGGGCTGCAGTGGTCGCAGGCCATCGAGATGTGGGGCGCCGAGGACGCCACGACGCCGGCCGAGACCCGGCGCGCGTGGCTGCACCGCGCGCCCGAGGCGCAGGTCGTGGCGCTGTACCGGACCATCCGCCGCGCCGACGCGCACGCGCCCGCGCCGTGGTGGCTGCGCGCGGTGGCCGCCGGCACGCTGTCCTCCCGGGCCGAGGGCTTCGCGGTCGAGGACCGGGTGGCCAAGCTGCTGTCCGCGCGGCCGGGCTGGGTGTTCGTGCCGTGGGCCACCGAGGGCTCGTCCGGGTACTGGGAGTACGTGCCGTCGGAGCGCAAGCTCACCGAGCCCGGGATGCCGACGACGCTGATCCTCACCGCCCGGCACCCCGGCTGGATCGACGTGTTGCGCGTGCACACCGGTGAGACTCCGGACCCGGTGGCCGTCGCGGGGCTCGCCGACCTGCGCGCGAACCTCGCCCTCATCGAGTCGATGGGTCCCGCCTAACCTTCTCCGGGTGGAGTCACCCGACCTGACCGGCCGCCGAACGGTGGTCAGCTTCGTCAACCGCGGCGGACGGATGACCGTCGGCCAGTCCCGGGCGTGGGAGCGGCACTGGGCCCGGCTCGGCCGGGAGGTGACCGAGCTGCCGGACGGTCCGCTCGACCTGGCCGGCTGGTTCGGCCGGGAGGCGCCGGTGCTGCTGGAGATCGGCTCCGGGATGGGCGAGACGACGGCGCGGCTCGCCCAGGCCGCGCCGGAGCTGAACTACCTGGCGGTGGAGGTGTACCCGCCGGGGCTCGCGCAGCTGATGATGCGCGCGGAGACGATGGGGATCGAGAACCTGCGCCTGCTGCGCGGGGACGCGGTGGTGCTGCTCGAGCGGCACGTGCCGGCGGGCTCGCTGCACGGGGTGCGGATCTTCTACCCGGACCCGTGGCCGAAGAAGAAGCACCACAAGCGGCGGTTGGTGCAGCCGTCGTTCGTGGCGCTGGTGGCGTCCCGGCTGGAGCCGGGCGGGCGGGTGCATCTGGCCACCGACTGGGCGGACTACGCCGAGCAGATGCTCGAGGTGCTCTCCGCCGAGCCGCTGCTGCGCAACGTGTACGACGGCTGGGCGCCGCGGCCGTCGTGGCGGCCGCTGACGAAGTTCGAGAGCCGGGCCGAGGAGGTCGGGCGGACGAGCCGGGACCTCGTCTTCGAACGCCGGTAATGTCCGATTCCTTGCGGAGTGCCTGTTCGCCTGGCTAGAGTTTTGGTTGTGCAACCAGGAAACCAGTCAGGCGAACAAACACGCTCGTTCATCGAGCGGGCCCGGCGGGCGCAGATCGTGCGCGCGGCCGTCGAGACCATCGCCGAGCTGGGGTTCGCGAAGGCGTCGTTCGTCCGGATCGCGGGGCGGGCGGGGATCAGCCCCGGGTTGATCTCGTACCACTTCGCCGGCAAGGACGAGCTGATCGCGCAGGTCGCGGCGGATATCGAGCGGGCGATGAACGAGGCGATCGAGGAACGCGCGGCCGGTGCGCGCAGCTACCTGGACGCGCTGCGGGCGATGATCAGCGGACTGGTGCTGTTCTGCGCCGAGCACCGCACGGAGATGTACGCGCTGCGGGAGATCGCTTCGAACGGCGGCCCGGGCGACCGGGACACGTCGGTCGAGGCGATCGCCGGGATGCTGCGGGAGGGCCAGGAGCACGGGGAGTTCCGCGAGTTCGACCCGCACCTGATGGCGGTGACGCTGAACGCCGCGCTGGAGGCGGCGCCCCGGGAGCTGTACTCCCGTCCGGAGACCGACGCCGACCGGTACGCCGAGGAGCTGGCCGAGACGTTCGCGCTGGCCGTGCGCCGTCCCGGCCGTGGACGGAGGACGAGACGTGGGTGAGGTGCTGGTGGCGCCGCGGCATCGGGTGGAGCGGCGGGCGATGGGGTGGTGGGCGCTGCGGACGGCCGCGGCCACGGCGGTGGTCGGCGGGGCGGTCGGGGTGGGGTACCTGCTGATCACGCCGTGGCGGGCGGTGCTCGGGCCGGTGCTGTTGGTCGTGCTGGGGGCGGGGTTGCTGCATCTGGTGGTGGCACCGCCGTGGCGGTACGCGGTGCACCGGTGGGAGGTGACCGGGGAGGCGGTGTACGTGCGCAGCGGGTGGTTCGTGCGGGAGTGGCGGATCGCGCCGCTCTCGCGGGTGCAGACGGTCGACACGGTGCGGGGGCCGGTGCAGCAGGCGCTGGGCCTGGCCACGGTCACGGTGACCACGGCGTCGGCGGCCGGGCCGATCGCGCTGGTCGGCCTCGACCACCGGACGGCCGAGGTGGTCGCCCGGGAACTGGCGGAGATCACCGGGGCCACGCCGGGGGACGCGACATGAGCGAACCGGTAGCTCGGGGCGAGGGGTGGGAGCGGCTCGACGCGCGGGTGATCTGGGTCGATCTGGTGCGGATGCTGCTGTCGCTGGTGCCGATGGCGGTGACCACGCTCCTGTTCGGTGGGGCGGTGGACGGGCCGGTGCTGTGGCCGGCCGCGATCGTCGGGGTCCTCGGGGTGGTGGGCGCGGTGGTCGACGTGCTGCGGTGGGTCAAGACCCGCTACCGGGTGACCGAGGAGCGGCTGGAGGTGCGCACCGGTCTGCTGGTCCGCTCGCACCGGTCGATCCGGCGGGACCGGATCCGCAGCGTCGACACGACCGCCCGCCTGCGGCACCGGCTGGCCGGTCTGCGGGTCGTGGCGATCCGGGCGGGTGACCGGAGCACGGTGGGCGAGTCGGCGCCGCTGCGGTTGGACGCGGTGACGACGGCCACGGCCACCCGGTTGCAGGACGAGCTGCCGACCGGGGCGCGGGCACCGGAGGCGGAGCCGGAACCGGGCGGGGAGGTGGTGCTCGCGACGTTCCGGTGGCGGTGGGTGCCGTACAACGCGTTCACCGTGTGGGCGTTCCTGACCGCGGCCGGGCTCGGGTGGGGGGCGTACTGGTTCGGCTCGTCGGTCGGGATCGACCTGGCCGGGGTCGTGGTCGGGCTGGTCGACTGGGGCGCGCTGGGCACGGCGTGGACGGTCGTGGTCGCGGTGCTGGCCACGGGCGCGGTCGGCGTGGTCGGCGTGGGGGCCGCGTTCGTCGCGGAGCAGTGGGGGTTCCGGCTGGTACGGGCGGACGGGCCGCGCGGGACCGTGCTGCGCACGAGCCACGGGCTGTTCCGCACCCGGCGGGTCGACCGGGACGAGGCGCGGCTGCGCGGGGTGGAGCTGCGGCAGCCGCTGCTGTGGCGGTGGAGCACGGCGACCGAGACCTCGGTGGTGTCGACCGGTCTGGGCACCAGCTGGCTGACCACGAGCGCCAGCACCGTCCTGCCGAAGGCGCCGATGGCCGACGCGCGGCGGGTCGCCGGCGCGGTGCTGCGCGACGACCGGCCGCTCGGCACGCCGCTGCGCGCGCACCCACGGGCCGCGCTGCGGCGGCGGCTCGGGTGGGCGGTGCTGGTGAGCGGGGTGCTCACCGGTGGGCTGTGGTGGTTCGCGCCGGGCGGGTGGTGGCTCGTCGGGGCCGGGACGTTGCCGGTCGCGCTGGGGCTCGCGGTGGTGGCGTACCGGTCGCTCGGGCACGCGCTGGTCGGGCGGCACCTGGTGACCAGCCGCGGGTTGAACCGGGCGACGGTCGTGCTGCGGCGGGGGGCGGTGGTCGGGGTGACGTTCCGGCAGTCGGTGCTGCAGCGGCGGCTCGGGCTGGTGACGGTGCGGACGACCACGGCGGCCGGTGCGGGGGTCTACGCGGCGCCGGACCTGCTCGTGGCGGACGGCGTCGCGCTCGCGGACGCGACGGTGCCCGGCCTGCTCACCCCGTACCGGGGCTTGTCGCCGACTGTGGGTAGTGCGGCGTGAATCGAAACCACACGATGAGGTAATCCAGCCCGTCCCCAGCGGGGCCGATATCCACAGATGTGACCGCACTGCGCGACGAGGCCACGGCGTCCTCCCCACCGCTCGTCACCGCACCGCTGTCGACGCACCGCGCCGGCCGGTCGCCCTACGCGGAGGCCGAGGAGTTCCTGCGTGCCTTCCACCGGGCGCGACCCAAGGCCGGCCAGGTGGAGGCGCGGCTGGCGAAGGTGCGTTCGGAGATCGCCGCCACCGGGACCTACCGGCACAAGCCGGCCGAACTGGCGTTCGGCGCGCGGCTGGCGCTGCGGGACAGCGGGTGGTGTCCGGCGAACGTGCCGTGGCGCGGGCTGCTGGTGCGCGACCTGCGGGAGGTCCGGGACAGCGCGGAGGTCGCCGCGCAGTGCGTGCAGCACCTGCGGATGTCGACCAACGACGGCCGGGTGCGACCGATGGTGAGCGTGTTCGCGCCCGACACGCCGTGGCGTCCCGGCCCGCGGCTCCGCAACGACCAGCTGGTCCGGTACGCCGGGTACGGCGAGCCCGGCCGGGTGCTCGGCGACCGGCGCTACGTCGACTTCACCACGGCCGTGTGCCGGCTGGGCTGGCGGCCGCCGACGGGGCGGAGCGCCTTCGACAAGCTGCCGCTGGTGGTGGAGACCGCGCACGAGGGGATGTCGCTGCACCCGCTGCCGAGGGACGTGGTGCGCGAGGTGCCGCTGGAGCACCCGGACCTGCCGTGGTTCGTCGACCTGGGCCTGCGCTGGCACGCGGTACCCGTGATCAGCAACATGCGCCTGGTCATCGGCGGCATCACCTATCCCGCGGCCCCGTTCAACGGCGTGTACATCTGCCAGGCGATCGGTGAGGACGTGCTGGCCGACGACGGCGCGTACGGGCTCGGGCGGCACATCGCCGGGCGCTTGGGCCTGGACGTCCGCACCGAACGCACGCTGTGGCGAGATCGCGCGATCGTGGAGCTCAACCGGGCGGTGGTGCACTCGTTCGATGCCGCGGGCGTGACCATCGAGCACTCGGTGGACGGCTTCCTCCCCGCGACGAACGGCGGCCGCCGCCCGGCCTTCGTGCCCTGGGAGGACGAACCTCTGCGGTAACCCGCCTGGCAGGATCGCGGTCATGCGCTCCCCCGTGCGTCTGCATGCCCCGATCGTGTTGCCCTGTGACCCCGCGTGTTCGGTCCTGCGGGACGCCGTGGTGGACGTGGGCGCGGACGGCCGGATCACGCACTGCGGGCCGTTGGCGGACGCCCCGGCGAGTGGCCTGCCGGTCCGGTCGCTGCCCGGGATCCTGCTGCCGGGGCTGGTGAACACGCACGCGCACAGCCCGATGACGGTGCTGCGCGGGATGGGCGGCGACCTGCCGCTGCTGCGCTGGCTCCGCGAGGTCATCTGGCCCGCCGAGGCGCGGCTGACACCGGCGGACATCGAGGCGGGCATGGTGCTCGGCTCGGTGGAGATGCTGCGTGGCGGGATCACCACGAGCGTGGAGCAGTACTTCCAGACCGAGCACCTGGTCCGCGCGCTGACCGCGACGGGTCAGCGGGCGGTGCTCGCGCCGGCCGTGGTGGAGCTGCCCGGCGTCAGCTGGCGCGCGCAGCTGGACGAGATCAGCGCCAGGATCGACGTGGACGGCCGGTTCCGCGGCGCGGACGACCGGATCGAGATCGGCTACGGACCGCACTCGGCGTACACGCTGCCGCCGGAGGCGCTGACGATGGTCGGGGAGGCGGCGCGGGCGCGGGACGCGATGGTGATGGTCCACGTGGCGGAGTCGGCGGAGGAGGACGCGGCGCAGCGCCGGCGGTACGGCTCGGTGCCGCGGCTGCTGGCGGAGGTGGGGCTGTACGGGGGGCGGGTGGTGGCCGCGCACGCGGTGCACCTGTCGGACGAGGACATCGCGGTGTTCGCGGAACACGGGGTCGGGGTGGCGCACTGTCCCGGGTCGAACGCGAAGCTGGCGTCGGGGATCGCGCGGCTGGTGGACCTGCGGGCGGCCGGGGTCCCGGTCGGCCTGGGCACGGACGGGCCGGCGAGCAACGACGACCTGGACCTGTGGGAGGAGATGCGCCTGGCGGCGATGTTCGCGCGGGTGTCGGGGATGGACTCGGCGGCGCTGGTGGCCTCGGACGTGCTGCTGCTGGCGACGCGGGGCGGGGCCGAGGCGTTGGGTCGGGAGGACATCGGAGCACTGGAGATGGGACGGTGGGCCGATGTGGTGCATGTCGAGGTGGACGACCCGGCGTTCGCGGCGGGGTTGGACGTGGCGGACGAGCACCTCCTGGCGAACCTGGTCTGGGCGGCGGGGGCGCGGCTGGTCCGGGACGTTTGGGTGGCGGGCGAGCAGGTCGTCGCCGCTCGGGAGCCGACGCGGGTGGACCGGGCGGGTGCGCAGGCGGCGGCCGGGGCGGTGACGCGCCGGCTGCGGTGACGCACGGCTACTGACGCTGGCGGATCACGATCTCGTGGACGTGGGCGTCGGGTGGAGTGGTGATCGCCGTGTGGATGACCTTGGCCACGGAGGCGGGGTCCATGTACTTCTCGGGTTCGAAGTCGGCGCCCTCGAAGGTGCGGACGGCGCGTTGCATGTCGGTGGCGGTGCGACCGGGATGGATCGACGTGACGCGGAGGCCGGGTTCCTCCGCGCGCAGGACGTCCGCGTACGCGCGGAGGGCGAACTTGCTCGCCGCGTACGGGCCCCAGCGGGGGTTCGCGCGCAGGCCGGAGCCCGAGTTCACCAGGACGACGTGGCCCGCCGCGGCGCGGAGCGCGGGGAGGAGGCGGCGGGTCAGCTCCACCACCGCGATCACGTTGACGTCGAAGGAGTCGCGCCAGTCCGCCGCCTCGACGTCGGTCAGGGCGCCGATGCGCAGGACGCCGGCGGAGTGCACCAGGACGTCCAGGCTCGTGATCGACTCGGCGGCCGCCGCGACCGCCGCGTGGTCGGTCAGGTCGACCGGCCACGGGCGGGCGCGCGGCAGCCGGGACGCCACGGCCGACAGCGCGGCCTCGTCGCGGCCGCCCAGCACCAGCTCGTGGGTGTCGGCCAGGGACTCGGCCACGGCGGCGCCGATGCCGCGGGACGCTCCGGTGATCAACGCTACGGGCATGCCGACACCGTACGACCTCAGCGGCGGCGCTTCTCGTACACCGCCACCACCGACGGCCGAGGTTGGCTGTCCCCGCCGTCCGGCCAGTGCGACACCGGGTTGTCCGCGCTGGCACCGTCCAGCTCCCCGGGGTGCTGCACCGAGACCAGCACGAACTCGTCGGTCACCACCGGGCCGCAGGTCTCCGCGCCGGCCGGCACCGTCAGGAACTGCTTGACGTGCCCGCGCTCGCGGCCCTCGACCGGCACCGCGAACAGCCCGTCGTTCGAGCCGAGCTTGTTGCCGTCGGTCGACAGCCACAGGTTGCCCCGGCTGTCGAACGCGATGTTGTCCGGGCACGAGATCGGGCTGACCTGCGACTTGTCGTACCCGCCGAAGTAGGTGTCCGGCGACTCCGGATCCCCGCACACCAGCAGCAGCTGCCAGGAGAACCGCTCCGCCGTGTTGTCCCGGCGGTGCTCCTCGAGCTCCAGCACGTGCCCGTGCCGGTTGTTCACCCGCGGGTTGATCTCCGTCGGGCCCTCCTTGCCGCCGGGGCCGCGGTCGGTGTTGTTGGTCAGCGCCGCGTACATCCGGCCCGTCCGCAGGCTCGGCTCCACGTCCTCGGGGCGGTCCATCTTCGTCGCGCCGACCGCGTCCGCGGCCTGGCGGGTGAACACGTAGACCTCCTCGGCGGTGAAGCCGTCGACGAACGACCGGTCGCCGCGGGCCAGCGGGATCCACTCGCCGCGACCGTCGAACTCGCCGTCGGACGGCAGCTCGCCCGAGCCGTCGATCTCCGACGCCGGGCTGTCGCCGGTGAACTTCGCGACATAGAGCGTGCCGGAGTCCAGCAGGCGCTTGTTGTGCTCGCGCGCATAGCGGCTGTCGCCGCGCTTGAACCGGTCGTCGGAGACGAACTTGTACAGGTACTCGAACCGCTCGTCGTCACCCATGTAGGCGACGACCCGACCGTCGCGGGCCACGATGACGTTCGCGCCCTCGTGCTTGAACCGGCCCATCGCGGTGTGCTTGATCGGGTTCGACTCCGGCTCCAGCGGGTCGATCTCCACGATCCAGCCGAACCGGTTGGCCTCGTTCGGGTCCCGCGCCAGGTCGAAGCGACGGTCGAACCGCTCCCACTTGCGCTCGGTCTCGCCTCCGGGGAAGCCGTAGCGGGCGAGCCGCTCCCGCGCCGTCGGGTCCGTCACCGCGTCGGCGTTGGCGAAGTACTGGTTGACGTTCTCCTCGCCGGACAGGATCGTGCCCCACGGCGTCACGCCGCCGGCGCAGTTGTTCATCGTGCCGAGCACCACCGTGCCCGCCGGGTCGGCCGACGTCTTCAGGAAGTCCGAGCCGGCCGCCGGGCCACGCACGTCGAAGGGCGTGGTCATCGTGATCCGCCGGTTGTAGTGCCGGTCCAGCCGCACCTCGAGGCGTCCGCGCCGGCCCTGCTCGAGCACCACCACCGACAGCCCGTGCGCGGCGAGCGCGATCTCGAACTGCTCCCGGCTGGGGTCGTCGGAGTCCCAGCCGAGGAACATGAACCCCTCGCTGGTGTACTCGTGGTTGCTCACCATCAGCCAGCGGTCCCGGCCCCGGTGCCCGCGCCGCGGCGCCCGCACCAGCCCGCAGAAGTCGTTGTTGAACCCGAACTGCGTGGCCTGTGCCGCCGCGGTCTGGTGCGCGAAGTCGAACTCCGGCGCGCCCGGCAGCACCGGGTCGCCCCAGCGGATGAGCACCTCCTGCTCGTACCCGCGCGGCACCACCACCGCGTCCAGCGTGTTCGGCTCGACCGGCTCGAAGCCCAGGCCCGGACCGTGCCCGTGTCCGTGTCCGCCGGGGGACGCCGCGGCCGCGCCCACGTCGAGGACGGCGCCGGACACCGCGAGCACCGCGCCGGCCTTGAGGACCTTCCGCCGGTCGACGACCTCCCCGACGACGTCGCCGAAGTACGGGTTGGCCGAGGTGTTGGGTGCCTCGTGGGAGCAGGCGTCGCCGCAGCGGTAGCGGCAGGTGACCGATGCCCGGCCACCGGGATGGGCGGGCATTATGGGAAGGAAACGTGACTTTTCGATGAACGACACGTGAAGCCTCCAGGTCAGCGGGAACGTGCCGACCGTAGGGAAGCAACCACGCGTAGACAAGCACGGAGCCGCCCCGAGAGGGGACGGCTCCGCCTAACGGCCCAGTCCGTTACTTCTTCCAGACCGCGACGACCGACGGGCGCGGCTGGCTGTCCCCGCCGTCCGGCCAGTGCGACAGCGGGTTGTCCGCGTTCGCGCCGTCCAGCTCGCCGGGGTGTTGCACCGAGACCAGCACGAAGTCGTCGGTCACCACCGGGCCGCAGGTCTCCGCGCCGTGCGGCACGGTGAGGAACTGCTTGACGTGCCCGCGCTCGCGGCCCTCGACCGGCACCGCGAACAGCCCGTCGTTCTGGCCGAGCGCGTTGCCGTCGGTGGAGATCCACAAGTTGCCGCGCTCGTCGAACGCCACGTTGTCCGGGCACGAGATCGGGCTGACCTGGGACTTGTCGTAGCCGGCGAAGTAGGTGTCCGGCGAGTTCGGGTCGCCACAGAGCAGCAGCAGCTTCCAGCGGAACCGCCGTGCGGTGTTGTCCCGCCAGAACTCCTCGATCTCCAGCACGTGGCCGTGCCGGTTGGCCGGCCGCGGGTTCGTCTCGGTCGGGCCCTCCGTGCCCGGCTTGCCGCGGTCGGAGTTGTTGGTCAGCGCCGCGTAGATCCGCCCGGACCGCGGGCTCGGCTCGACGTCCTCGGGGCGGTCCATCTTGGTCGCACCGACCGCGTCCGCGGCCAGCCGGGTGAAGACGTAGACCTCCTCGGCGGTGAAGCCGTCGACGAAAGACCGGTCGCCGCGAGCCAGCGGGATCCACTCGCCGTAGCCGTCGAACTCGCCGTCCGACGGAACCTGCCCGGAGCCGTCGATCTCGTCGGCCGGGCTGTCGCCGCGGAACCTCGCCACGTAGAGGGTGCCGGAGTCCAGCAGCGTCTTGTTGTGCTCGCGGGCGTAGCGGCTGTGGCCGCGCTTCATCCGCTTGTCCGACACGAACTTGTAGATGTAGTCGAACCGCTCGTCGTCACCCAGGTACGCGACCACCCGGCCGTCCCGGGTGACGGTCACGTTCGCGCCCTCGTGCTTGAACCGGCCGAGCGCGGTGTGCTTGACCGGCGTGGAGTCCGGCTCCAGCGGGTCGATCTCCACGACCCACCCGAACCGGTTCACCTCGTTGGGCTCCTGGGCCAGGTCGAACCGCTTGTCGAACCGCTCCCAGCGGCGGCCGGAGGCGCCGCCGCGGATGCCGTAGCGGGCGTTGCGCTGCCTGGTCACCGGGTCGGTGATCGAGTCGGCGTTGGCGAAGTACTGGTTGTAGTTCTCCTCGCCGGACAGGACCGTGCCCCACGGGGTGACGCCGCCCGCGCAGTTGTTGAGCGTGCCGAACACGCGCCGGCCGCTCGGGTCGGCCGAGGTCCTGAGGAAGTCCGACCCGGCGGCCGGTCCGGTGACGGCGAACTCGGTGGTCGCGGTGATCCGCCGGTTGTAGTGGCGGTCCAGCTTGACCTCGAGGCCGCCGCGGCGCTCCCGCTCCACCACGACGACCGACAGCCCGTGCGCGGCCCAGGCGATCTCCACCTGCTCACGGGTCGGGTTCTCGTCGTCGTAGCCGAGGAACATGAACGACTCGGTGCTGTACTCGTGGTTGCTCACCATCAGCCAGCGGTCACCATGGCCACGGTGGCGCCACCGGCCGGGCAGCGGCACCAGGCCGCAGAAGTCGTTGTTGTAGCCGAACTGCATGGCCTGCGCGGCCGCGGTCTGGTTCGCGAAGTCGAACCGCGGCGCGCCGGGCAGCACCGGGTCGCCCCAGCTGATCACGACGCCGTGGTCGTACCCGTGCGGGGCGACGACCCGGTCCTCGGTGTTCGGCGCGACCGGCCGGAAGTCCAGGTCGCCCCGACCGTGCCAGTGGTCGTGCCCGTGACCGTGACCCCGGCCGGGCGTGGCGGCCGCCGAGCCGGCGCCCACGGTCGCCGCGCCGGCACCGGCCACGGCGAGCACCGCGCCGGCCTTGAGCATCGTGCGCCGCTGGACGACCTCCGCGACCACCTCGCCGAAGTAGGCGTTGTCGGAGGTGTTCGGCACGTCGTGGGAGCAGGCGTCGCCGCAGCGGTAGCGGCAGGTGACCGCCGAACGGCCGAACGTGTTGGTGACGGGAAGTAACGGAAGGAGCCGGGGCTTGTCGGCAGACACGCGATCCTCCTGATCAGTGGGAACGCGCCGACGCTAGGAGCCCAACACCATCGGCAGCCGCCGTCCAGGTGAACGGCAGGCGAACAGCTCAGCTGGCCCCTCGACCGAGCCGTCGAGATCGGTTGCCGGGTGGCGTTGGCGTTCGGCCGTGCAACGCTCAGTAGCCGATCCGCTCGCGAACCAGGACCACCGTGGCCCGGTCGGGGAACGCCTCGCGCTCCATGATGAGCAGCTTGCCGACG
>DATABL010000174.1:0-15985 GCA_036259595.1 Actinophytocola sp.
CGTACGCCGGCCCTCCCGAGTCGACTCCGAGGTCGCCGGTGCGGAGGTCGCGGCGGCACCGGCGAACGTTGCGGGGATCAGCAGCGCCACCCGCACATGGCGTGCTCGAGCATCGGGAACGAGCGGTGCAGTGCGCGCTCCCAGTACGGCCACGCGTGCCGGCCGGGGCCGTAGAAGTCCGTCCACACCGGAACACGCGCCGACCGCAGCTTGGCCGCCAGCGCCACCGACTGCTCGCCCAGCAGCCGCTCCAGCCCGTCCGGCGCGGCGTCCGGCGGGTCGAGCGGTCCCGGCTGCCCGTTGCCGGCCGACAGGTACACCGGCGTTCCGCGTAGCCGCTTCGCCAGGTCGTACGGGTTGTGCCTGGCCCAGGTCCGCGCGTCGGCGACCGGGTCGCCCCACAGCGCGTCCGGGTCGTGCCCGTAGCCGGCGACCAGGCCCTGGACCAGCGACGTGCTCTCCGCGCCCCGGTAGGTGGTGTGCACGACGCCGCTGAACGACGCCGCCGCCTCGAAGAACCCGGGGTGCCGCGCCGCGTAGGACAACGCGCCGAACCCGCCCATCGACAGGCCGGCGACGGCCCGCTCGTCACCCGAGCGGTACCGGCGCTCCAGCAGCCGCCGCAGCTCCCGCAGGTGGAACGTCTCCCACGCCGGGCCGTCGAGCCAGTCCGAATAGAACCCGACCGGACCGGCCTCCGGCATCACCACCAGCACGTCGGCGTGCGCGGTCAGCTCCTCGACGTCGGTGTTGTTCGTCCACGACCGGTACCCGGTGTCGCCGTCGCAGCAGCCGTGCAGCAGGTACAGCGTCGGCCACTCGCGACGCGGGAAACGGTCCCAGTCGTCAGGCAGCAGCAGCCGCACGCCGACGTCGCGGCCGACCGCCTCGGACCGCACGGTCAGCTCGAGCAGTCGGTCGCTGAGCCGTTCGGTGTGGACGACCCGCGCGCCGCCGCGGGTGGCGGACGCGGTGGGGGTGAGCAGCAGCCCGAACAACAGGACAAAGGTGAGCAACAGGGCTCTGGAACGCATGCCTGACCTCCGGTTGGGGTATGAGCAACGCCTTGCGTACGGCATTATCTTGTCCGTAGCCGATCACCGAGGTGCGCCAATGACGTCGGACAAGCCGGGGAGTCGGGTTACGGGTCTGGTGCTCAACCCGTGGAACCTCCTGCTGCTCCTCCCGTTCATCGTTCTGTTCACGCCGCTGTTCAACCGGGACGAGCCCGCGTTCGTCGGGCTGCCGTTCTTCTACTGGTTCCAGTTCGTGCTCATCCTGGTCGGCGTGCTGTCGACGATGACCGTCTACCGCATGACGCGAACCGCCCGGACGGTGCCGCCGCCGGACGAGGGTCCGGACGTCGACGAGCTCGACGAGGGGAGCGTGCGCTGATGCAGTGGGTGGAGCTGATCGTCTTCTCGCTGCTGTTCCTACTGGTCACGGTGATGGGCTTCGTGGCGTCCCGGTGGCGCGCCGCGGCTACGCTCGACCACCTCGACGAGTGGGGCCTCGGCGGCCGCAAGTTCGGGTCGTGGATCACCTGGTTCCTGATCGGTGGCGACCTCTACACCGCCTATACGTTCGTCGCGGTGCCCGCGCTGCTGTTCGGCGCCGGCGCGATGGGCTTCTTCGCGATGCCGTACACGATCATCGCCTACCCGCTGGTGTTCCTGCCGGTCCTGCGGATGTGGTCGGTCTCGCGGGCCCGCGGCTACGTCACGCCCGCCGACTTCGTGCGCGGCCGCTACGGCAGCTCGCTGCTGGCGCTGCTGGTCGCGGTCACCGGGATCGTCGCGACGATGCCGTACATCGCGCTGCAGCTGGTCGGTCTGGAAGCGGTGCTGCGGTCGATGGGCTTCAACGGCTCCGGGTTCCTCGGCCACCTGCCGCTGCTGATCGCGTTCGTCATCCTGGCGCTCTACACCTACCAGTCCGGCCTGCGCGCGCCGGCGCTGATCGCGTTCGTCAAGGACATCCTGATCTACGTGGTGATCCTGGTCGCGGTGATCTACCTGCCGATCAAGCTGGGCGGCTGGGAGAGCATCTTCGACGCGGCGAACGAGAAGTTCGCCGAGACCCCGTCGCCGGCCGACGGCACCCTGCTCGGCCCGACCAACCAGCTGCAGTATGCCACCCTGGCGCTCGGCTCGGCGCTGGCGCTGTTCCTCTACCCGCACTCGGTGACCGGCGTCCTGGCCTCGCGCGGCCGGGACGTGCTCAAGCGGAACATGTCCGCGCTGCCGGCGTACTCGTTCCTGCTCGGTCTGCTGGCGCTGCTCGGCTTCGCCGCGATCGCGGCCGGCACCACGCCGATCGTGAACAACGCCACCGGACGGCCCGACTCGAACACGATCATCCCGGAGCTGTTCAACACCCAGTTCCCGTCGTGGTTCGCCGGCATCGCCTTCGCCGCCATCGGCATCGGCGCGCTGGTCCCGGCCGCGATCATGTCGATCGCGGCGGCGAACCTGTGGACGCGCAACGTCTACAAGGAGTACGTGCACCGGGACGCCACACCCGCGCAGGAGGCGAAGCAGGCCAAGCTGGCGTCGCTGGTGGTGAAGTTCGGCGCGGTCGCGTTCATCGTGTTCATCGACCCGCAGTACGCCATCGACCTGCAGCTGATCGGCGGCGTGATCATCCTGCAGACCCTGCCGGCGGTGGCGATCGCGCTCTACACGCGGTGGCTGCACCGGTGGGCGCTGATCGCGGGCTGGTCCGTGGGGCTGGCCTGGGGCATGATCCTGCTCTACAACATCCCGAACCCCGCGTCGGGCCGGGCGCACTTCGGCGGGTCGGCGCTGGCACTGGACAAGTTGAACCTGTTCGGCTGGCAGCCGTTCGCCGGCTCGCAGGTGACGATCTACGTCGGCTTCGTCGCCCTGGTGGCGAACCTGCTGGTGGCCGTGGTCGTCACGCTGGTGATCCGGCGCACGAAGGTCTCCAACGGGGTGGACTCCACCGTGGACGCCGACTACCACGTCGACGAGCACGACAAGGAGCTGCGGCCGATCGGGTCCTAGCCCCGCGCTGGTCCTCGCGGCCGAGGCGGTGAGTGCGGCGGCGAGCCATTCCTCGCTCGCCCCCGCACCCATCGGGTCCGGGTCCGGCGTCCCGTTGATGGTGGCCGTCAGCGACAGATAGGTGCCGAGCAGGCCGGTGAACGCGGACACCGCCCGGTCGGCGTGCCGGTGGGCGGGGCTGGTGGGGTCGGGGTCGGTCATGGCGCGCCGCGGCTCGCCGCGGGCGTGCTCGTCGAGTGGTTCCCCGGCGGCGTCGGCGGCGAGGTCGGTGATCGAGGCCAGCAGGCGTTCGGCGATCTCGCGCGCCCGCGGTGAGTCCGGGGGCAGGCCGGCCCGCTGGGCCTCCCCGGCCTCCGCCTCGATCCGCTGGTGTCCGGCCATGCGCTCCAGCCTCGCCGGCGAGGTCAGGTCGAGGGCTCTGGGGGCGGCGTGGGTTGGTTCACGATGGTGCGCAGGACGGCGCGCCGGGCGCGCAGCTGTCGCAGCTGGCGCTCGAGTGCCAGGTGTGTCGTGGCCAGGTCGCGCAGGGGTGTCTCGTCGGCGAGCAGCCGGCGGATGTCGTCCAGGCCCGCGCCCAGCTCACGCAGGGTGCGGACCAGCTCCAGCCGGGCGATCGCGTGCACGTCGTACCGCCGGTAGCCGGCGTCGCTGTGGCTGGTGGGCTCGACGACGCCGGCGTCGGCGTAGAACCTGACGGCGCTCAACCCGGTGCGCCGTGCCACGTCCCCGATCGGGTACAGCTGGTTGTGGTTCACGACGCGCACTCTGGCGTCTCAAGCGGGTCGAGAGTCAACTAGTGCCGATCAGCCGGCGGGTCTTGGCCAGCGGGCCGGGCATGCCGATGGCCGCGGCGCCGGTGACCACGCCGGCGCGGCGGTAGTGGGCCAGGAACTTCCCGTCCGCCAGGGAGCCCTGGACCACCGCGAACTCGTCGCCGGGGTCGGGGAGGCCGACGGCCTGGAGGCGCAGGCCGTACTGGTCGGTCCAGAAGTACGGGACGGCGGCCAGCGGCTTCGGCTCGTCGGCGAGCAGGTTCGACGCGACGAGGGTGGCCGTGTCGACCGCGCCCGTCCAGTGTTCGAACCGGACGGTGCCGTCCCGCCACGGGTGCGGCAGGCGCGCCACGTCGCCGGCGGCCCACACGTCCGGCCGCGCCGTGCGCCCGGTGCGGTCGCACAGGACGCCGTCGTCCACGGGGACGTCCGATCCGGACAACCACTCGGTGTTGGGGGTGGACCCGACCGCGACCACCACCACGTCCGCGGGCAGCACGGTGCCGTCGGCCAGCTCGACGCCGGCCACCGGGCCGTCGCCCGTCAGCCGGGTCACCTCCGCCGCGCACCGCACGGTCACGCCGTTCGCGCGGTGCAGGGCGGCCACGTGTGCGCCGATCTCGGGCCCGAGCGGCAGCGGGTGGGCCAGCCGTTCCACCACCGTGACCTCGACCCCGAGGCCGCGGGCGGTCGCGGCGACCTCGCAGCCGAGCACGCCCGCGCCGACCACCACCAGCGACCGGGCGGCCGCCAGCTCGGCGCGCAGGGCGACGCAGTCCGCCCAGTCGCGCAGCACGTGCACGCCCGGCCAGTCCGCGAACACCGCCGGGCGCCGCGGCCGCACGCCGGTGGCCACCACCAGCCGGTCGAACTCCACCAACCCCGAGGACAGCAGCAGGCGGCGGCCGTCCACCCCGGTCGCGCGCACCCCGAGCCGCAGGTCGACGTCGAGGGCGGCGTAGTCCTCCTCGCGCAGCGGCGGGCGCGCGGCCTCCGCTGACGCCAGCACCGCCTTGGACAGCGGCGGGCGGTCGTAGGGCAGGTGCTCCTCCGCGCCGACGAGCGTGACCGGACCGTCGTGGCCGAGCCGGCGCAGGCGTTCGACGGTCCGCAGGCCGGCCAGCCCGGCGCCCACCACGGCGACCCGTCCGATGCTCACAGTTCCGCCTCCCCGGATTCATCCCTGTTGGTCGTGTGGGGGAGTGTGTGTTCGGCTTGGTCGCGTACTTGTGGCTGGGTTGCGTCACGGTCCCCTGAGGTGACGGTTCCGGAGGCTGACAGAAGGTGTCGCACGTCGCCATGGTGCCAGGGGGCGGTGCCAGGTCAGGTCGAATGTGCCTGGAGCGCGGGGACCGGGACCAGCTCGGCCGTCCGCCGGGCCGGGGCCATCAGGACCGCGCTGATCGGCACCGCCAGCGCCGCCGCGGCGAGCACGAATACCGGGAACAGGAAGCTGAACACCTCGGCCCCGGCCGGGTCCGGCGCCGCCGGGTCCATGGTCACCCGGACCGCGGCCATGCCGGTGTAGTGCATGCCGGTGACCGCGATACCCATGACCAGCCCGGCCGCCACCCGCAGCGCGAGCCGGTCCACGACCACGGTGAACAGCAGCGCCGCGGTGGCCGCCACCACGGCGATCACGATCGACAGCAGCACCAGGCCGGTGTCGTAGCCGATCGTGCCCTTGATCCGCACCGCCCACATGCCGGTGTAGTGCATGAGGTTCACCGCCAGCCCGGTGATCAGCCCGCCGAGCAGCAGCCGCCACCGGGAGAACCCGGCGCGCACGCCGAACACCACCAGCCCGCCGAACACCGCGCTGATCGACAGGACCGCGGACAGCACCGTGCGGGCGATGTCGTAGCGGACCGGCATGCCCGGGGTGGCGAACCCGAGCATGGCGATGAAGTGCATGAGCCAGATGCCGACGCCGCCGATCGAGACCGCGGCGAGCGCGAGCCACCCGAGGCGCGACCGCCCGCTCGCGTGCCGCGCCTGGAGCGTGCAGGCGAGCCCGATCGTCGACCCGACCACCGACGTGGTGTAGGCGAAGAACAGCAGCCAGCTGCCCATCGCGAAGTGCTGCATGTCGTGGTTCACTGCGGGGCCCTCTCGACGGGACGCGGGCGGACGGGCCGCTTCGGCAGGCCGTGCGCCGGTTTCGGGGGTGTCAGGCGGGCCAGCGCGTGCTCGCTGGCGGCGATGAGGACCCGCCGCGCCGACTCCGCCGAGCGCGCGTCGCACGGCATGATCGCGACGTGCTCGGGCAGCGCGAGCGCCTCCCGCACGTCGGCGACGGTGTGGTCGAGCCGGCCCTCGAACTGGTTGAGCGCCACCAGGAACGGGATGCCGCGGGACTCGAAGTAGTCGATGGAGCCGAAGCAGTCGGCGAGCCGCCGGGTGTCGACCAGCACCACGGCGGCGATGGCGCCGCGCACGATGTCGTCCCACATGAACCAGAACCGGTGCTGGCCGGGCGTGCCGAACACGTACAGCACCAGGTCCTCGGCGAGCGTGATGCGGCCGAAGTCCATGGCGACGGTGGTCGCGACCTTGCCGGTGTGGAACGCCAGCTCGTCGACGCCGACGCTCGCGCTGGTCATCAGCGCCTCGGTGCGCAGCGGCACGATCTCGGACATGGCGCCGACGAACGTCGTCTTGCCGGCGCCGAACCCCCCGGCGACCACGATCTTGGCCGAGGTGATCCGCGGTGCGCGGTCAGCGTGCCGCTCGAAGTCCACTGAGAACCCTCTCGATCAGACCGCGGCGCTCGTCGGCGTCCGCGTCGTGGGTGAGTGTCGCCTGGACCGAGACCAGGTCGTCGGCGAGCAGGTCGGCCACGAGCACCCGGGCGACGCCGAGCGGCACGCCGAGGTGTGCGGCGATCTCGGCCACCGACCGCGGCTGGAAGCACAGCTGGGTGACCGTCCACTGTGCGCTCGCGCGGCGCTGGGGCAGGGCGGCGCCGCGGGCCGTGGTCCGCACTCTGGCCTCGACCGCCAGGTCGACGCTCGGCTCGGTGCGCCCCTCGGTCCAGGAGTACGGCCGGGCGAGCGCGGGCCCCTCCCCGGTCACGGCACCGGGCGGCCGGGCGCGGGCTGACGGGCGGGGGTCTCGACCATCCGGCCCACCCGGTCGACCAGCAGCGTCATCTCGTAGCCGACCAGCCCGATGTCGCAGCGGGGCGAGGCGAGCACGGCGAGGTGGGAGCCGTCGCCCACGCTCATCAGCAGCAGGAACCCGCCCTCCATCTCGATCACCGACTGCACCACCCGGCCCGCGGTGAACAGGTCGGCCGCGCCGACGGTGAGGCTGGAGAGCCCGGCGGTCAGCGCGGACATCTGGTCGGCGCTGTCGCGGGGCAGCCCGTCGCTGGCGGCGACCAGCAGGCCGTCGGCCGACACCAGCACGGCGTGCGTCGCCCCGGGAACCTCCTGGGTGAACGCGGACACCAGCCAGCCGAGCGACGGCTCGGTCGCGGTGCTCTCGGTGGTCATGGACCCTCCCTCTACGTCGCCGTTCCCGGGCGGCTCAGCCGTGCGAGCCCGGCGCGGTGCTGTCGTCGGTCTCCTGCCTGGCGCGCCGGGCGGCCTGCATGCCGCTGTAGTGCCGGGACAGGTTGCTGCGGACCATCTCGGGATCGCGGAAGTCGACCCGGCGCCCGGCAGGCCGCTCGGCCGGGCGCTCCGGCACCGCGTGCCCGCCGGGGCGCCGCATCGGCAGCCCGGCCGCGGTGGTACTGACCGGCTCGGCGGACACCGGCGGCGGCGTCCCGAACGCCCCGCTCGCGGGCGTGAACGTGCCGGCTCCCATCTCGGGCGCGGCGGGCGCGGTGCGCGTGGCGGGCGCGTGGGTCGGCCGCGGCTCGGCCTGGCGCGGTTCGGCCTGGCGCGGTTCGGATCGGCGCTGTTCGGATCGGCGTTGTTCCGGTTGGTGTGGCTCGGATTTGCGCGGCTCGGATCGGCGCTGTTCGGCCTGGCGCTGTTCGGGGTGGCGTGGTTCGGGTCGGCGTGGTTCGGCCAGGCCGGGCTCGGCGGGCCAGGTCGCCGGTTCGCCGGCCGCCTCGACGGCCGGGGTGAACCAACCGACGGTGTGGCCGTTGGCCGCCGGGGCGGGCTGGGGGAGTGGGAGCTCGACGTCGGCGAGCGAGGCACCCGCGCCGATGGTCGCCATCGCGGGGGCGGGCTCGGGCGCCGGGGCCGGGGTGCCGTCGGCGATCACGAGCGTGCCGGGCACGTGGATGCTCGCGGTCACGCCGGCCTGGTTCGCCGACTCGTAGGTCGCGCGCAGCCGGACGGTGACGCCGTGCCGCGCGGCGAGCTGGCCGACCACGAACAGGCCCATCCGCCGGGTGGTCTCCGGGTCCACCGCGTCGGTGGTGGCGAGCCGTTCGTTGGCGGCGGCGAGGTCCTCCGGCGCCATGCCGAGGCCGCCGTCGACGACCTCGAACAGCAGCCCGCCGTGGGTACCGCGGTCGGCGGTGAGCACGACCTTGCGGTCCGGCGGGGAGAAGCGGGTCGCGTTCTCCAGCAGCTCGGCCAGGATGTGCACGAGGTCGGCCGCCCCGGACGCGCGCACCGCCGCGTTCGGCGCGTTGCCGAGGGTGACCCGCTTGTAGTCGGTGACCTCCGAGGTCGCCGCACGCAGCAGCTCGACCACGCCGACCGGCCGGCTGCCGCGCCGCGGGGGCGTGCCGCCGGCGAGCACCTGGAGGTTCTCGCCGTTGCGGCGCAGGCGGGTGGCGAGGTGGTCGAGGCGGAACAGGCCGGCGAGGCGCCGCGGGTCCTGCTCGTCGGCCTCCAGCTCCTCGATCACGCCCAGCTGCAGCTCGACCAGCGACTGGCTGCGCCGGGACAGCGTCATGAACATCTCGCTGACCTGCAGCCGCAGCTCGGCCTGCTCGCCGGCCAGCCGCACGGCCTGCCGGTGCATGTCGTCGAACGCACGGGCGAGCTGGCCGATCTCCTCCCCGGTGTGCACCGGGACCGGCTCGACCGACCGGTAGTCCACCTGCTCGCCCGCGCGCACCCGCTCGACGGTCCTCGGCAGCTGCTCGTGGGCCGCGGTGAGCGCCGCGGTGCGCAGCCGGTGCAGCGGCGAGAGCAGCGAGCGGGCCACGGTGAGCGCGACCGCCAGCGCCGCGAGCAGGGCGCCGAGCACGACCGCCGCGTCGCGCAGCGCGTCGGAGCGGGCGTCGTTCGTGCGGGTGGTGACGGTGTCGGACAGGTCGGCGAACACGTCCCGCAGCACACCGGTGAGCGCGGCGGTGGCGGTGTCCAGGCCGGGCAGCAGGGTCGGCAGCGCGGCCGCACCCCGGCCGGTGACGGCGGCGCGGAGCGTGGCCCGCCGGTCCTCGGCGCCGCTGGTCGCGTCCTCGAACGCGGCCGCGTCGGCCGGCGGCAGGTCGACGGCGAGCTGCTGGCGCAGCACGGCCTCCTCCGCGGCCGCGTCCTGCGCGGCGGCCACCACCTCGGCGCGGCCCGCCCCGTCCACACCGGACCCGGCGAGCGCGGTCTCGGTGGCGAGCGCGGCCCGCAGCAGCAGCAACGAACGCACCGAGGCGGCCCGGTCGTCGAGGTCCTCGTCGCGCGCCAGGGACACCACGCCCGGCACCAGCTCGGCCAGCGACGCGAGCACCGCGCGGTAGCCGGCCGAGAGCGCGAACGGGTCGACGGACCGCGCGCGCAGCCCGTCGAGGCGGCCGAGCGCGTCGCCCAGCTCGCGGTCGACCGCGGCCGGCAGGCCGGCGAAGTCCGCGGCGTCCCGCACGGCGGTGACCTGCCGGTCGACCGCGCCCGCCCGCTCCCCGCGGTCGGTCGCGGTGGTCGACACCGCGCTGATCAGCTCCTCGGCCACCAGGTCGGAGAGGGTGACCGCCTCGGCGAGCACCGTGAGCTGGTCACGGACCGTGCTCAGCCGGTTGGCGTTGTCGAGCTGGCCCTGCACGCGGACGCCGCCGAGCACAAGGGCGACCACGGCGGGCACCACGAGCACGACGGCCACCTTCGCCCGCAGACTCCAGCCGGCGACGTGCCATTTCACGGTGTCCTGTCGACCGGGCTCCGGCACCGCTCTTCCCCATTTCGCGCAGGATGAACGCGCTATTTCACCCCGAATGCGCGGATTCAAGGCGAATGGAAGTCCAGTTGATCGCAAAAGTCAAGACAACTCGCGACGAACTTTCACATGTGCACATGTCAGGCGAGGGTGGGAAAGTAACCGCCTACTATTTGTGCAAATTGCACCGTGATTGTTTTGGCACCGTCAGTCATTCCATACGGAGCGAATTCGGTCGAGTACGGAATCGGACTGGGCGAGCCCGGCCCGCGCCGCCGCCGCCCGTTTCGCCGGATCCAGCACGTTCCGCCCGATCGCCGCGAACGCGGCCCGGTCCGGGCTCACCAGCTCCACCCGCGACCGCGCCCGCAGCGCCTCCACCTGGGTCGCGACCGGGGTCATGTGCCCGATGCCGCGCGGCAGCGGCGAGAGCACCACGACGCGGTCGTACCCGGCGGCGAGGTCGGCGTTGGTGCCCGAACGCATGCCGCCGTCGACGTAGCGCCGCCCGTCGATCGTGACCGGCGGCCAGACCCCCGGCACCGCGCAGCTCGCCGCGACCGCCCGCACCAGCGGCGCGCCCGAGCCGCGGTCGAACGCCACGAACTCGCCGGACTCCGCGTCCACCGCGGTGACCAGCAGCGCCCGCTCCGGCCAGTCCCGCACCGGCAGCCGCGCCTCGATCACCGCCACCCGCTCGGCCTCCGGCACGGTGTCCGCGCGCAGGGCCATCCGCCCGATCCGCGCCCGCACCTCCTGCGGTGTCCTCGGCCCGATCATCGCGAGCGCGTACCGCGCCAGCACCCGCGGCCCCAGGACCGCGGCGACCTCCCCGTCCGGCGGCTCGAGCTGGGCGGCGTACCGCTCGCCGGCGTCGAGCCCGGACGCGACCTGCGCCCCGACCACCGACCCCGCCGACGTGCCGACCACCAGGTCGGCCGAGCCCAGCTCCACCCCCGCCCGCGCGAGCCCGGCCAGGATCCCCCACTCCCAGGCGATCCCGGTGATGCCACCGCCGCCGAGCACCAGTGCGCGTGTCATACGCCCATGATGCCGTGAAGGCGATCAGGTCCGCAGGTTGGTCAACCCGCGCAGGACGCGGTGCAGCAGCTCGATGTCGGGCTGGTCGTCCGGCCCGGTGCTGGTCTCGTGCACGGTCACCAGGCCGACCGAGGCCATGTCCTCCAGCAGGACGCGCACCACGCCCAGCGGCAGGGACAGCAGTGCGCCGATCTCGGCCACCGACTTCGACCGGCGGCACAGCTGGGCCACCGCCTGGTGCTCGCTGCGCAGGCTGTCCAGCACCGACTCCGCGCGCCGGGTGGTCGACACCAGGGTCTCGATGTTCAGCTGCACCGTCGACCGGGTGCGGCCGCCGGTCCAGGCGTAGGCGCGGACGATCGCCGCCGGGCCCACCGTGACCTCGACCGGCGCCGCCCGCGGGCGCGCCGGTGCCGGCGCGGGTGCCTCGATCTCCCGCCGAGTGCGCGGGTTCCTGGACAGCCCGTTGAGGACGTCGGCGAACGTCAGCTCCTCGGGCTCGTCAGCACCCATGCCAAACCGCCCATCTCAGCCGGCGACCAGCGCCGCCCGCAGCTGCGGCGTCAGGATCTGCCCGACCTGGTCCACCAGCACCGTCATCTCGTAGGCCACCTGCGAGATGTCGCAGTCCCGCACCGCGAGCACCGCCAGGCACGAGCCGTCCTTGATCGACGTCAGCAGCAGCGCGCCGTGGTCCATCTCGACCACCGACCGCACCACCTGCTCGGCCCCGAGACACTGCGCCGCACCCAGGTTCAGGCTCACCATCCCGGCGGCGATCGCGGACATCTGCTGCGCGCGGTCCACCGGCAGGTGCGCGGACGCGGTCAGCAGCAGCCCGTCGACGGAGACCACCACCGCGTGCGCCACCCCGGGCGTGTTCTCGGCGAAGTTGTCGACCAGCCAGCCGAACTGTCCCAGATGCGAGGGTTCCGCCTCCTCGGATTCTTGTACATGTGGCTGGGTCGCGTCACGTTCCCCTGAGGTGCGGTCGGGGAGCCCGCGGCCTGAACTGGCGTCGAGGCTGACGTGAGGGGGTGTCATGCGTCCTCCTTTCGGTTCCTGCTGTCACGGACTCCCGCCTGGAAGCTGCTGAGGAAGCCGCGTGCCCGTGCGGCGTCCCGGTTCGTCGGCGTGGTCGGTGCCGGTTCGGCAGTACGCGGCACGAGTAGTTGGCCCTGCGGCACCCGTTTCGGCAGCCCACCCGCCCCGATCGCGGGCCGTGCCGCCGGCCGCGGCCCCGGCTGGGGTGTCGAGCCGCGCAGCGGGCGTTGCAGCCACGTGAAGCCCTGCTCGGACGAGGACACCGGCGATGACCCTGGCGATGACGCCGGGGAGGGCGCCGGGGATGCGGGCAGCGCCTCCACCGGGGTGTGTGCGGTGAACAGGATCGACGCCGGTGTGCGCGCCGACGGGAACTCGGGCAGCCGCACGTGGATCCCGGCCAGTTCGAGCCGCCCGGCCACCTTCCCGGACCGCTCCTGGTCGTGTCGGGGCTCGGCGGGCGCGGGGATCGGCACCGGCGCCGGGTTGGACACCAGCCCGGCCGGCACGAGCACCGACGCGCACAGGCCCTGGCCCTCGCGCCGGGTCAGGGCGACCGAGACGCCGTGCTTGGCGGTGAGCCGGCCGACCACGAACAGGCCCATCTGGCGGGAGATCGGCACGTCGACCCCGCCGCCCGCGGCGACCCGCTCGTTGGCCTCGCGCAGCTCCGCGTCGGCCATCCCGACGCCCTGGTCGAGGATGTCGACCCGCAGCGACCCGTCCGGGCCCAGTCCGCTCTCGACGACGACCTGGCTGTCCGGCGGGGAGAACGTGGTCGCGTTCTCGATCAGCTCGGCCACCGCACGGATCAGGTCACCGGCCGCGTAGCCGACGATCCGCACGCCCGGCGCGGACCGCACCAACGCCCGCTGGTAGTGCTCCACCTCCGACACCGCGGCGCGCAGCACGTCCGACAGCGGGACGGGCTCGGTGAACCGCCGGCCCAGCACCGCGCCGGAGAGCACCATCAGGTTCTCGTTGTTGCGGCGCATCCGCGTGGCGAGGTGGTCGATCCGGAACAGGTTCGCCAGCTGGTCGGGGTCGTCGGCCTTCTGCTCCAGCTGTTCCAGCTGCTTGAGCTGCCGCTCCACCAGGCCCTGGCTGCGCCGGGACAGGTTCAGGAAGATGTTGGACAGGTCGCTGCGCAGGTTCGCCTCGTCGCCCGCCGAGCGCACCGCCTGCTCGTGCACCATGTCGAACGCCCTGGCGAGCTGGCCGAACTCCTCGGTGGTGCGCAGCGGCACCGGGTCGATGTGTACGCCGTCGGACTCGCCGGCGCGGATGGCGGTGACCGCCGCCGGCAGCCGGGTGGACGCCACGTCGAGCACCGTGCGGCGCAGCGTGTCGAGCGAGCGCAGCAGGTACCGGCCCAGTCCGCCGCCGATGCCCGCGGCCAGCAGCACCAGCGTGAGCAGCAGCACCGACTCCGCGCCGGCTCGGTTGCTGACGCTGTCGGCGAGCCGGCGCGACTCGGCGCGCAGGTCGTCGGCCGCGCCCTCGCTGACCCGGTTCATCAGCCCGGCGGTGGCGGTCGAGACGGCGTCCCACTCGCGGACCGTGAACCGCGGCGCGGACGAGCCGGCGGCGCCGACGAGCAGCTTGCGGTCGGCCACCGCGCTGCCGGACACGGTGGACTCGTAGAGCGCGCGCAGCGGCTCCGGCGCCACCGCCCGGAAATCGCGCAGGTTCTCCTGCAGCCGCACGTCGGCCTCGACGATCAGCTCCCGCTCACCGGCGGCCAGCCGGCCGTCGCGCATGCCGAGCAGCCCGGCCGCGTGCTGCACGCCGACCTGCTCGCGCACCGCCTGCAGCTCGTTCAGCGCGATCGAGGTGCTGGTCAGCCGCTCGTCGGGGAAGCGCCCGACGAGCGCGCGGTCGAACTCCAGCACCGCGCCGGTGACCGCGTTGTAGGAGCTGAGGATCACCGCCGGGTCGCCGCCCTCGGCCACCCGGTCGCGGACGTAGGGGAGCAGTTCGAGCGCGCCGAGCATGTTGCCGTGGCGCACCGTCGCGTTCCGACCGAGGTCGGGCGCGCGGCGCAGCGCGGACGCGGTGAGCTCGACCGCCGAGTCGGTGAGGTTCGCGTACCTGGCCAGGTCCTCGCCGCCGCGGGCGGCCTCGTTGCGTTCGTCCTGCATCGCCGTCAGGGCGCGGCCGAGCTCGACCCGCAGCGCGGCCACGCGTTCGATCTCGTCGTAGGACTCGGCGAGCTCGACGTCCGCGTTCACCCGCAGCACCCCGAGCACCAGCGCGCCGACGACCGGCACGACCAGCACGGCGCCCAGCTTCACCAGCAGCGGCCAGTTCCGCCACTGCGCGACAGTGGCCCACCACGCCCGGTTCACGAACAGCACCTCCCGGCGTGACGGTCCCGGATCGACAATTTCACAAACTTAGGGAGACGGTGACAATGAGTACAAGACCTGATTACGCCACCGGCCGGGCACGCTCCGTGTCCTACCGATGGCAGAAGCCTTCTGGATACCGCCGGATGCCGTTAACGCCATTCCGAAACTTCCGTCGCGCGATGCCTCTTGACGTGCTGGCTACGCTTTCGGGCATCGCCGGTTGTCGCGAAGCCATTGGCGCGAAAGGGACCCCCGCATGACTCGAATGTCCTCCTTTACGCGCGCGCCCGAAAGCGAATACCTCGTCGACTCCTCGGGTGCGCCGGACTTCGCGGCACTGCGCGCCCAACCGGAGTTCGTGGCGCTGCGCCGCCGGTTCACGCGATTCGTGTTCCCCGCCGCGGCGCTGTTCCTGTGCTGGTACCTGACCTACGTGCTGCTCGCCGCGTACGCGCCGGACCTCATGGCCGTGGCCGTGTTCGGCTCGGTCAACATCGGGATGCTGCTCGGGCTGTCCCAGTTCGCCAGCACCGTGGTGATCATGGTCCTGTACTCGCGATTCGCCCGCCGTCGGCTGGACCCCCAGATTGCCGCGCTGCGCGAACGGGCGGGGGTGCGCCGGTGACCGGCGACCCGATCCTCAACATCAGCATCTTCCTCGTCATCGTCGTGGGCACGCTGCTGGTCGTCTACCGGGTCAGCAGCCGCAACACCACGACCGCCGACTACTACGCCGCGGGCGGCGCGTTCAGCGGCATGCAGAACGGCGTCGCGCTCTCCGGCGACTATCTGTCGGCCGCGTCGTTCCTCGGCGTCGCCGGGTTCATCGCCGCGCACGGCTACGACGGGTTCCTGTACTCGATCGGCTTCCTCGTCGCCTGGCTGATCCCGCTGCTGCTGCTCGCCGAACGGGTCCGCAACATCGGCCGGTTCACCATGGGCGACGTGCTCAGCTTCCGGATGCGGCAGCGCCCGGTGCGCGCCGCCGCCGCGTACTCGACGCTGGTGATCTCCTCGTTCTACCTGCTCGCGCAGATGTCCGGGGCCGGCGTGCTGGTCGCGTTGCTGCTCGACGTGCGCTCGACCGGCGGGCAGGCGCTGGTGATCGTCGGCGTCGGCGCGATCATGATCTTCTACGTGCTGGTCGGCGGCATGAAGGGCACCACCTGGGTGCAGATCATCAAGGCCAGCCTGCTGCTGGTGTGCGTGCTCATGCTGAGCGTGTTCATCCTGGGCAAGTTCGGGTTCAGCCTGTCGAACCTGCTCGACCGGGCCGCGGCCAACAACGTGCACGGCACCGACGTGCTCGCGCCCGGCGCCGAGTACGGGGAGAGCGGGACGACCAAGCTCGACTTCGTGTCGCTGTCGATCGCGCTGGTGCTCGGTGCCGGCGCCCTGCCGCACGTGCTGATGCGGTTCTACACGGTGCCGGACGCGTTCCAGGCGCGCCGGTCGGTGATCGCGGCCATCTGGGCGATGGTGCTGTTCTACCTGGCCACCCTGGTCATCGGCTACGGGGCCAGCGCGATCGTCGGGTCGGCGGCGATCGAGGCGGCGCCCGGCGGGGAGAACTCGGCGGTGCCGCTGCTGGCGTTCGAGGTCGGCGGCGCGGTGCTGCTGGCGATCGTGGCGGCGGTGGCGTTCACCACGATCCTCGCGGTGGTCGCCGGGCTGACGCTGACCGCGTCGGCGT
>DATABL010000175.1:0-10254 GCA_036259595.1 Actinophytocola sp.
GCACCATCCGGGTGACGGCGTTCTCGTCGAGGTAGAACTCAGGCGGCGCGGCCCAGGAGGACGCGCGCGGCGGCTCGGACGGCGTCGGCTCCGACTCCGTGCTCTTCGGCGACGACGGCAGGATCTTCACCAGCCTTCAGCATTGCGGCGACGTTCGCGACCTTGGTCCCGGCTCCCTCGAACACCGGCTGACCCGACGACCGATACGGATCAATGATCACCTTGGCCGGTTCGAACGGCTTGAGCCTGAGCCGGTTGGGGTAGTTGTCCGCGCCAAACCCGACGTACTCGACATACTCCTGCACGATCTCCCTGATGACCGCCTGCCCGGTTCGGCCCTCGATCAGTCCGGCTCCGGCATCGGTCCGGGAGAAGTCCCACAGCACCGAGATGCCGTCTGTCGCGAGCGCCGGTGAGACCAGCACGTACTCGCGGCCGAACTCCTCCTGCAGCCGGACCAGCGCCGGCCTGATCTGGCTGGGCCGCACCCCCGCCCGCCGAAGCCCTTCGAGGACCCACGCCTCCGCTAGGGCGACGAACGGAACGTTCGCCCGGCGGGCGTTCTCCGGCTCGGGCACGTGGAGCAGCGGGCCGCCTCGCTCGTACCCCCGCGCCCACCGGTGGAAGGTCTGCCGGGGGATACCGAGATGGCGCCCGGCGTCGGCCATCGTCATCAGGGGTCGACGGAACCGCACATCGTCTTCCACGATCGCCACCTCCTCCGCCTCGCGCGGCTCACATGCTACGCATGATCGTCGTCCGGGTTCGACTTCCGCTGGTGTTCCCGGCTGGCGTGCTGGGCTAGAGTCCCGTTGCCTACTCGCTGGTAACCGGAGGCGCTGGTGGCCGTTGCCGATCGGGTGCGGGTGGCCGCGGTGCTGGTGTCCGTCGGGGTCGCCGGGAACCAGGCGGCCTCCTACCTGCTCAACGTCGCCGCCGCGCGGGTGCTCGTGCCGGCCGACTTCGGGGAGTTCGGCGCCCTGCTCGCGGTCCTCGTGGTCGGCGCCGTACCCGCGATGGGGCTCCAGACCGTCACCGCGCTGCGGGTGGCGCGCGGGGACACCGACCGCGGCCGGCTGCTCTCCCTCGGGCTCGCCACCAGCGCCGTCGTCACCGCCACGACCGCGCTCGCCGCGCCGCTGCTGGTCGGGCTGCTGCACCTCGGCAGTGTCTGGCCCGCGCTCTGCGTCGCCGCCTCGCTCGCCTCCATCACGATGATCGGGCTCTGCTACGGCGTCCTCCAGGGCACCCGGCGGTTCGCCGCCATGGCCGCGCTCCTCGGCTGCGAGGCCGTCGGCCGGGTCGGCGGCACCCTCGCGGGGCTCCTGGTCTTCCGGGACGCCACCGCCGCCCTCACCGGCACGGCGATCGGCGCGCTCGTGGTCGCCGGCATCGGGTGGGTCGTGATCGGGCGGCCGCGGCCGGCGCGGCACCACCGCGGGCACGTCGGCGAGGTGCTGCACGCCGGGCAGGCCATGCTCGCGCTCGTCCTGCTCGTCAACCTCGACCTGGTGCTCGCGCGACACCACCTGCCCGCGCCCGAGGCCGGCGAGTACGCGGTCGGCGCGATCGTCGCCAAGGCCGCCTACTGGTTGCCGCAGGCCGTCGCGATCCTGGTGCTGCCCCGGCTCGCCAGCGCGGCCGGCCGCCAGCGGTTCGTGCCGCGGGCGCTCGCGGTGTGCGCGGTGCTGGACGCGGTCGTCGTGGTCGGGTCGGCCACGCTGGGGCCGACCGTGGTCGCGGTCGTCGGGGGTGAGGACTACGCGGGCAGCGCCATCCCGGTCTGGGCGTTCGCGGTGGTCGGGTCACTGCTCTCGCTGGTGCAGATCCTGCTGTTCTCCCGGATCGCCAGTGCCGACCGGTGGTCGACGCTGCTGATCTGGGGCGCGGTCGCGGTGGAGATCCTGCTGGTCACCTTGTGGCTCCACGACGGGCTGGCCGAGGTGGTCACCGCGGCGGTCGTGGCCACCGGGCTGCTGGTGGCCGCCGGGGCCCTGGTCGAGCTCCGGTCCCGGCGGGTCGAACCACTCGACGCACACCGACACCACGGCGGCCGCGGCGAGTAGCAGCGCACCCTGCGCCACCCACCCGTACGCCCAAGCCTGCCCGTGGTCGAGCAGCCGGCCGGTCACCGCCGTCACCGTCGCGACCACCGCGCCGCCGAGCACCGGCCACCGCGGCGCCGGCCGCCACAACGACCGCAGCAGCAGGCACGCGATCAGCAGCACCACCGGCAGCATCCCGCCCAGCACCGCCAGCAGGCCGACCAGCGCCACCGGCACCCACCGCCGCCCGCCCGCGCGCACGTCCACCGGGCGCCGCCGCCGGGCCGGCAGCAGCACCGAGCCGGCCAGCGCCACCACCGCGACGCCGCCGACGGCCAGCGCGCCCCGGTACCGCGCGTCCGGGGTGAACTCCAGCCGCACCGTGCCACCCGCGCCCGCCGGCACGAGCCACGCCTGCTGCCAGCCGTCCGCCCGGACCCGCGCCAGGGCGCGTCCGTCCATTGTGGCCACCCAACCGTCGTTCGCGTTCTCCGGCACCGCGAGCACCGCCGCCGGGCCCTCGGCCACGGTGATCTCCCGCTCGGCGACGTCCCACGCGGTCACCGTGTGGTCGCGGTGTTCCGCCGCGCTGTCCAGTGTGGACGGAACCAGACCAACGTCCTGCACCACGAAGTGCTCCGACCGCTCCGTGCGCAGCTCGTGCTCGCCCGGCGACAGCTCGACGCCGCCCTCCAGGTCCCGGCAGGTCGACAGGCGCAGCGGGCGGTGCGCCAGGTAGTCGGCCAGCGACCCGGACACCGAGGTCTGGTACCGGAACCCGTCCAGCTCGACCGTCGGACCGGACCCGCACGGTACCTCGAACCGGTCCGGCGGCGCCGGCAGGTCGACGCCGGGGAAGGTCAGCTCGCTGATCCCGGCCGGCGCGCCCGGCCGGTCCTCGATGCCGACCACGGTCAGCTCGATCCGTTTCGTGGTCAGGGAGAACCGGGCCACGCCGTCCGGGGTCACCGGCACGGTCTGGGTGCCCTGCGGCACCGTGACCACGAGGTCGGTCGGCCGCGAACCACCCGAGGAGTCCGATGTGGACAGGTGCAGCCCGTCGAGCCGCACCGGCCGGTCCCACGACAGGCGCAACGTCGGCCGCAGGTCGGTACCGTCCGCGATCCAGGTCGTGGTCGGGTCGCCGTCGACCGCCGCGAGCGGGCCCGCCGCCGGGTCCCCGGCCAGTTGGCTCGACCCGGACACCGCCACGCCGTCCAACGCCACCGGCGCCGTGCCCCCGACCGCCGGCAGCACGGTTCCCTCGATCCGGTAGGTCGCCGCCGCCGTGGTGCGGAACAGCCGGTGCACCCCCGACGGCTCCTCGCCGACCCGTGCCCGGTCGGCCGAGCACCGTCCGGCCACGCACGCGTACCGCGGCACGGCACCCCGGGTGAACGCGAACCCCGCCGCCTGGTCCCGGGCCGGCGTCATGTCGGCCGGCACCCGCAGCGCTCGCGAGGGCTCCACGCCGGGCACCGACAGCTCCGCGATCGCCACGTTGCCGTTCTGCCGCCCGGCCGCGACCCCGAGCACGGTGACCCGGATCGTGCTGGTCAGCCCCGGCGTGGTGGTGAACCGCTGCTCCCCGCCGCCGGGGGCGACCTCGTGCTCGACGCTGCCCGTGTCGGTGGTGATCCGGACGCGGGTGACCGGCCAGCCCACCCGCAGGCTGTCCACGACCCGCATGGTCACCTCGTCGACCCGCCGTGGCGTGTCCAGCTCCACCTCCAGCCACTGCCCGTCCGGCCCGGTGAAGCTCGACGAGCGCCACGCGGTCAGCGGGTCGCCGTCGACCGCCGCGAACGGCAGTCCGGACGGGTCGGAGGCGTTCACGGCGTCCGCGTAGGCGATCGAGGTGGACGCGCGCACGTCGCGGATCCCGCGGTAGGCGGCGACCGTCTGGTGCTCGCGGCCGCGGAACGGCAGCACGTCGGTCGACGGCCGCTGTTGGCGCGGTTCCGCGTCGGCGGTGAGCGTCTGGCTCAGGTTGTCCCGCACCCGCCCGACGTTGCGTTCCCGGTACCGCAACCCGTCGGTGACCAGCCACGCCGACGAGTCCGCCAGCCCGCCGTCGCCGGCCATGACGGTCGGCGTGCCCGCGTCGAGCATCCCGGACTCCAGCAGCGGCAGCAGCGACTCCGGCCCACCGCTCACCGTCGGCACGTCGGCGGTGGACACCACGGTCGCCCGCGGGACCGCAAGATCCACCTCGTACACCTCCAGCGACGGCACCGAGCCGACGCCGTCGAGGTCCACGTCCGGGCCGAAGGTCGCCACCCGGTCCAGGCCGGGGGAGCCGGCGAGCCCGGCCCGCAGTGCCACCGGGTCCGGCGCGTCGGTGCCCCGCGGGTCGATGTCGTTGCGCAGCAGGAGGAACCGGTAGCCGCCGCGGGCCAGGAACCCGGCCAGCGCGGGGGAGCCGCGGCCGTTGGTGAGGGTCTCCTCGACGGTGTCCATCAGCCGGGTGTTGCCCTCGGAGCCGAGCGGGATCTGGCTGCGCACCGCCCAGGGCGAGCGGGCGAGCGCCTGCGCCGGCTCGTCGACCGTGCGGCCCCAGGTGTAGTCGCCGAACCCCGAGCCGGGCAGCAACAGTGTGCGCGCGTGCGCGTCCCGGTCGGCGACCCAGGTCATCGCCGAGCGCCAGTGGTCGGGGATCTCCGACCAGCCGGGGCCCGGCCGCAGCGTCAGCAGCCACGCGGGCGCGGCCATGACCGCGACCAGCACCACGCCGGCGGTGAGGCGCGCGCGGGTGGCGCGCAGCGCGGACGTGCCCCGGGCCATGCCGGGCAGCCGCCCGACCAGGGCGTGGGTGAACGCGAGCGTCAGCGGCAGCCGCAGCACCGGCTCGAACTTGTGCACGTTGCGCAGCGGCGCCAGCGGCCCGTCCAGCAGCGCGCGCACGGTGCTCGACAGCGGCCCGTCGAGCGTGCCGACGTAGCCGACGGTGAGCAGCACCAGCCCGGTGAGCACGCCGATGGTCAGGAACCGCCGCTCCGGCAGGCGGGGCAGCACCAGCCCGTACAGCCCGACGGCGGCGACCAGGCCGGTGGCCAGCATCAGCACCGGGTTGTCGATCAGCAGGAAGCCCGACGGCCACCACGGCGTGCCGGCGACCACGTAGGCGACCCACTGGTTGGTGCCGCGCAGCACCTCCCACAGCGACATCGGCGCGGTCGTGTTCGTGGCCGACTCGATGTAGTCCAGGAACGGCAGGCTGTACTCGCCGAGCAGCAGCAGCGGCAGGATCCACCACAGGCACACCGCGAGCACCGAGGCGCACCACCAGGCGACCAGCCGCACGTGTTCCCGGGTCCACCGCCGGGTCGCGAGCCACAGCACCGGCAGCACCAGCGCCATGACGACCATCGCCCCGTTGACCCCGCCCATGCCGAGCACGGCCAGCGCCGAGAGCCCCGCCGCGCGTCGGGGCGAGCCGATCCGCCCGGCCCGCACCAGCGGCAGCAGCACCCACGGCAGGGCGACCGCCGGCAGCATCTCGGCCGACAGCGGACCGATCTCGGTGAGCATCCGCGGCGCGAGCGCGTAGGCGAGGGCGCCGGCGAACCGGGTCGGCTCGGTGCCCACCCGCAGCGCGCGGGCGAGCGCGAGCATGCCGCCGAACGCGAGGCACAGCAGCAGCGCGCACCAGAGCCGCTGGGTGACCCACGGCGGCACCCCGAGCAGCTGGCCGGCGGCGAAGAACGGGCCCATCGGGAACAGGTAGCCGTAGGCCTGGTTCTGCAGCTCACCGCCGGTGGCCTCGGGGTTCCACAGGTGCAGCGCGCGGCCGAGGAACGCGATCGGGTCGACGGCGAGGTCGAGCTTGGTGTCGAACGTGGTGCGGCCGGGGAGCTGCAGGAACGACAGCAGGGTCAGCCCGAGCATGACCCAGGCGGCCGGGTTGCGGAACAACCGACCGAACCTGCCGTCGGTGGTTAACATCGCCCGCATCCTAGGGCTACCGTCCCCGGGTGGACTTCGACCAGGCGTGGGCGTCGGTGGCGGAAATCCCGGGATGGCTCACCGAGGACCAGGCCCGGATGCTGTGGGACGCCGTGTGCCGTCTCGGCCCCGGGGCGACCGTGCTCGAGATCGGCAGCCACCAGGGGCGGTCCACGATCGTCCTGGGGCACGCGGCACGCACGGTCGGCGCGCGGGTGGTCGCGGTCGACGCGTTCGTCGACGGGCGGCTGTTCGGCGGGGCCGGCACCCGCGACCGCTTCGAGGCGAACGTCAAGGAGGCCGGCCTGGACGATGTGGTGGAGCTGGTGGTCGGCTACTCCACCGAGCTGCGCCGCACCTGGACACGGCCGTTCGACCTGCTGTACGTGGACGGCAAGCACGACTACTGGACCTACGTCGACGATCTGCGCTGGTCGGCGCACCTGCCGCCGGGCGGGGAGATCCTCGTGCACGACTGCTTCTCCTCGATCGGCGTCACCGCCGGCACCCTGGTCGCGGTGCTGCTCGGCGACCGCTACAGCTACCTCGACCGCAGCCGCTCGCTCGCCCGGTTCACGCTGCGGCGCCCCGGCCCCGCCGACCGGCTGCGGGTGCTCCGGCAGCTGCCGTGGTTCTGCGGCAACGTGTTCCTGAAGGTGTTGCTGCGCCTGCGGTTGCGCACGGTCGCCGGCTGGTTCGGCCACCACGGGCCCTACGACCCGTTCTAGCCGGGGACGCCGACGGTCACGTCGGTCACGCAGATCGGGACGAGCGGCAGCGGGCGGCTGACCTCGACGTGGGTGTACTCGCCGGTGGCGACGACGTGCAGCACGTGCAGGCCCTCGGCGAAGCGGACCCGCACGGCCGTGTCGCCGGCCCGGACCGTGCCGTGGCCGGAGTCGCCGGTGAAGTACCCGATGCGCACGATCTGCCGGCCGTCGACGGTGTCCTCCAACGGGATCCGCACGGTGTCCCGGTCGACCAGGTAGCCGCAGTCGGGCTGCGGACCGGCGAGCGCGACGGTGGTGTCGGTGAGGTTGATGATCGGCTGCGGGGTGCCGGTGCCGTCGAGCTGGTAGAGCTCCTCGGCGGGCCGGTCGAACCGGGGCCGCTCGGGGACCAGCCCGACGACCCGCGAGGTGAACGCGTCGTCGACGAACCAGTCGACGATGAGCTGGTTCGGCACCGCGGTGTCGTAGAGCACCATGCCGGGGTGTTCGGCGAGCGCGGCCCGCGCGGTCGCGACGTACTCGCGTGCCTCCCGGAACTGCAACGCCGGCGCCACCCGCACGAAGCTCGCGATCCCGCCGACGACCACGAGCACGGTCAGCACCCCCACCGCGACCCGGGTGTTCGCCCGCACGGTCCCTCGGTCGCCGGGCCCCAGGAACGCGAACGCCGCGCACAGCACCGCGACCGGCACCACGTCGGCGAGGTACCGCGGGTCGCTCGCGATCACCGGCCCGAGCACCCCGAGCCGCGTCGCCGCGACCAGCGAGAGGTCGGCGGCGAGGTAGCCGGCCAGGAACAGCCACGGCAGCAACGCCCGCCGTCCCGACCGCAGGAAGCTCAGCACGACCAGCGCCACCGCCGCGACCCCCGCCCCGAGCCGCACCGCGAGCGGCGGCGGCTGCCAGGTGGCGCCCCCGCCCGAGCCGGTGAGGGGTCCACCGAACAGTCCCGGCAGCAGGGTGTCCGCAACGGACCGCCAGACGAAGGCGAGCACGTCCCGGCTGCTGACCGGGTTCTCGTTGCCCGGCGGGTCGGTCAGTGACAGGTACAGCAGCGCGAACAGCCCGAGCACCGCGAGGTGCGCGAGCCACACCCACCGGAAGCGCCGCAGCGCCCACAGGATCGGCGGTTCCCCCGCGGGCGCGACCAGCACGGTGACCGCGAGCAGCACCGCGGGGATCAGCGCGGCCTTCTCGTAGAACAGCAGCCCGAACACGACCCACGGCACGCCGAGCCACGCGTTGCGCAGCTGCGCGAGCACCGCCCCGAACAGTGCCAGCAACACCGGCAGCAGCTGCAGCGCGTACGCCCACCACAACGTGGGAAAGAGCACCAGCGGCGAGCACGCGAACACGGAGAACGCGACCACCACACCCCAACGCCGGCCGAACAACCGCACCAGGGCCCGCCAGCAGAACCACAGCACCAGCCCGTGCACCACGAGCAACGGCCCCATCGCGACCGGAAAACTCAACGGCGCCACGGCCGTCACGACCCACGCGTAGCAGAAGACCCCCGGCTGCAGGTGCCCGCTGTAGACCTGGAAGAGGTACCCGAGATCGACCGGCGACCCCTGCCCGGCCCGATGCGTGATGACGAAGTCGTCCTGCCCGAAGTAACCCCCGAGCGCCCCCCACGCGTGCACGACGAACGCCACCAGCCCGACGCCCAGCGCGACCGCCGACATGGGGGAACGGGCAGCCCGCTCGGTACTCAGGTGCCGGGGCCCGGCCACCCACTGCTCGACGGACACCGCACTCCCGCGCATCCCGGCCCCGACCAGCCAACATATCGCCGACGCAGGCTACCCGCTCCCGAGATCCCGCGGGACCCACGGTCGACTGGCGCTCGATGATCCAGATCCTCCGCGCCGTGGGAAACCCGGTGGCCCTGACCTTGGCCGCGGTACTGGCCGCCTGCGTCCTGGCGGCCTTTCTGCTCGAACTGAGACAGACGCCCCGGCGGACCGTGCTCCTCGCCGCCCGTACCGGGCAGTCCGAACCGTCCCTGCTTCCACTGGTCGACACGCTGAACGGAGTTGCCGGCGGCCAGGAACTCACCGCCTTCTTCCGGGCCTGGTTCCACGAAGCCGGGGCGCCCGCGGACGAGTACCTCTGGCCCGGCCCGTTGAGGCCGTAGCGGGACCTGATCGGATCGGACCGCAACGGTCGGGCGCGGCCGAGGTGCCGTCCGCCAGAGTTGAGGTCGAAGGAGGCCTTGTGATCGCAGCACTCAACCGGCTCGCCGATCTTGTCGAGGAGCACCTCGGCGAGGAGTTCGACACCGACGGATTGGCGAGGGCGCTCGGCACGACCGAGTACCACCTGCGTCGGATGTTCTCGTCGTTGGCTGGCATGCCGTTGTCCGAGTACGTGCGCCGGCGCCGCATGACGGTCGCCGCCGCCGACGTCCTCCGGGGCGAGGACGATCTGCTGAGCATCGCCGTCCGGCACGGGTACGGCTCGACCGAGGCGTTCGGACGTGCGTTCCGGGCGGTCCACGGTGCCAGCCCGAGCGACGTGCGCCGCGATGGAGGCCCCCTTCGCACACAACCGCAGCTCAGGTTCCGCCTGACCGTCGAAGGGAGCATCCCCATGGACACCCGCATCGTCGACCGCCCCGCGTTCCGGCTCGTCGGACACGCGGCTCGGGTTCCGCTCATCCACCACGGCATCAACCCGCACATCCAGCAGCACATCACCGCACTACCGCAGGAGGAGCATCTCCGGCTGAAGGCACTCGGCGACGCCGAACCGGGGGGCCTGCTGCAAGTCTGCGACGACCTCGACCCTGACGGCACCGAGGGCAGCGAACTGACCTACCTGCACGGGGTCGCCGTCTCCCGGGACACGCCAGCCCCCGACGACCTCGACGCCATCGAGGTACCGGCAGGCCGGTGGGCGGTCTTCCACACCGCCGGACCCCATCCGCAGACCCTGCAGCAGACCTGGGCCGCGACCGCGACCGAGTGGTTCCCCGCCAACCCGTGGCGGCTGCGGCCAGGCCCCTCGATCGTCGCGGTCCTCGAACGCGCCCCCGACTTCAGCACCGCGACCTGCGAGCTGTGGCTGCCCATCGAACCGACCTGAACGGACCCGGCCAGGACGCGTCATCGCCGTCTTCGTCGCGTTCACGCTCAGCGACGAGGCCGCGTTCATCACCGGCGCGGTGCCGCCGATCCACGCGCCGCGCTCGATGGGCCGGCGCCGGTAGGTCTCGCGGACGGGTCGAGGACGGGCGGTTAGCGCTTGGCCGGGTGGGCTCACCGTGGTTCCGTACGGGCCGTGGCAACGAGTACGGGTCTGTCGGTCGAGGTGCTGCTCGGCACGTTCGCGCTGCACGGGGTGGCCCACGTGGTCCGCGCGGTGACCCCGCCACTCACCCTGCTCGCCGGCGGCCTGCTCCTGGCGGTGATGGTGGCCGTGCTGGCGGCCTGCTGGCGCGGCCACCAGGTCACCCTCGCCACCGCGGCCCTCGGCGTGCTCACCGTGGTCGCCCTGACCACCGTGCACCTCGTGCCGATGTGGGGCCG
>DATABL010000176.1:0-19487 GCA_036259595.1 Actinophytocola sp.
CGGGGCCCGCGTCGCCCGGCTCCACAGGCGACGCGGGGTCCCGCGCGAAGGTCAGTCGTCTGTCTTCGACAGTTGGCGCCACAGGAACTCGAACACCATGCCCCATTTGAACGCGGCCTGCTCGTTGTCCGCCGCTCCGCCGTGCCCGCCCTCGATGTTCTCGTAGTAACGCACGTCGTACCCGTGCGACACCAACCGCGCCACCATCTTCCGCGCGTGCCCGGGATGCACCCGGTCGTCCCGTGTCGACGTCAGCAGGAACGTCGGCGGGTACAACCGTCCCGGACGCACGTTCTGGTACGGCGAGTACTCCCGCAGGAACGCCCAGTCCGCCGGGTCGTCCGGGTCGCCGTACTCCGCCATCCACGACGCGCCCGCCAGCAGCCGGTGGTACCGCCGCATGTCCAGCAGCGGCACCTGGCACACCACCGCACCGAACAGTTCCGGGTACCGCGTCAGCATCACGCCCGTCAGCAGCCCGCCGTTCGACCCGCCCTGCACCCCGAGCCGCGCCGGCGTCGTGATGCCGCGCTCCACCAGGTCCCGCGCCACCGCCGCGAGGTCCTCGTACACCCGCGGCCGCGACTCCCGCAGCACCGACTGGTGCCACGCCGGCCCGTACTCGCCACCCCCGCGGATGTTCGCCACCACGTACGTACCACCGCGCGCCAGCCACCCGCGCCCGATCGTGCCGCTGTAACCCGGCGTCAGCGACACCTCGAACCCGCCGTACCCGTACAGCAGCGTCGGACCGTCCGCGCCCGGGCGACCGACCACGAAGTACGGGATCCGCGTGCCGTCGTCGGACACCGCGAAGTGCTGGCGCGTCTCCAGCCCGTCCGAGTCGAAGAACGCCGGCGCCCGCTTCAGCACCTCGACCGAGCCGCCGACTTCACCCCGGTACAGCGTCGCCGGCTGGGTGTACCCGCTCGCGTTCAGCAGGTACTCGTCGTCATCGTCCGGGTTCGTGTCGAGCACGTCCGCCGAGCCGACCTCGGGCACCCCGGCCAGCGGCGCCCGCGTCCAGCCCGCCGGCCCGGGCGTGAGCACCTCGAACCGGCTCTTCACGTCGTGCAGCGTCGCCAGCACCAGGTGGTTGCGCGTCCACGTGAAGTACGACAGCGACGTGTGCTCGTCCGGCGCGAACAGCACCGAGAGCTCCCGCGACCCCGCCAGGTACTCGTCGAACCGCGCCGCCAGCAGCGCCCCGGTCGGATACGTCACGTCCCCGACGGTCCACTCCGACCGCGTGGAGACCAACAGCCACTCGCGGTGCGCCGAGGCCTCCGCGTCCTCCGGCACGTCGATCCGCACCAGCCCGGACGGCGTGCGCAGGAACCGCTCGGTGCGGTAGAAGTCGATGTTGCGGTAGACGAGATCGCGCTCGAACCCCTCCGTCGGGTCGTGGTAGGCACCCGCCGACACGTCGTCCGGCTTGCCCTCGAACACCGTCACCGCCTCGGCCAGCGGCGTCCCGCGCCGCCATTCCTTGGCGATCCTCGGATAGCCCGACGACGTCAGCGAGCCCTCGCCGAAGTCGGTGCCGACGTAGATCCGGTCCTCGTCGATCCACCCGACGCGGCTCTTGGCCTCCGGCAACGAGAACCCACCGTCCACGAAGGACAGCGAGGCCAGGTCGAACTCGCGCACCACCGCCGCGTCCGCCCCACCGCGGGACAGCTCCACCAGCGCCCGCCGGTACCCGGGCCGCAGCACCGCGGCGCCCTGCCACACCCAGCTCTCGCCCTCGGCGGCGGCCAGCGCGTCGACGTCGAGCACGACCTCCCAGTCCGGCTCCGGCGAGCGGTACGACTCGATCGTCGTGCGCCGCCACAGGCCGCGCGGGTGCGCGGCGTCCTGCCAGAAGTTGTACAGGTGCGCGCCGCGCCGCCGCGGGTACGGGATGCGGTCGTCGGCGTCGAGCACCTCGCGCACCTCGTCGCGCAGTTCGGCGAAGCGCGGGGCGCCGGTCAGCTCGGCGACGGTCTCGGCGTTGCGGGCCCGGACCCAGTCCAGGGCGGTGTCGCCGGTGACCTCCTCCAGCCAGAGGTACGGGTCGTCGTCATCGGTCATGCCGACGAGTCTGCCTCAGGTCCGGTCGAAGGCGAGCCGGATGAACGTGTAGTCCAGCCTGGTGCGGTTCCAGTACACCGGCCGTTCGGTGTGCTCGAGCCGGAGGTCGCCGCGCAGCATCAGCCCGTGGTCGGTCGCCATCCACACCAGGTCCCGGATGTCGTCGGGGGAGAAGATCCGCACCGGCTGGCCGTAGGCGGTGATGCCGGTGGTGTCCGGCGGCTCCATGTCGTAGTCGGTGGCGACGATGAGCACCCCGCCCGGCCGGACGATGCGCGCGCACTCGGCGACGAACGGCTCCAGCGCCACCCCGTGCTCGATCACGCTCATGCAGGTCACCGCGTCGAACCGGCCGTCGGGGAAGTCGGTGTCGGTGATGTCGCCATAGCGGAACAGCACGCCGTCGCGGCGCACCTCCCGGCCGAACTCCAGGTTGTTGCCGACCAGGTCGGTGAGCCCGTAAAGGCGCAGCCACGGCAGGATCGAGGAGTACCGGGCGGCCCCGGCGTCCAGCACCGACGCCTCGCGGCCGACCGTGCGCAGGATCGTGCCGACCGCGCCGAGGGCGTCCCAGTTCTTGGGGATGTCCCGGTGCAGGGGCAGCCGGAGTCGCTTGCACTCCTCGACCGCGGTCTGCCAGGACGCGGCGTCGCGCAGCAGGTCGGTGTCCGGCATCGGCGGGGGCAGCGGGCGCGGCTCGCCGGAGCGGGCCTCGAGCCGCCGCCGCAGCGCCACCCTGGCCCACAGGACGCGCTCGGCGACCCGGCGGGCCGCGGCGAGCGCGATCCCGCCGGGGGGATCGGCCTGGGTCATGGTCGGAGTCCCTTCGTCCGTCCCCTCGTCCGCGCCCGCGGACGCTCCTCGGCCCAGACGGCGCCCGCGAGGACGAAGTCCAGCACCGTGAGCATTATCCGCGAGATGAGGGCGACGGCGAGCGACGCGCCGTGCCCGAGCACCGGCCCGAACGCCAGCACGAGCGCGACCTCGCGGACCCCGGCGCCGGCCGGCGCGGGGACGACGATCAGGCCGAGGCAGAACGCGAGGGTGAGTCCGCCGACCGCCACCGGCAGCGATGCCGCGGCCGGCGCGCCGAAGCCGAGCATCAGCAGCCAGCAGTGCAGGCCGAGGAACACCCAGCTCAGCGCGTACCAGCCGGTCGAGGTGAGCATGCCGCGGTAGCTCGGCCGGCGGGTCAGCGGCTCGCTGCGCAGCAGCCGCAGCACCCGGTCCAGCAGCGGCCCGACCACGCGGGGGTGCAGGAACACCAGGCCGGCCGGCACCACCAGCACCACCCACCAGTACGTCCGCAGCGCGTCGACCCCGCCGCCGAACGGCAGCGTCACGAACGCGGTGACCACGCCGGTGCCCACCGCGAGCAGCAGTCCCAGGACACTGCCGGTGACCGTGACCCGCCGGGAGACCGCGTGGTCGCGCGCCAGCTCCGCCTGCGCGACGAACGACCACACCGAACCGGGCAGGTACTTGCCGAGCTGCCCGAGCAGGAACACCCGCCCGGCCACGCGCGCCGGCAACGGGGCACCGAGGTCGGCGAGCATCGCGCGCCACCCCAGCGCGCTCAGCAGGATGCTCACCGCCGCGGGCACGGCGGCCGCGCCCACCAACGCCCACGACGGCCGCTCGAGCGCGGCCCGCAACTCGTCCCAGCGCCCGACGACGAACACCGCGCCGAAGGCCAGCACCGCCACCAGGAAGCCGCGCCGGACCCAGCCGGACCGACAGCTCCCCGGTGACCGACTCACCGGCGGTCGTCCGCGAACGACGTCAGCGCCTTGAGGTAGCGGCTCCACTGCGGCTCGGCGTCGGGCGGGCACACGGCGGCGCGCAGCCGCAGGGCCAGGTCGTCGGTGTAGAGCCGGCGCAGCGCGGCGGTGAGGGAGGCCACGTCGTCGGGTACCACCAGCAGGCCGTCCACACCGTCCTGCACGTCGTCGGGCAGCGTGCCGATCCGGCTCGCGATCACCGGCACGCCGTGCTCGAACGCCAGGTACGGGTTCACCGACGCCGTGACCGACCGGTACGGCAGGGCCAGCGCGTCCACGCCGCGGAACAGCGCGGGCACCTGCTCGGCGTCGACGTACCCCGGCCGCAGCTCGACCCGCCCGGCCAGACCGAGCTCGCGCACCAGCCGGTCGGCGGCCGCCGGCGTGTCGCCCCAGAACTCGCCGGCCACGGTCAGCGACACGTCGGGCGGGCCGGCGGCCAGAGCGCGCAGCAGCACGTCGACGCCCTTGTACGGCCGGACCAGGCCGAAGAACAGCAGCCGCCGGTGCAGCGCGCCGTCGTACGCCCGGCTCGTCGCCCGCGCGACCACCAGCGGCGCCAGCTGCTCGACGGTCACCGGGGCCCCGGTCAGCGACGTCGCGATCTGCCCCTGGTCGTCGGAGTGCGCGAGGACCCCGTCGACCCGGGTGAGCACGCCGCGGATCAGGGGCTCGTCGGCCGGTCTTCGCTCGTGCGGGAGCACGTTGTGACACTGGGTGACCACCCGTGCCCGGCGCCGGCGCCCGAGGCCGGCGAGGACGCCGCGGTAGGCGGGCATCTGCACCGGGCTCGCCGCGACGAGCACGACCAGGTCGTGGTCGCGGACCCGGCGGCCGCAGGCGTACCAGGAGTCGGGCCGCCGCCAGGACAGCCGGCGGTGGGTGTGCGGGAACGGCGGCAGCTCCGGCTTGTCGACCGTGAGCCGCCCGGGGTACAGGCGCGACGGGTACTGGTGCGACCAGGACTCCAGCCGCACGTCGTGGCCGACCGAGGTCAGCCGGTGGGCGAGCTCGGTGGTGTACTGAGCGATTCCGCCCTTGTAGGGGTGGGTGGGTCCGATGACGGCAATCCGCATGGCTGCTGGTCCCTGCGTCCGGGTGAACCTCTCCACGGCAGGTGCGACAGAGTAGCGCAGCTGTTATGGCGTCGTTATCGAGGTATGTACACCGCGGTACACCGTTGTGACCCTGAGTAGCTCAGTCCACCTGTTCCCGCCGGTGGCGACGGCGGCGCAGGAGCAGCTGGTCGACCACGACCAACCCGACGAGCAGCACCCCGGTACCCACCGTCAGCCACAGCCCGGCGTTGTCGTAGGGGGCGGCGTAGCGCAGCGACACGGTGTGCCGGCCCTCGGGCACCGCGACCGCCACCAGACCGTGGTCGGCGGGCACCAGCTCCGCCGGCTCGCCGTCCACCGTGGCCTCCCAGCCGACCTGGAGGGCGTCGGCGACCACCAGGTAACCGGCCCCCTGCGCGTCGACGGTCGCCTCGATGACGTCGAGGCCGTCCTCGGTGACCTCGACCTCGGCCGGCGCGCCGGCGGTCGGAGCCCCGTCCTCGTTGAGCACGACCTGGTTCGGGCCGACCGCGCCGCCCGCCAGCAACCGCACCCGCTCGTTCGCGTAGGGGGTGGTCACGGCACCGGAGGCCCAACGGATCCGGGGCAGCGCCGTGGTCCGCTCCCAGACGACGGACGACCCGGCGTGCGCCACCTCGAGCCCGTCGTCGGCGGCCTTGACCGACGACACGGCCATCGCGCCGCCGGAGCCGCGAACCGTCACCGCCGCGCCGGTGTGCAGGGTGAAGGTCGCGGTGAGCCGGGCGTCGGCGGGCACGTCGTCGGCGTCCACCGGGATCAGGAACGGCTCGTGCGGGACCATCTCGTGGGTGAGGCGCTGTCCGGTGGCGACCGTGGCACCACTGGCGTCGGTGACCACCACCTCGACCAGCCGGTCCGGGTCGACGCCCTGGTCGGCGACCGGCGTGGTCGGCACGAACCCGACCGCGCGGACCGGGCCGGTGCCGGGCACCCGCCGCGACACGGCGGTGCCGTCGGGCACGGTGACGGGCGCCCCGTCACCCCAGGCGATCCGTCGCTGGCCGAAGATCCAGTCGCGCGGCGAGGTGACGAAGTAGCGGACGGCGAGCCGGTCGAGGACCGGGCTCGCGGCGACGTCCAGGCGCGGCTTGATCTTGATGTGCGTCGGGTACGGGATCGGGTCGGCCGGGACGCCGCGCAGCAGCTCCGCGAAGTTCTCGTTGATGAACGTGTGGCCGGGCAGCGCCCGCAGCCTCTTGGCCGTGTCGGCGCCCATGACCATGGCGTTGACCGTGCCGGTGAACCGGTCGTGGCCGAGGTTGTCGGCGAGGAAGGTGTGCACGTCGGTGGTCGGGTAGAACGTGTCCTTGTCGACGCGCGGGTAGTACGAGTGGGTGAGGGAGAACCCCTGCACCGCGACGAGCACGGGCAGTACCGCGGCCGCCCCGAACCGGGTGACCCGCCAGCCGCCGGTCGCGCGCCCCGCGGAGGCGTAGAGCAGGACGGCGGCCAGCACCGCCACCCCGAGGAACCCGAGCCCGACCAGCATCTGCTCGTTGAGGTGGTCGACGCGGCTGACCGGTTCGGCGCCGGCCCTGGCGTCCTTGGCGCCGGCGGCCCGCAGACCCGCGCGCCACACGACGACGATCCCCGCCCCGGCGGCCAGGACGACGACCACGCCGTAGACCATGCGCGGGCTGGGCGCGCGCAGCGCGGCCGCCACCCGCTTGCGGTTGCGCAGCAGCAGCTCGAAGCCGATCGCGGCGAGGGCGGCCAGCAGCATGCCGAGGACGCTGCGGGCCCGGCCGATGTAGTTGCTGGAGAACACCGGGAGCTCGTGCACGAGGGCGAGCGGGCCGGGGAGGTACATGAGGGCGAACCAGGCGAGGGCCATGGCGGTCAGCACCCACCACGCGCCGCGCGGCAGCAGCGACCGGCCGGCCCGCGCCAGCACGACGGCGACGAGCACGAGCACGAGCGCCGCCGCGCCGACGTAGGACATGGCCTCGACCATGTTGCGCCCGAAGTGCGGCAGGTACCAGATCGGCGGGTCGGATCGGCTGATGCTGCCCATGGCGTGCGGGGCGATCGCGGTGGTCAGCTCGGGTAAGCCGAGGTGTTCGTCCGGGCCCTGCGACCGGCCCTCGATCAGCCAGCTCCCGTAGAACTTGACGAACGGGAGCAACTGGACCGCCGACAGCGCGACGCCGGCCCCGACCGCGCCGACCGCGCCGGCGGTGACCCCGACCAGGCGGCGCCACTGCCCGCCGTACTCGGCGAGGACCCGGACCAGGAAGTACACGCCGCCGGTGATCAGGGCGAGGGCGGTGACCGCGGGGAACCCGGCGAGCAGCATGAACGCCACGGGCAGGGCGAGCAGCACGGCGTCGGTGGGACGCCGGCGCTGCACCAGCCGCTCGGCCGCCCAGAGGACCCACGGGATCATCGCGGCGACCCGGGTCTGCGGCCAGTTCGTCCACATGATCATGAACGCCGAGCTGGTGAACACCAGCCCGCCCAGGATCGCGGCGGGGCGACCGAGGCTGAGGCGGCGCAGGAACAGGTAGCCGCCGAGGAGCGCGACGGCGAGCTCGAGCAGCTTGGCGTAGGCGGGCGCGAGCCAGGTGGGCAGGAGGTAGTAGGGGATGCTCAGCGGGGAGAACACCGCGTAGGTGGGGATCGCGCCCAGCGGGGTGCCGCCGGAGTTGTACGGGTTCCACTGGGCCGAGACGCCGTCGAGCACGGAGTCCACGTACAGCATCATGTTCGGCAACATGGCGTCGTACGTGTCGTCCATGTAGGTGTTCTGCACGGGGATGCCGGCGAACCCGCTGTCGTAGTACGGGCTGGTCACCGACAGCTCGTCGGTGGCGGCGAAGACCGAGGTGCCGAGCAGGGGCGTGCCGATCCCGGCGAGCATGAAGAAGACCGCGGCGATGAGGGTGACGCCGGTCAGCGGACGGGGAAGCCACCTGCGGCGAGGGCTTGTTCCCCCGGGTGAGTCGTCCCGCGAGTCGTCGCGCACGGAGGCGTCCGGTGACGACGGTACTTCGGTCCGTTCGGACATGCGTCTCAGCTTTCGGCTCGGTTCGTCCTGCCCGCCGCGGAGTGCGCGAGGCCGATGATCGCGCGAGATGCGGACCGGGCGACTGTACCGGGGTGCCGGAAGGGCGGTGCCGACCGCGTCGCCGTCAGCCCGTGACGGTGTCCTCGGCGTGTGCCGCGTACTCCGCCGAGCGGATCTCGGCCACCCGCCGGTATCGGGTCAGCCTGTCCTCCCACGCGTCGCGCACGCCGAAGGCCGCGTCCGCGAACCCCACGTCCCGGATCGCGTCCGCCAACTCGCCGGCGCCCGCCTCGGGCAGCACCCGCACCGGGTCGCCCAGCGCCGTGGTGTGCGGCGGCACGAAGAACTCCGCCGGCAGCACGGTTCGCGCGTGCACCAGCGCACCGACCGCCACGCACGCGCCGTCGCCCACCCGCGCGGTCTGCAGCACGGTGGTCTGCGCCGCCAGGTACACGCACCGGCCGACCGTCGCACCGAGCACTGTCGCGTGCGGACCGACGAACACGTGGTCGCCCAGTACCACCGGCCGGTCCTCGTCGGTGACGGCGGTCGCCCGCAGCACGGCGTGCTCGGACACCACCGCCGACTCCCCGATCCGCACGCTCGATCCCTCCGCGTCCAGCACCGCTCCATACAGGACCCGGGCTCGTGGGCCGACGTGCACGTCGCCCACCAGTGTCGCGTTCGGCGCCACCCAGGCGGTCGGGTCGACGGTCGGCTCGGCATTCCGGTGTCGGATCAACATGTCTCCGATGCTGGTCCGCTACGCGCACCTCGGCTGGCGGAAATCAGACACGACGTTGTCGTGAAAGTGAATCCCCTGTGGAGGTACAGATGCGCCCCGAGGCCAGCAGCCGCCCCCGCCTACCAGCTGCCGTTCCCCTGCGGGCAGACCTGGACGGGCAGACCAGGACCAACCACAGACCCGGGCTCGGCTCGGCCGGCGCCGTCTACCTGCTCTACAAGGACGGCACCAACTGCGTCGCGACGGTCAAGTCCACGTCGATCGGCTCGGCGTCGGCGACCTCGGCGTTCCTCGAGGTGGAGGGCTCCGCGCGGACGACCGGCTCGGGCTCGTTCGGCTACTACGCCGGTCCGGTGACCAAGGCGGCGCCCGACCGGTGCGTGCGGTGGGGCGCCTCGGTCGGCTCCAGTTCGTACACCAGACCCGTTCGAGCGGGCGGGAGAGCCTCGCCCTCCCGCCACACTTCGTGGGGCGCGGCAGGGTAGCACCCACCACCGACATTTCCGCACGTCAAGGCCGCCTCGCACCCGAGTTGTCCACAAGCGCTCCGGTTGTCCACAGATTCGGGTCTCGTCCCGGCCGTCCGCGCCGTTCCCACGCATGGTGGGGACATGACATCTCCACTCGCGCCCCCGTTCCCGCCGCCCACCGAGATCCGCCTCGACGAGCTCGGCGAGCTCATCGCCGGCATCCCCGGTCTGCTCGGCTTCCACCCGGCCGACTCGCTCGTGCTCGTCACCTTCTCCCACCGCGACCGCTACCGCCTGGGTCCCACCGTCCGCGTCGACCTGCCGGCCCCCGGTGGCAGACGGGAGCTGGTCCACCAGCTGCGGGGCGCCCTCGACCAGAACGAGGTCGTCGCGGTGGCCTCCGTGGTCGTCGGCGGCGGCAACGCCGACCCACCCGACCTACCCCACCGCGAGCTCGCGCGGGTCCTGGCCGACGAGCTGTCGACCATGGGTGTGCGGCTGGTGCACTCCGCGTGGGTGCCGGCGATCGTCCACGACGTGACGTGGTGGTGCTACGAGGACCACGAGTGCACCGGTCAGGTGCACGACCCCCGGACCTCGACGCTGGCCGTGCTGCAGACGGTCGAGGGCGTGGTCACCCACGACAGCCGGGCGGACATGGCCGGCCTGCTCGCACCCGACCGAGAGGACCGTGTTGCGCACCGAGCCGACCTGCTGGCCGCCCTCGCCGAGGGCGACACCGGCCCCGACGAGATGCTGGCCGTCATCGCGGCGGCCGCGACGCATGAGTCGCTCCCCGAGCTGGACGACCAGCAACTCGTCCGCCTCGGCGCGGCCCTGTGCCGCCCACCGGTCCGGGACACGTGTCTGACCTTGTCGATCACCGACCTGGCCTGGTCGGCCGAACGCCTCTGGACGGTGCTGACCAGAGCCATGCCGGCGCCCGAACGCGCCGAACCGGCATTCTTGCTAGCGCTGTTCGCCTACCTACGAGGCTCGGCCGTGCTCGCGGGCATGGCGCTCGAGGTGGCCATGGACGCGGACCCGGACCACGCCATGGCCCCCCTGCTCCGCGACGCCCTCGACCAGGGCACACCGCCCCACGTCCTCCGCAAGATGCTCCACACGAGCATCGAACGCGCCCACGCGGCCGACCACGCCGAACGGAGCCCGGCCACGGTCTTCCGACAAACCCCCAGCGGATGACCCGGACGCTGGGCCTGGCCGCCAGTCGTCCCTGGTGTGCTCGCGCTGGTGCGGTCAGCCGTGTGCGGTCGGCCCTGGTCCGGTCATCCCTGTGCGATCGGCTCCGTGGTCGGCCCTGGTCCAGTCGGCCCTGGTCCGGTCCCTGGTGCGCTCGCGCTGGTGTGGTCGGCCGTGGTGCGGTCGGCTCGGTGTCGGCTGGCGTCCGCGCGGCGTCGGCTCAGTGGTCGGCGCGGGAGCGCGCGAACTCCCAGGCGTCCAGCACGATCCCCTCGAGGTCGGTGTGCTGGGGCTTCCACCCGAGCTCGGCCTTGGCGAGTTCGCTGGACGCGACCAGCGAGGCCGGGTCGCCGGCGCGCCGGCCCTTCACCTCGGCCGGGATCGGGTGTCCGGTCACCGAGCGGCAGGCCTCGACGACGTGGCGCACCGAGAAACCCGTGCCACTGCCCAGGTTGTAGATCCGGTGCGTGCTCGGCGTGGCGTGCTCCAGCGCCAGCAGGTGCGCGTCGGCGAGATCGTTGACGTGGATGTAGTCGCGGACGCAGGTGCCGTCCTCGGTCGGGTAGTCCTCGCCGTAGACGTGGATGGCGTCGCGCTGCCCGAGCGCGACCTGCAACACCAGCGGGATGAGGTGTGTCTCGGTGGTGTGCCGCTCGCCGTACGCGCCGTACGCGCCGGCGACGTTGAAGTACCGCAGGCTCACCGCGGACAGACCGTACGCGGTGGCATAGGAGGTGATCGCGTGATCGATGGCGAGCTTGGACGCGCCGTAGGTGTTGGTCGGCCGGGTGGCCGCGCCCTCCGGAATCGGCACCTGCTCCGGCTCGCCGTACACCGCGGCCGTCGACGAGAAGACCAACCGAGGAGTGCCGGCCCGCCGGACGGCCTCCAGCAGACGCAGTGAGGTGAGCACGTTGCCCGACCAGTACTTCGCCGGATCCCGCATCGACTCGGCCACCAGCGACTTGGCCGCGAAGTGCAGCACCCCGTCGAAGCCCTCGGCGAGCAGGTCCGCGGCGGCCTCGGCCAGGTCGCCCTGGACGAACCGGCAGCCCGCCGGCACCGCGTCCGCGTGGCCGGTGCTCAGGTCGTCGAGCACCACGACCTCGTGGCCGGACTCGACCAGCCGCGCCGCGCAGACGCTTCCGACGTACCCCGCCCCGCCCGTCACGAGCAGCTTCACCGCGTTCCTCGCTTCCTCAGGTTCGCGGGCAGCCGCCCGCTCCGTCACCCCGGTCAGTGTGCCGGCCGGTTCGTGGGTCAGACGTCCCGGCCCGCGCCCCGGGCGGGCACCGCCGTGAACAGGCCCGGCGCCGGCAGCGACCGCTCGGCGAACGCCGCGAGCACCTTGTCCCCGACGGTGTCCCGTTCCGCGTGGGGCACCAGCGCGATCGCGGAGCCGCCGAACCCGCCGCCGGTCATCCTGGCACCCAGCGCGCCCGCCGCGAGCGCGGCGTCCACGGCCACGTCCAGCTCCGGGCAGGACACCCGGTAGTCGTCGCGCAGGCTCACGTGCGAGGCGCTGAGCAGCTCACCGGTGTCGGCGAGCCGTCCGGCGCGCAGCAGCTCGACCGTGCGCTCCACGCGGTCGTTCTCGGTCACCACGTGGCGCACCAGGGGACGGAGTTCCGCGGGCAGTTGGGCCAGCGCGTCGTCCAGGCCGGCCGGGTCGACGTCGCGCAGGGCCGGCACCCCGAGCAGGTCGGCCGCGCGCTCGCAGCCGGCGCGTCGTTCCCGGTAGCCGGACTCGCCGTGGGAGTGCCGGGCCTTGGTGTCGATCACGAGCACGTCGAACCCGGCCGCGGCGGCGTCGAACGGCACCTGCTCCATGGCCCCGGAGCGGACGTCGAGGAACAGCACGTGCGCCTCGACGCAGCACAGCGACGCGGTCTGGTCGAGCAGGCCGGTCGGGACGCCGACGAAGTCGTTCTCCGACCGCTGCACCCACGAGGCGACCTCGGTCCGGCTCGGCGCACCCGGCTGGTCCAGCTCGACACCGGACAGACCGAGCAGCGCCAGCGCCGTGGCGCACTGCAACGCATGAGAGGAGGACAACCCCGCCCCGGCCGGCACGTCGCCGGCGATCACCAGGTCAGCCCCGGAGAGGAAACCCTCGTGACGCAGCACCCAGCTCACCCCGGACGGGTACGCGGCCCACCCGGTGACCACGTCCGGCTCCAGCGCGTCCACCGCCACCGGCTCGGCCCGCTGCGGGCGGCCGTCGTCGCCGACCGTGGTGACCGCCAGCAGCCCGTCGGTGCGGGCACTGGCCGCCACCGCGATCCGGAACGGCAGCGCGAACGGCAGCACGAAGCCGTCGTTGTAGTCGGTGTGCTCACCGATCAGGTTCACCCGTCCAGGCGCGGACCACACGCCGGTGGGGGAGTGGCCGTGCAGGTGCGCGAACTCGGCCGCGGCGCGCTCGGGCACGCCACCGGTCCCGGTGGGTGTGCTCACTCGGTCCACCCCTGACCGTCCTCCCGGTCGTGCCGCTGGTCCGTCCGCTCGCCGTCGCCGCTCACTTGGCGCGGGCGAGCACGGCGTGCAGCACGGTGGGCGGGACCTGGGTGGAGGAGTGCTCGCTGGAGACCTCGATGGTGTTGCCGTCGCCCTTGGACGGTCCGACGTGGACCGTCTGGCCGGGGACGACGCCGACGACCTTGAGCTCGGCCATCAGGTCGGGGTCGAGTTGGACGTGCTCGGCGATGCGGCGGATCTCGACCTTGCCGCCGCCACGGCGGGCCACGTCGTCGACCCGGACGAGGTCGGCCTCGACCGGCGGGGCCGGCTCGCCCTCGCCGAGCTTGTCGAGACCGGGGATGGGGTTGCCGTACGGGGACGTGGTCGGGTGGCCGAGGAGCTTCACCAGCTTGCGCTCGACGGCCTCGCTCATCACGTGCTCCCAGCGGCAGGCCTCGCTGTGGACGTGCTCCCACTCCAGGCCGATCACGTCGACGAGCAGCCGCTCGGCGAGGCGGTGCTTGCGCATGACGGTGACCGCGAGCGCGCGACCGTGGTCGGTGAGCTCGAGATGCCGGTCGCTGGAGACGATGACCAGGCCGTCGCGCTCCATCCGGCCGACCGTCTGGCTGACCGTGGGACCGCTCTGGCCGAGACGTTCCGCGATCCTGGCACGCAGCGGGACGACGCCCTCCTCCTCGAGCTCGTAGATCGTCTTGAGGTACATCTCCGTGGTGTCGATGAGCTCGTTCACGCCACTCCCCTTCGTCGGCATCCATCGTAGTCGTTCGCCCGGCTGGACCAGGTGCGTGGTCGCACAGGGTGAACGCGCAACGCCCGAACCGGCACGAACGCCGCGACCGATTGGACCGAAAGACGGAAAGGAGGATGCCACGAGGCCCACCGTGACAAGGCTGTGACAGGGCCGTGACAAGAATGGCGCCGTGAACTCTCCACTCGTGTCGTGCACCGAGCTCGCCGCGTCCCTGGCCGGCCCGCGCCCGCCCGTGCTGCTGGACGTGCGCTGGCGGCTCGGCGGTCCGCCAGGTCGAGAGGACTACGACCGCGGGCATCTGCCAGGTGCGGTCTTCCTCGACCTTGATGTCGACCTCGCCGGGCCGCCAGGCACGGGCGGGCGCCACCCGCTGCCCGAGCCGGACACCCTGCAGCGCGCGCTGCGCGCCGCCGGGGTCCGTGCCGAGCGGCCGGTCGTGGTCTACGACGCGGACAACGGTTCGGTGGCGGCGCGAGCGTGGTGGCTGCTGCGCTGGGCGGGTCACGAGCGGGTGAGCGTGCTCGACGGCGGTTTCGCGGCCTGGAGCGCCGAGCACCGCCTGATCACCACCGCGACACCGACCCCCCAGCCGGGCGACTTCCCCGTGCGCCCCGGCGGCATGCCGGTCGTCGACGCGTCCGGAGCCGCCGCGCTGGCGCGGGACGGCGTACTGATCGACGCCCGCGCCCCGGAGCGCTACCGCGGCGACATCGAGCCGATCGACAAGCGCGCCGGACACATCCCCGGCGCGATCAACGCCCCGTTCACCGGACACGTCGGCGACAACGGCCGCTGGCGACCGCCCGCACAGCTGGCCGAACGTTTCGCCGGAGCCGGCGTCTCCGCCGACACACCCGTCGGCGCCTACTGCGGCTCAGGCGTGACAGCGGCGTCGGTGGTCCTGGCCCTGGAGGTCGCCGGAATCACAACCACCCGCACACCGGCACACCTGTACGTCGGCTCATGGTCCGAGTGGAGCGCGAACCCCGCCCGCCCCGCCACCACCGGCCCGGAACCGGGCTGACGAACCCACTCGCCACTCGCTCGCGGGCCGTCCGGCCGCCATGGTCTGGAGGCGGGTTGACGGCCGCCGGTACATGCTCGCGAGACGTCCAGTCGCCACGGGTCGGAAGCCGGGTTGACGGACCGCGGGCACTCGCTCGCGGCGAGGTCGACTGCCACGGGCCGGGAGCCGGACTGACGAACGCCGGCATCCGCACTCGGGGGAGTCGGGCCGCGAAGCCGGCTGAGTAACCGGGCGGGAGCCTGGCAGGGTCGAGACGCTTGGCGAGCGCGGCTGGGGCGGTGCGCCGACCAACACGGCAACCGGCTTGCCCAGCACTGAGCGCCACTCGCGCCTCCGCGCCCCTCGCGCGCCTCCGCGCCCCTCGCGCGCCTCCGCGCGCCTCGCGCCCGCGTGGAACCGGCCGGGGGCGGCGGGCACGGATAGGGTGGCCGCATGGTTCTGCCAGCCGCGATTGTCTGGGACTCGGCGTTGCTCGGCTACGACCTGGGTGGGGAGCATCCCCTCAACCCCATCCGGCTGGAGTTGACCGTTCGGCTGGCTCGCGCCCTCGGTGTCCTCGACGGCGTCGAGCTGCTGGTGCCGGAGTCGGCCCCGGAGGAGGAGATCCGCCGCGTTCACGACGCCGGCTACATCGACGCCGTCCGAGAGGCGCCGATGGCCGGGTGGGACGTCGGCCACGGGCTCGGCACCCCGGACAACCCGATCTTCGACCGCATGCACGAGTCCTCCGCCATGGTCGTCGGCAGCTCGCTGCTCGCGGCCCGCCAGATCGCCTCCGGCGCCACCAGGCGCGCGGTCAGCATCGCCGGCGGCCTGCACCACGCCATGCGCGACCGGGCCGCCGGCTTCTGTGTGTACAACGACACCGCGATCGCCATCTCCTGGCTCCTGGACAACGGCTACGACCGCATCGCCTACCTCGACACCGACGTCCACCACGGCGACGGCGTGCAGGCGGCCTTCTACGACGACCCGCGCGTGCTCACGATCTCCCTGCACCAGAATCCGCTCACCCTCTTCCCCGGCACCGGGTTCGCCGACGAGACCGGCGGCGCCGGCGCCGAGGGCTCCGCCGTCAACGTCGCCCTCCCGCCCTACACCGACGACCGCGCCTGGTTCCGCGCCTTCCACGCCGTCGTTCCCTCGCTGCTCAAGGCCTTCCAACCCCAGCTGCTGGTCAGCCAGTGCGGCGTCGACACCCACGACGAGGACCCGCTCGCCGCGCTGTCCCTGTCCGTCGACGGGCACCGCCGGATCTACCAGACCGTGCGCGACCTCGCCGAGACCCACGCCGGCGGCAACTGGCTCGCCGCGGGCGGCGGGGGATACCAGCTGCTCCGCGTCGTCCCCCGCTCCTGGACCCACCTCATCGCCACCATGCTCGACCGCGACGTCGACCCGGCCACCGTGCTGCCGCCCGAGTGGACCTCGACGATCGAGCGGATCGCCCCCACCGCGGAGCTCCCGCTCGCCATGGGCGACGGCAAGGACACCGACCACGACCCGTGGGACGGCACCGTCGACCAGCAGGTCGACAACAGCATCCGCGACACCCGCCGCGCCGTGTTCCCCCTGCACGGCCTGGATCCCGACGATCCCAGGGACTGAGCGAACCATGGACCCGTTCGACTACCCCCGGCAGTGGGAGGCGGACGTGGTGCTGTCCGACGGCGGCACCGTCCACCTCAGACCGGTCGTGCCGAGCGACGGCGACGCGCTGCTCGCCTTCCACGGCCGGATGTCCGAGCGCACCCGCTACCTGCGCTACTTCGGCGCCTACCCCCAGATCCCGCCCCGCGACCTGCAGCGGTTCTCCACCGTGAACCACCGCGACCGGGTCGCCTTCATCGCCCTGCTCGGCGACGACATCATCGCGGTCGCCCGCTACGAGCGCATCGACGGCGGCCCCTCCGCCGAGGTCGCGTTCGTCGTCGAGGACGCCCACCAGAGCCGCGGGCTCGGCCCGATCCTGCTCGAACACCTCGCCGCCGCCGCGGGGGAGAACGACATCCGCACGTTCGTCGCCGAGGTGCTCGCCGAGAACAACGCCATGCTCGGGGTCTTCCGCGCCGCCGGCTACCAGCTCACCCGCGCCATGGACGAGGGCGTCTACCACCTGGAGTTCGCCATCGACCCCACCGAGCGGTCCGTCGCGGTCGCCCGCGCCCGGGAGCAGGCCGCCGAGGCCCGCAGCGTGCACAACCTGCTCCACCCCGGCTCGGTCGCGCTCATCGGCGCCTCCGCCGACCCGGACAAGATCGGCTACGCCGTACTGGGCAACCTGCTGCGCGCCGACTTCACCGGACCCGTGTACCCGGTCAACGCCGAGCGCGCCGCCGTGCGCGGGGTCCGCGCCTACCCGAGCGTCCTGGACATCCCCGGACCCGTCGACCTCGCCGTGGTCGCGGTGCCGGCGGCCAGCATCGACGAGGTCATGGACGCCTGCCTCGCCAAGGGCGTCAAGGCGCTCGTCGTCATCTCCTCCGGCTTCGGCGAGACCGGCCCGGACGGGCAGGGCGCCGAACGCCGCCTGGTCACCGAGGCCCGGGCCCACGGCATGCGCGTGGTCGGGCCGAACGCGCTCGGCGTGGTCAACACCGACCCCGCGGTCCGGCTCAACGCCACCCTCGCCCCGACGCTGCCCGGCCTCGGCCGCACCGGGTTCTTCTGCCAGTCCGGCGCCCTGGGCACCGCGATCCTCGCCGACGCCGCCGCCCGCGGGCTCGGGCTGTCCACCTTCGTCTCCGCCGGCAACCGTGCCGACGTCTCCGGCAACGACCTGCTCCAGTACTGGGAGACCGACCCCGCCACCGATGTCGTGCTGCTCTACCTGGAGTCGTTCGGCAACCCGCGCAAGTTCGCCCGGCTCGCCCGGCGGCTCGGGCGGGTCAAGCCGATCGTCGCGGTGAAGTCCGGGCGCAACGCCGTGCTGCCCGCGCTCGCCGCCACCTCGGTCCCGGTCGACGAGGCCAGCGTCGACGCGCTGTTCGAGCAGGCCGGGGTGATCCGCGTCGAGTCGCTCGCCCAGCTCTTCGACACCGCGCTGCTGCTCGCCCACCAGCCGTTGCCGCGCGGCGGCCGGGTCGGGATCGTCGGCAACTCCACCGCGATCGGCGTGCTCGCCGCCGACGCCGCGCTCGCCCGCGACCTCGAACTCGCCGGCGCCCCGGTCGACGTCGGCGCCGCCGCCGGCCCGGACGTGCTCGCCGCCGCGGTCCGCGACGCCCTGCGCCGGCCGGACGTCGACGCGCTGGTCGTCGTGTTCGTGCCGCCGCTGACCACCCCCGGCGCCGCCTACGCCCGCGCGCTGCGGGACGCGGTCGCCGACCTCGACGAGCGCAAACCGATCGTCTCGACGTTCCTCGCCACCGAGGGCATCCCGGCCGAGCTCGCGGTCCCCGGCCCCGGCGGCGCGCCCGGCCGCGGCTCGATCCCGAGCTACCCGAGCCCGGAGCGGGCCGTGCTCGCGCTCGCCCGCGCCACCCGCTACGCCCGCTGGCGCTCCGCCCCACAGGGCGAGCCGGTGCGCCCGGAGGGCCTGGACACCGCACGGGCGCAGGAGATCGTCGCCGCCGCGTCGTCCGACGTGGACGGCCTGGTGGAGCTGGCCGACGCGGACGTCGTCGCCCTGCTGTCCTGCTACGGCGTCGGCGTGGTCGACTACCGGGTCGCCGGCAGCGCCGAGGACGCCGTCGCGGCGGCCGCCGAGCTCGGGTTCCCCGTCGCGGTCAAGGCGACCGGTGAGCGGTTCTGGCGCCGCGCCGACCTCGCCGGCGTCCGGCTCGACCTGTCCACACCGGAGTCCGTGCGCGACGCGTACGCGGAGCTCACCGACCTGTCCGGGGTGGCCGAGGTGTACGTGCAGCGGATGGCCGGGCGCGGCACCGGGTGCGCGATCGGGGTCCAGGACGACCCGTCGTTCGGCACGCTGGTCTCGTTCGGACTGTCCGGCGTGGTCAGCGACCTGCTCGGCGACCGCGCCTACCGGGCCGTCCCGCTCACCGACGTCGACGCCGCCGAACTGGTCCGCGCCCCCAAGGCCGCGCCGCTGCTGACCGGGTACCGCGGGGACGAACCGGTCGACCTCGACGCGCTCACCGACCTGGTGGTCCGGGTCGCGGCACTCGCCGAGGACGTGCCGGCCGTGCGCTGGCTCGCGCTCGAGCCGATCCTCGCCACCCCGGCGGGCGTCGCGGTGCTGCGCGCCAGGGTGAAGGTGGGCCCGCCGCCGTCGACGCAGGACACCGGCCCGCGCCGCCTGCGGTCACTGTCCTACGAAAGTCGGGTTTAGCCCCCGCGTGCAACGCCACGCCCCGCGCGGCCCGTCCTCCACACATGAAACGCCTAGGAACCGTCGTTGGCGCCGGCGTTCTGCTCTTGCTGACGAGCGCCTGCGCCAACCCGCAGGAGAACCAGGACAACCAGGCCAACACGGGCGACACCCGCCCCACCGAGACCTCGGCGCCGCCGAACACCGAACCGGACAAGCAGCCGGCACGGACCCCGCCGTCCGGCGGCGAGCGCGTGGCGCCCGACCGGATCGACGCCGCGGCCCTGCCCAAGGGCTACCCGGTGCTGGTGTGGACCGAGGACGACGGCCGCACCCTCGGGGTCGTCGCCCAGGAGGGCGGCTGCGGGAAGGCGAGCCTCGAGGTGCCGGTGCAGAACGAGACCCAGGTCGTGGTGACGATGATCGAGACCGTGCCGAGCGAACCGAAGATGTGCACGATGGACCTGCGCTACCCGAAGCTGACCACCGAGCTCGAGCAGCCGCTCGGCGAGCGGACGGTGGTGCTGAAGAACGACAAACGCGAGCGCTGACGACCTCCCCCCAGTGGTGGGGGGG
>DATABL010000177.1:0-7438 GCA_036259595.1 Actinophytocola sp.
TGGTGGGCGATACTGGGATTGAACCAGTGACCCCTACCGTGTCAAGGTAGTGCTCTCCCACTGAGCTAATCGCCCGAGGCGGAGGCGGGAATCGAACCCGCGTACAGGGCTTTGCAGGCCCTTGCCTAAGCCACTCGGCCACTCCGCCGGCTGCCCGAGCGTATCCCGGGTGGGCCAGGCTCGGGCCGAGGGGCCAGGATTCGGTCCTGGGGAGACCGACCCCTCTTCGAGCGGACGACGGGACTCGAACCCGCGACCCTCACCTTGGCAAGGTGATGCGCTACCAGCTGCGCTACGTCCGCAGAAACCCACACCCCCCAGGAACTTCCGGCCCCTCAAGGTGCGAGCGAAACTCTATCCGACCCGCCTAACCGGCGTCGAACCGGGGGTTGTCTTTCGGCGAAGGCTCAGGTCAGGTCGGTGGAGATCAAGTGTGTGAGTGCCTCGTCGACGTCCACCCACAGGTGCTCGTTGCCGGGCACCACGACGTCGTACGTCCGGTCCAGGAAGTCCGCCAGCTCCTGCGCTGACGCCTCGAACACCGCATGCCCCGACGGGCTGCTCAGCTCGATCACCACCACCTCGGGATCGTCCACGGCCGGCCTGATTCGCACGTCGCCGTTGCCGGCTTCCGCGATGAGGCCGTCGGCCAGGAGGTCGCGGGCGAACACCCACTCCACCCAGCCCGCACGGCCGGTGCGGAAGGCCGCCACGACCGCGTACGGATCGCGCGTGTCGTAGCGCAGCTCGACCTTCACCGGGACGGCGGGCGTCCGCGGCGCCAGGAGGTCGAACACCGCCGTCGAGCGGAGCGTGACGTGGTCGTTGCGCATCGTCGCTACCCTTCTCTCCCTTCCCAGCCACTTGAACGACTGAGTACCTTGTCTGTGACGGTCGGGGCACGTCTTTGGGTCACATGTACGCCATAGTTCACCCGTACGGGTCAGCTAGTTCAGCCCTACGCGCCCGGAAGACAACGCTCCGTGAAGGTACTCCTGGCCCCTCCCATCCTGACAAGAGTCAGCCGCGTCCCGGTAGCCTCGTAGCCCGAATGTTGCTCGGTCCACCCCCGGCAACTTACCGCAGGACCACCCCGGGACAAGCCTCCTCGAGTGGGCTTCGTCACGAAGACGGGTGAAACGCAAAGGGCCCCCACCGCGCCGAGCGCGATGGGGGCCTGTGCGTGGGCGATACTGGGATCGAACCAGTGACCTTTCCGGTGTGAGCGGAACGCTCTCCCGCTGAGCTAATCGCCCCTCGCGAACGTCGGAAACAGTACCGGACGCCGCATGAGCCCTCACAGCCGGGTCGGCGGACGTGACGGGGCCCCGCCGGACGGTACCGGCGAGGCCCCGGAAGACCCGCTCAGCGACGGCCGTGGTGCCAGCCGTAGCTCCCCTGGGTCTGCACGTTCAGCTCATCCATCCGCACCCACCTGGCGGGGTCGGTCCGGCGGTCGTCGATCCGCAGGACGTCGAAGCCCTTGCCGAGGTCGGACGAGTAGATGTAGCCGTTGTAGTAGTACGCCGACCAACTGCCGCCGCCCTCCTCCGGGTTCGCGGCCGGGCCGCGCTCCCAGAAGCCGATCTTCTTCGGGTTCGACGAGTCGGTGAAGTCCCACACCTGGATGCCGCCCATGTACCAGGCCTGGACCATGATGTCCTTGCCCGATACCGGGATCAGCGAGCCGTTGTGCGCGACGCAGTTCTCCTCGTCGGTCTGGTGGCGGTCGATCTTGAAGTAGCTCCGGAACACCAACCGGCGGTCGTCGCCGCGGCCGACGATGTCGTAGATGCCGTCCGCGCCGCGCTCCTGGCCGATCTCCGCGTTGCACGTGGCCGCGCCGCCACCGCCGAGCTCGTCGGTGAAGACGACCTTCGTACCGCGGTTGTTGAACGTGGCCGAGTGCCAGAACGCGAAGTTCTCGTCGTCCTGCACGCGGTGGATCTCGACCGGGTTCGTCCGGTCGGAGATGTCGAACAGGACACCGTCACCCATGCAGGCACCGGCGGCCAGGTCCTTCTCCGGGTACACCGTGATGTCGTGGCAGCCGGTGGTCGCGCTGGTGTAGCCGTCCTCGATGTTGCCCGGCACGCCCGGGTTGCCGCCGTCCGGGAACAGCACCGGGGTGGAGACGACCCTGGCCTTCGTCGGCCGCTTGACCGGGACCTCGATGATCGTGATCTTGTCGTGCGGCGGCTGGCAGTCCGACAGGCCGCTCGACGGCCCGTACGACGACACGTACAGGTAGACCTTCTTGTTCCGCTTGCCGTGCCGGTCCCACTTGCCGCGCTTGTTGTCCGGCACCAGCGTGTGGGTGTGCGAACCGCAGTCGGTCTCCACCGACTTGATGTAGCGCGGCGCCCGCTTGTCGCTGATGTCGAAGATCTTCATGCCCTCCCAGTAGGCCTTGGAGCCGTCGTTCTGGGAGGTCGAGGCGCACGAGTCGTCGCTGCGGCGCGAGTCGGTCGACAGGAACAGCAGGTCGCCGGTGACCGAGATGTCGTTCTGCGAGCCGGGGCAGAGCACCTGGCTCACGATCTTCGTCTTCTTCGGGTTCTTGATGTCGTAGATCGTGAACCCGAGGTAGTTGCCGACGAACGCGTACCGCCCCTGGAAGGCGATGTCGGTCCCGGTGCCGCCGGCCAGCGGCGACGTCGGCGGCAGGTGGGCCACCTGCTTCATGTTCGGGCTGCTGACGATCTCGTCGGGTGCCGGGAAGTCGTCGGCCGCGACCGAGGGGACTCCTGCCACCATGGCCACCGCCAGGGCGGCGGCCCCGATCGCCGCGGTCGACGCGCGCCGGCGCCAGCCTCGCAGAGTTGATCTCACTGCACGTACCCCTCTCAGAACTGTCGGTGGGGCACATTATGACCAGGTAAGTGAGGAATAAACTAGCGCTGTTCGACCGGTTACTCGACAGTTGGGAACACGATTACCCATGATTCGGACAAGCCGGGCGGTTGGTACGTACCCGCGCCGGGTCGCGGCCGTCGCGGGCGTGCTCCTCGCGGCCGGCGGTCTGGTCGCCTGCACCCAGGAGGATCCGGAGCCGCCGACCAACTCCGCGCCGGTGATCGTGCCCGGCGGACCGGGGGAGCAGGCCTCGACGATCCCGCCCGGCGAGGCCACGCCGGTCGAGGAGGAACCGCCGAACGAGGCCGACGTCGAGTTCGTCCAGGACATGATCGTCCACCACACCCAGGCCGTGGCGATGGCCGAGCTCGCGCCGGACCGGGCGGCCGCGGCCGACGTCCGGGGCATCGCCGCCCGGATCGCCGACAGCCAGGGCCCCGAGATCGACATGATGAACCGCTGGCTGGAGCGCTACGACAAGCCGACGGTCGACACCGACGCCCCGGACCACGGTGACCACGGCGGGCACGGGTCGCCCGCCGGCGACCACGCCGACATGCCGGGCATGGCCACCGACGCGCAGCTGGCGGCGCTGGAGGCCGCGAAGGGCGCGACCTTCGACACGCTGTTCCTGCAGCTCATGGTCCGCCACCACGAGGGCGGGCTGACGATGGTCGAGGAGATCCGCCGGACCGGCGTGAACGTCCGGGTGCAGGAGATCGCCGACGACGTGGCCGTCACGCAGACCGACGAGATCCACCGGATGCGGGGCATGCTCTCCGGCTGAAAACCCGCACGCCAGCCGCCGGGGCGGCTCGATAGCATCGTCGCCTACCGACTGTCGAGCCCCTCGCAAGGAGCAGCCGTGTCCCAGCCACGCCCGCCAGCCGCCGAACCCACCCCGCGCGTGGTGGTGCCGGCCGGCACCACGGCGGGTGCCGCGGTCCGGGAGGCCGGTCTGCCCGGCAAGGGCCCGGACGCCGTCGTGGTGGTCCGGGACGTCGACGGCCGGCTCCGCGACCTGTCCTGGACCCCCGCCGCCGACGCCCAGGTCGAGCCGGTCGCGGCCGACACCGACGACGGCCGCGCGGTGATCCGGCACTCCGCCGCGCACGTGCTGGCCCAGGCCGTGCAGCAGCAGTTCCCGGAGGCCAAGCTCGGCATCGGCCCGCCGGTCCGCGACGGCTTCTACTACGACTTCGACGTCGAGCGCCCGTTCACCCCCGAGGACCTGGCCGCCCTCGAGAAGCGGATGAAGCAGATCGTCAAGTCCTCGCAGCGGTTCTCCCGGCGCGTGCTCGACTCGGTCGAGGCCGCGAAGGTCGAGCTGGCCGACGAGCCGTTCAAGCTGGAGCTGGTCGACCTCAAGTCCGACGTCGACACCGACGAGGTGATGGAGGTCGGCGGCGGCGAGCTCACCGTCTACGACAACCTCGACCCGCGGTCCGGCGAGCAGGTCTGGGGCGACCTGTGCCGGGGACCGCACGTGCCCACCACCAAGCACATCCCGGCGTTCAAGCTCATGCGCGTCGCCGCGGCGTACTGGCGGGGCAGCGAGCAGAACCCGCAGCTGCAGCGGATCTACGGCACCGCGTGGGAGTCCCAGGAGGCGCAGGACGCCTACCTGGAGCGGCTCGCCGAGGCCGAGCGGCGCGACCACCGCCGGCTCGGCGCGGAGCTCGACCTGTTCTCCTTCCCCGAGGAGATCGGCTCCGGCCTGCCGGTGTTCCACCCCAAGGGCGGCATCATCCGCCGCGAGCTGGAGAACTACTCGCGCCGTCGCCACGAGGAGGCCGGCTACGAGTTCGTGAACACCCCGCACATCTCCAAGGGAGGGCTGTTCCACACCTCGGGCCACCTCCCGTACTACAAGGAGACGATGTTCCCGCCCCTGTCGTTCGAGGGCGAGGACTACTACCTCAAGGCCATGAACTGCCCGATGCACCACCTGATCTTCCGCTCGCGCGGGCGGTCGTACCGGGAGCTGCCGCTGCGGCTGTTCGAGTTCGGGGCGGTGTATCGGTACGAGAAGTCCGGCGTGGTGCACGGCCTCACCAGGGTGCGCGGGCTGACCATGGACGACTCGCACATCTACTGCACCCCCGAGCAGGCGCCGGGCGAGCTGCGGTCGCTGCTGCGGTTCGTGCTCGACCTGCTGGCCGACTACGGCCTGTCCGACTTCTACCTGGAGCTGTCCACCAAGGGCGACACCGGCAAGTTCATCGGCTCGGACGAGGAGTGGGCGGCCGCGACCGAGACCCTGCGGCAGGCCGCCGTCGACTCCGGCCTCGAGCTGGTGCCGGACCCGGGCGGCGCGGCCTACTACGGTCCGAAGATCTCGGTGCAGGCCAAGGACGCGATCGGCCGGTCGTGGCAGATGTCGACCATTCAGGTGGACTTCAACCACCCGAAGCGGTTCGAGCTGTCCTACACCGCCGCCGACGGGTCGCGCCAGCAGCCGGTGGTGCTGCACCGGGCGCTGTTCGGCTCCATCGAGCGGTTCTTCGGCGTGCTGACCGAGCACTACGCCGGCGCGTTCCCGGCCTGGCTCGCGCCGGTGCAGGTGGTGGGCATCCCGATCGCCGACGAGCACGCCGACCACCTCCAGCAGGTGGCGAAAGCGCTGCGGGCGCGCGGGATCCGGGTCGAGGTCGACACCTCCGACGATCGGATGCAGAAGAAGATCCGCAACCACACCACCCAGAAGGTGCCGTTCATGCTGCTCGCCGGCGGCAAGGACGTCGAGGCGGGCGCGGTGTCGTTCCGGTTCCGCGACGGCGGCCAGGTCAACGGCGTGCCGGTGGACCGGGCCGTCGACGTGGTCGCCGACTGGATCGAGCGCCGGGAGAATGCCTCACCGACGGCGGAGAGCGTCCGGGTGGACACCTAGGATCGGGTCATGACCAGCGAGCCGCCCGACCTCGTGGCGCAGGAGGGCGTGGGGATCCCCGACGCCCTCCAGCGGCTGTGGACGCCGCACCGGATGGCGTACATCAGGGGCCAGGACAAGCCGGACGGCGTGGACGCCGACGGCTGCCCGTTCTGCCGGCTGGTCGAGCTGGACGACGCCGACGCGTTGATTGTCGCGCGCGGCGAGCTGGTGTACGGGGTGCTGAACCTGTACCCGTACAACCCGGGTCACCTGATGGTGGTGCCGTTCCGGCACGTGGCCGACTACGTGGACCTGACGCCGGCGGAGACGGTGGAGCTGGCGGAGTTCACCCAGCGGGCGATGACGGTGGCGCGGTCGGTGTCCGCGCCGCACGGGTTCAACATCGGGATGAACCAGGGCGTGATCGCGGGCGCCGGGATCGCCGCGCACCTGCACCAGCACGTGGTGCCGCGATGGGGCGGCGACTCGAACTTCATGCCGGTGGTCGGTCACACCAAGGTCCTGCCCCAGCTCCTCGGCGAGACCCGCGCCCTGCTCGCCACGGCCTGGACCACCCTGCCCTGAAGGACCCTCCTCGGCGGTGGGTCCTTCAGGGGGACGGTTGGTCAGGCCTGCTCGGGCTGGCGGAGGACGGCCTCGATCTCGATCTGGATGTCGATCTTGTCGGCGACCACGGCGACGCCGTTCTGCACGCCCTCGAAGTTGACGTTGAAGTCCCTGCGGTTGATCTGGGCGGTCGCGCTGAACCCGGCGCGGGTGCCGCCCCACGGGTCGCCGCCGACGCCGTTGAACTCGAAGGTCAGCGGCACGACCCTGGTGACGCCCTTGAGCGTCAGTTCGCCGTCGAGGACGAAGTTGTCGCCGTCCTGGCGCGCGCCGGAGGCCCGGTAGGTCATCTCCGGGTGGGTCTCGACCTCGAAGAAGTCGGCCGAGCGCAGGTGGTTGTCGCGGGTCTCGTTGTGCGTGCTGATCGAGTTCAGGCCGATGGTGATGTCGACCGAGGAGTCCAGCGGGTTCTCCGCGGTCACGATCGTGCCCTTGACGTCGGAGAACCTGCCGCGGACCTTGGTCACCACCAGGTGCCGGACGACGAAACCGACGTCGCTGTGCGCGTCGTCGATGTCCCAGGTGCCGACCACGTAGCCGGGCAGGTCGACCGTGGTGCTGGTCATGTGAAGAGCCTCCGTGCAAGTAGTTGAACGATCATCTGTTGAGCGATCAATCGTTACCGTACACCTACTTGATTGAGAGTTCAACTAGTACACTGGGGGCATGTCCGAGACCCGGTGGCTGAGCGCCTGCGAGCAGGAGGTCTGGCGCGCCTTCATCTCGGCGGCCGACGCGCTCTCCGAGCAGCTCGCCCGCCAGCTGCAGCGCGACTCCGGCATGCCCTACACCTACTACGAGATCCTGGTCGCGCTGTCCGAGGCACCCGACCGCACGCTGCGGATGAGCGACCTCGCCGGCGCCCGCGGCTCCTCCCGCAGCCGCCTGTCCCACGCGGTCGCCCGGCTGGAGGAGGTCGGCTGGGTCCGCCGGCGCACCTGCCCCACCGACAAGCGCGGGTCGTTCGCGATGCTCACCGACAAGGGCTACGCCGCGCTCGAGGCCGCCGCGCCCGGACACGTCACCGAGGTGCGGGAGAAGCTGTTCGACGTGCTCACCCCCGAGCAGGTCGAGCATGACCAG
>DATABL010000178.1:0-16176 GCA_036259595.1 Actinophytocola sp.
CCGCAGCGCGGCCACGATCGTGGGACCGACGCCCTCCGCGGCCTCCAGCTCCTCCTCCGAGGCCGCCATGATCCGCGGGATCGAGCCGAACTCCTGCGCCAGCGCCCGCGCCGCCGTCGGCCCGACGTGCCGGATCGACAGGGCCACCAGGACCTTCCACAGTGGACGCTGCTTGACCGTCTCCAGGTTCGCCAGCAGCTTGGCCCCGTTCGCCGACAGCGTGCCCGCCTTGGTGCGGAACAGCTCCACCGACGTCAGCTTCTCCTCGTCGAGGTCGAACAGGTCGCCCTCGTCGCCGACGACGCCCGAGTCGATCAACGCGACCGCGGCCTCGTCGCCGAGCACCTCGATGTCCAGCGCCGACCGGCCGGCGACGTAGCTCAGCCGCTCCGCGCGCTGGCCGGGGCAGCCGCGCGCGTTCGGGCAGCGGATGTCGGCGTCGCCCTCCTTCTCGTAGGCCAGCGGCGTGTCGCAGGACGGGCAGCGCTCGGGCATCGTCCACTCGCGCTCCTCGCCGGTGCGCACGTCGGCCACCGGGCCGAGCACCTCGGGGATCACGTCGCCCGCCTTGCGGATCACCACGCGGTCGCCGATCAGCACGCCCTTGCGCTTGACCTCGCTGGCGTTGTGCAGGGTGGCCAGCGCCACCGTCGATCCGGCGACCTTCACCGGCTCCATCACCGCGAACGGCGTGATCCGGCCGGTGCGACCGACGTTCACCTGGATGTCGGTGAGCGTGGTGGTGGCCTCCTCCGGCGCGTACTTGTAGGCGATGGCCCAGCGCGGGGCACGCGAGGTGCTGCCCAGGCGCCGCTGCGCGGACACCTCGTCGACCTTGACCACGATGCCGTCGATCTCGTGGTCGACGTCGTGACGGTGCGCGCCCCAGTGGTCGATGTGGCCGAACAGCTCCTCGCGGGTGGAGATCACCTTGGTGTGCTCGGACACCGGCAGGCCCCACGCGGCCAGCGCCCGGTAGGCCTCGGACTGCCGGGCCGGCTCGAAGCCCTCACGCCGGCCGAGGCCGTGGCAGATCAGCCGCAGCCGCCGGCTCGCGGTGACCTTGGGATCCTTCTGCCGCAGCGACCCGGCCGCGGTGTTGCGCGGGTTGGCGAACGCGGGCTTGCCGGCCTCGACGAGCTTCGCGTTCAGCTCCTCGAAGTCCTGGAGGCGGAAGTACACCTCCCCGCGGACCTCGACCAGCGCGGGCACCGGGAACTCGTCGGTGCCGGTCAGCTGCTGCGGCACGTCGTCGAGGGTGCGCACGTTGAGCGTGACGTCCTCGCCGGTGCGCCCGTCGCCGCGGGTGAGCGCGCGCACGAGGCGGCCCCTCTCGTACAGCAGGTTGATGGCCAGGCCGTCGATCTTGAGCTCGCACAGGTACGAGGTCCGCCCGAGCTCCTTCTCGATCCGGTCGACCCACGCGCCGAGCTCGTCGGCGTCGAACGTGTTGTCCAGGCTGAGCATCCGCTCCAGGTGGTCGACGGCGGCGAACTCGGTGGAGAAGGTGCCGCCGACCTGCTGGCTCGGCGAGTCGGGGGTGACCAGCCCGGGGTGGCGCTCCTCGATGGCCAGCAGCTCGTGCCACAACGCGTCGAACTCGCCGTCGGAGATCGTCGGCGAGTCGAGCACGTAGTAGCGGAAGCGGTGCCCGTTGATCTCCTCGGCCAGGGCGCCGTGCCGCTCCCGGACGTCGGCGGGGACGTCCTCCAGGCCTTCCTGCTCGTTCACACTGGTCACGGTAGGTAAGACTAGTCGGCCGGTGGGACAGTTCTCGGCGGCTCCAGGCCGGCCAGCTCGTGCACCAGATCGCGTAGTTCGAGCAATCCGATCGTGTCGTGGGGTTCGCTCTCCGCGGTCTCCACCCGGCGCAGCCGCTCGGCCGCCAGCCGCTCCCCCAGCGCGGCGTCCAGCGGCAGGTAGGTCATCGCCGACCGGGCGTTCTGGTCCAGGTCGGCCATCGTCGGGTGGTGCACGGCGACGTCGACCACACCGTCGGCCCGGTCGACCTGGGCCACCACCCGCACGTCGGCGAGCCGGATCCGGTGTTCGCCGAGGTTGACCGTGACCAGCGTCGGGTCGGGCACCGGCGGGACGGCGTCGTGGTACTCCCAGATGGCGTCCTCGGGCGGGGCGGCCGCGCGCCAGGCGTCGGTGTAGGGGCGCAGCCGGGGGTCCTCCTGACCGGTGACGACCAGGGCGTAGATCGACCGCTGGCCGCGTTCGAGCGAGAAGTGCAGGTCGGGGTGCAGGCCGGCGACGAGCTGGCAGAGCTGGTTCTCCACCCGGTTGGGTTCCCGGTCACCGAGCGCGGCGGCGACCTCCGGCAGCATCTCCTGCCAGCCGCACCAGAACCGCTCGGCCAGCACCCGCGGGTCGGGGCGATCGGGTACGGGCTGGGCGGGACGCCGGCGGAACCACTTCATGCCCCCATGGTGCCCGAGCCGCCCGCGACCGACGGGATGATCTGCACCTCCGCGGCGCCGTCGAGGGGAGTGTCGGCGCCGGCCAGACGCCGGCACTCCTCCCCGTCGACGAAGAAGTTCACATACCGGCGCAGCCCGCCCCGCTCGTCGCGCAGCCGCCGCTCCAGGCCCGGGTGGTCGGCGGCCAGCACGTTGAGCAGGTCGCCCAGCGTGGCCCGCGCGGGCAGTTCGACGTCCACGGTGGACCGGTCGCCGGCCTGCCGGCGCAGTGCGCTGGGCAGCCGCACGGTGACGGCCACGGCTACACCACCGCCGCGCGCACGCTCAGCACGTCCGGCAGGTGCTCGGCGACCGGCTGCCAGTGCTCGCCCTCGTCGCGGCTCGCGTACACGGTGCCGGAGCGGGTGCCGAAGTACACGCCGGCCGGGTCGGCGGTGTCCGCGCACATCGCGTCGCGGAGCACGTTGGTCCAGCAGGCGTCCGGCAGCCCGGCGCCGAGCCCGGTCCACGACCCGCCGGCGTCCTCGCTGCGGTACACCCGGCAGCGGCCCTCCGGCGGGAAGCGCATCCCGTCGGCGACCAGCGGGACGGTGTAGACGACGTCCGGGCGGTGCGGGTGGACGACCATCGGGAAGCCGAAGTCGGCGGGCAGGCCCTCGGCGATGGGCTCCCAGGTCTCGCCCGCGTCGTCGCTGCGGTACACGCCGCCGTGGTTCTGCGCGAAGAACCGCTCCGGGCGGGTCGGGTGCTGGGCGATCTTGTGCACGCACTGCCCGAACTCCGGGTACGGGTCGGGCTCGAACCAGGCGGCGATGCCCCGGTTGCGCGGCTCCCAGCTCGCGCCGCCGTCGGCGGTCACGTAGACGCCGCCGGTGGACATCGCGACCGTCACCCGGTCGGGGTCGGTCGGGTGCGGCACGATCGAGTGGATCGCCTGGCCGCCGAAGCCGGCCCCCCACTTCTCGCGGTGCGGGTGGTCCCACAGCCCGCGCACCAGCTCGTAGGTCTCGCCGCCGTCGGTCGAGCGGAACAGCGCCGACGGCTCGGTGCCGGCGTAGACCACGTCGGGTGGGCCGAAGGCGAACTGCCACACCCGGCCCAGCGCGGCGCCGGTGTCGGCGGGGAACGCGACCGGCGCGTGGTCGGGCTCGTGCCAGGTCTGGCCGAGGTCGTCGCTGACGGCCACGCTCGGCCCCCAGTGCTCGCTGGTGACGCCGGCGAGCAGGCGCGGGGTGTCGCGTCGGGTGTCGAACCCGACGGCGTAGACGTCGGTCATGGGGTGCCGCGGGCCGGTGAGCTCCCAGGTCGCGCGGCCGTCGGTGCTGGTGGCGAGCCAGAGGCCCTTGCGAGTGCCGATCGCGAGAACGACGGTCATCCGCAGGAGACTACTCCGGTTTCGCCCAGGATTCGGGTGGCTCGACGAACCCCTTGCCGAGGTCGCGGGCGAGCCCCAGCGCGCGGCGGGCCCACGACTGGGTCGCACCGGCGAGTCCGCAGGCCGGGGTGGGCACGGCCTGGGTGGCGAGCCGTTCGCGGTCGAAGCCGAGCAGGTCGAACAGCTCCAGCGCCGGGCGGGCGAGGGTGCGCAGCGCCGGCGGGGTGTCGGGCTCGGTGCTGGGCACCAGGCCGAGGAACAGCACGCAGCCGGCGTCGACGGCCTCGCCCAGCTGGTCGGTGAAGGCGGCGGGCATGCCCTCCAGCAGCGTCGCGTCGAGGGCGACGGCGTCCGCGCCGGCCGCGCGGAACAGCGCCACCGGCGGGCGCGGCGCGCAGCAGTGCACGACGACCGGGCACCCGGTGGCCTTCCTGGCCGCGTCGACGATGGCGGCGAGCGTGTCGCGGGCGTCGGGCTCGGGCACCGCGGGGACCGTGCCGAGCGTCGACGGGGTGGGCAGCGCGCCGGCGAGAACGGCGGGCAGCGACGGCTCGTCGAGCTGGACGAGCACCTCCGCGCCGGTGCGCCGGCGGATCTCGGCGACGTGCCGGGTCAGGCCCTCGGCCAGCGACTCGGTGAACTCGCGGAGCGCGCCGGGGTCGGTGAGGACCCGGTGCCCGCGGGGCAGCTCGACCTCGGAGGTGAGCGTCCACGGCCCGGCCGCCTGCACCTTCACCACGGGCGGCTTGGTGCCGGCCCGGTCCAGCGCGAGCTCGAGGGCGTCGAGGTCGCGGCGCAGATGGTCGACGGCGCGGCGGTGGTCGACGCCGGGGCGGGCGGTGACCCGGTAGGCCGACGGCACGAGCTCGACGGCGAGGTCGACGAGCAGGCCCGCGGTGCGGCCGACGAGGTCGGCGCCGGCGCCGCGGCCGGGCAGCTCCGGCAGGTGCGGCAGGTCGGGCAGCTCGCCCATGACGACGGTGGCCGCCTCGACCGGGTCGGTGCCCGGCATGGATCCGACGGCGGTCGCCGTGCCCGGCGGCCAGGGTTGGGTTGACACCCGGACAGTCTCGCGTACGCACAAAGGTCTAGACCTATTGACCCTATGGTCTGAACCACTTACGGTGAAGGTCCCTGCACAGTACGTACCTCGCGAGGGTGATCAACGATGCTCAGCGTGCGCAAGGTCGCGTCCACCGTTCTCGTCGCCGCCGCCGCGACCCTGTCCGTGGCCGTACCGTCCACGGCCGACACCCGGGCCGCCGCGATCGGCTCGGCCCCCTACATCGACATCACGATGCCGTCGCCGTCGCTCACCGACGTCGCGGCCGCCACCGGGCACAAGACGTTCACGCTGGCGTTCGTGCTCGCCGACTCGACCGGCTGCAACCCCTCGTGGGGCGGCACGATCCCGCTCGACGACCCGCGGATCATCGGCGACATCCGGGCGCTGCAGGCGCAGGGCGGCGAGGTGGTGGTCGCCACCGGCGGCGCGGCGGGGCCGTACCTGGAGTACACGTGCGGCAGCGCGGACGCCCTCGCCGACGCCTACCGGGAGATCCTGGACACCGTCGGCACCAACCACCTGGACGTCGACGTCGAGGCCACGATCCCGCACGACCGGGTGAACACCGCGCTCAAGCAGCTCCAGGACGAGCGCGGCACCTCGATCAGCTACACCATGCGGGTGCTCGGCGACGACTACGGGATGGACCCGTACTCGGTGCAGGTGCTCCGGTCGGCCGCCGCGCACGGCGTCGACGTGCTGGTGAACCCGATGACCATGGAGTTCGGCAGCAGCCGCCCGAACTGGGGCGACGCGGTGATCGCGGCCGCGGAGAGCACGCTGCGGCAGATGGGCGAGATCTGGCCGGACCTGTCGGACGCGGAGCTGCGCGCCCGCCTCGGGGTGACCCCGATGATCGGCGAGAACTACAACGGCAGGGTGTTCCTGCCCGCACACGCCCGGCAGCTGGTCGACTGGGCACGGGCGAACCAGATCGGCATGCTCGGCTTCTGGTCGACTGGCCGGGACAACGGGTCGTGCCCGGGCGGTGGGGTGTCCCCCACCTGCTCGGGCATCTCCCAGGGACAGTTCGAGTTCACCTCGATCTTCGCTCAGTTCTGACCGCTCTGCCGCAGACCCAGCACCTGGAGCCCGGCCAGCGCGGCGATCGCGACGGCCAGGCCGAGGACCAGGACCGTGCCGAGCGTGGTCAGGTCGGTCAGGTCGGCGGCCACCAGCAGCACGCTGTCCAGCACCGAGACCAGGTTGACCACGACCACGGCCAGCGCGCCCCGCCGGTTGATCACCGGCCGGGTGCCGAGGAACAGCACGACCGCCCCCCAGACGAGGAAGAACGCGCCGAAGCCGAGCAGGACGGGCGCCGGCAGCCCGAGCGGGCCGTCGAGCTCGGTGCCGAACGCGAGGAGCGCGGCACCCGTGAGCCCGGTGGCGATCCCGTCGAAGGTCAGGGCGATGCGGAGGAGCTGGGCTGGTGTGGTTGCTGTGATCGTCATGGTCCGACCGTGCGCCGGCGGGCACTGCCAGCACCACGCAATCCGCTGCCAAGTACTGCCAGCAGCGCGTTATCGCAGGTCAGCGGGCAGCCCGGCGCGTAGGTCCGCGGCGACGAGCTTCGCCGCGGCGGCCTGCCAGTTGTGCAGGGTGCGCTCGGGCACGTGGTCGGCGAACCAGGACAGCGCGCGCCGGGCGGTCGGGTCGAGCTCGGTGAGCTTGGTGCGCACGCTGTACGGGCGGACGCCGGCGACGTAGTAGAAGTAGAGCGCGTTGTAGTGCCGCCACTCCTCGCTCGTGCCGAAGTCGCCGTCGCGGGGCTTGAGCCGGACGATCGTGTCGAGCAGCAGCGCCTTGAGCTCGGTGGCGCGCTCCAGCGGGGCGTCGGGTGCGCCGCGGGCGGCCAGCCGGGCGTCGATCGCCGGCAGCGCGGCCAGCGGGCTGGCCACGAGCTTGCCGAGGTCGCCGTAGTGGCGCAGCGCGAGGCGGGTGAGCCGGACGAACTCGGCCTCGCCCAGCGACGCGAGCGCGACGGTCTCGTCGCGACGCGGGAGGGCGTCGGCGACCTCGCGCAGCTCGGTGCGCCGCGCGCGCAGCGGCTCCGGCAGGGCGAGCCGGTCCGCGGCGCGCTGGAGGGGCCGGGCGAGCACCTGGACGGCGATCGCGGCCGCGACCACGCCGTAGAGCAGCAGGGTGAGCCCGGTGCGGTCGCCGGCGAGCAGGATCGCCAGCCCGACCTGCCCGCCGAACAGCACCGCGGTGGTGCCGGCGAGCAACAGCGACCCGAGCATGTCGCGGCGCAGCGTCTCGCCCTCGTCGAAGCTGTCGAAGACCGCGACGCACACCCCGAGCGCCACCAGGTCGACCCCGATCGCGGCGAGCAGCACCACCCTCGGCTCCCCCACCGTGCCGAGCAGGACCAGCCCGCCGGCGAGCCCGACGAGCAGCGCCCCGACCAGGACGTCGCCGCGCCGGGTGCGGGTCTCGCGGGCACGCAGCCCGATCAGGACACCGGCCCACAGCACGGCCGGGAGCCCCAGCAGGACGGCGTGCACGACCGACAGCACGGCACCGTGCGGGCGGAGCACGTCGACCGCCAGGGCGAGGCCGTAGCTCAGCAGCCCGGCGCCGGCGAGGCGTAGGGCCGGCTTGGTGGGGTCGCGGGCGAGCAGGTACAGCCCCAGCCACCAGGCGACCCCGAACGCCACCACCGACAGCATCCCGCCACCTCCCTGGCCCGAGGATGCCACGATGTCACCGGGGCCTCGTGCGACAACGGGAGGCCCCGGCGACGTATGTCCTAAACAGACAGTGTGTCGAGGATCGCGGCCACCTCCGCTGCCCGGAACACGAAGCCGACGTGCGAGGTGTCCAGAGTGTGCACGTCGACGGAATTGGCCGTGCCCGGGCAGGTCGACGGCGGGGTGCCCACTGAGGACACCGGCCGGAGGCCGGGCGAGTACGACGACGCCCGTGGCCCACCGCGAGCGCGTTACCGCCACCAGTGGTTCCGACGCGGGGCCGAGCAGCGCGGCGTAGGGTGGGCCTCGATGCCATCACTGCCGACCCCCGCCGATGTCGACCGCGCCGCCGAGCGGATCGCGCCGCACGCCCGCCGGACCCCGGTGCTGCGCGCGACCGTCGACGGGCGACCGGTGGTGCTCAAGCTCGAGCAGCTCCAGCTGACCGGCTCGTTCAAGCTGCGCGGCGCCCTCAACGCGCTCCTCGCCGGCGCGCGGCCGGAGCGGGTGGTCACCGCGTCCGGCGGCAACCACGGGCTCGCCGTGGCCACCGCGGCCGGGCTACTCGACCTGCCGGCCACCGTCTACGTCCCGGAGTCGGTGCCGGCCGCCAAGGCCCGCCGCATCGAGGCGACCGGCGCGAAGCTGATCCGCCACGGCGCCACCTACGCCGAGGCCGCGGGCGCGGCGAAGGCCGACGCGACCGGCGAGGGCCGGCGGTACCTCCCCGCCTACGACGACCCGCTGGTGATCGCCGGCCAGGGCACGTGCGCCGCCGAGACGGTGCGCGAGGTGCCCGACGTGGACGTCCTGGTGGCCGCGGTCGGCGGCGGCGGTCTGGCCGCCGGCACCGTGCTCGGCGCCGGCCGCCGTCCGGTCGTCACCGCCGAGCCCGTCGGCTGCGCGGCCTTCCACGCGGCGGTCGAGGCGGGCGAGCCGGTGGACTCCCCTGTGGACTCGATCGCCGCCTCCGCGCTCGGTGCCACCCGGGTGGGCGACCTGCCGTTCGCGATCCTCCGCGGCAACGCCCGTTCGGTCCTGGTCACCGACGCCGAGATTCTCGCCGCGCGGAACCGGCTGTGGGAGGAGTTCCGCCTGGCGGTGGAGCCGGCCGGCGCCGTCCCGTTCGCCGCCTGGCTGGCCGGGCACGTGCCGGGCGCCCTGCCGGCCCTGATCCTGTGCGGCGCCAACACCGACTGGACGCCGGCGTAGCCATCGGCAGGCGCTTCCTGCTCTACACCTGTCCCGCCAGTCCCCCGCGGCGGATCACCGCCGGGGAGTCGCCCGTGGTCCGCTTGTAGGCGCGGGAGAACGCGGCGACCGAGTCGTACCCGGTCCGGGCGGCCACCGTCGCCGGGGCAAGCCCGTCGGTCAGCAGCGTGGTGGCCAGGCGCATCCGGATCTCGGTCAGGTAGGCCATCGGGGTCCGGCCCACCGTCGCGGTGAAGCGTTCCGCGAACACGGAGCGGGACAGCCGTGCCGCCGCCGCGAGCGTGGCCACCGACCAGGCGTGGCCGGGGTCCCGGTGCATCCGCGCCAGCACCGGCCCGAGGTGCGGGTCCCGCAGCGCACCCAGGTATCCGTTGCGCGGCGCCGACCGCAGCCACGTCCGCAGTGCGTACACCACCAGCACGTCGACCAGCCGCGCGATCACCGTCTCCGCTCCCGGCGCGGTGTTGGCGGCCTCCTGGGCCAGCGTGGCCGCGAGCGCGCCGCCGGACGGTCCGGACAGGACCAGCAGCGCCGGCAGTTGCCCGACCAGCGGCTCGTCCGCCTGGTCCAACACCGCCCGACCGCACAGCAGCAGGGCCGGCGACCCGCCGCCGCCGTGCCGAAGCAGCGACGAGCGCCGCCCGAGATCCCTGCGCGGCAACGCGGTGAGGTCGTCCGCGGCCCGGTCCGGCTGGTCGGCGATCCGGTGCGTGCCGCCGTGCGGCACGACGGCCAGGTCGCCCGGCGCGAGCCACCGGCCGTCGCCGGCCCCGCTCAGCCAGCACCGGCCGGCCACCACGAAGTGGAACGACACCCGGCCGCCCGCCGGCAGCTCCAGCCCCCACGGCGCGCTCAACTCGGCGCGGACGAAGTACGTCGTCGACATCCGCAGACCCGCCAGCACCTCGGCGAGGGGGTCGGCCGATCGGACAACGCTCACGGTCGATGGATCTTAGACCGCGGCGACCTCCTGTGGGCCGAGGAAACCGGAGGGTGACCGGGATGGCGCAACGGTTGGGGCGCGACATGGGACCGCCGCCGGCACGGGCGGGAATTCGTGCCGGCGGCGATATGCACGAAGTATGGGTTCGCGACCCCGGGGCGTCAATCGCCGGGTTCTCGGAAACTGGGGCGGCACGAAAGACGACCGAAAGATGGACCAACCTGCACTGAAGATGTTCAGTGAACATCAAGTACGCCACGGTGACAGCGATGTCTTTCGGGACATTTCCGAGAAGAAATCGACCGCTCAGTACTGCTGCCACTCCTCGGTCGACAGCCGCAGCACCCTCGGATCGTCCAAAGTGGACGGAACACCGTCACCGGTCGGGCGCCGGTCGGCCGGGAACACCCGCGCGCTCGCCAGACCCGCGCTGTCGAGGAAACGCAGCGGCTCGGGCGCGTCGAGCCGCAGCGGCGGCGCGGCGCCCTCCTGGGCCAGCGCGAAACCCCAGTCGCCGAAGGTCGGGACGTACACGTGGTACGGGGTGACCGCGAGGCCCGCGGCACGGATCGACGCCAGCACGCAGTCGAACGTGCGCGGCGCGAAGTACGGCGAGCCGGCCTGCACCACCATCCGCCCGCCCGGCGCCAGCGCGCGGCGGGCCAGCAGGTAGAACTCCTGCGAGTACAGCTTGGCGGTGGCGGTCGAGTCCGGGTCGGGCATGTCGACGATCACCACGTCGAAGCGCGCGGAGTTCTCGCGCAGCCAGGCGAACGCGTCGGCGGCGACCACCCGCACCCGGGGATCGGCGAGCGAGTGCTCGTTGAGGCTCGTCAGCATCGGGTTCTCCCGGGCCAGCCGCAGCACGGCCGGGTCGAGCTCGACCTCGACGACCTCCCGCACGTCCGGGTAGCGCAGCACCTCGCGCAGCGCGAGGCCGTCACCGCCGCCGAGCACGAGCACCCGGTCGCGCCTGCCGGCGAGCACCGGGTGCACCAGCGCCTCGTGGTAGCGGTACTCGTCGATCGAGGAGAACTGCAGATCGCCGTTGAGGAACAGGCGCGTGTCGGTCGCCCCGCCGGAGATCGGGGACGACTGGGTGACCACGATCTCCTGGTACGACGTGGTCTCCTGGTACACCAGGGGATCCCGGTACAGCACGTCGCGGGAGTAGCGCAGGAACGCGTCGCTGCTGGCGAACGCGACCCCCAGCACCACCAGCACCGCCAGCGTGCCGGCGGCCACCGCCAGGCGGCGGCGCCGTGACACGGTCCGGGCGAACAGGAACAGCACCACGCACGCGCCGGCGACCGCGTTGACCATGCCGACCAGCAGCGCTCCCCTGGTCTGGCCGAGCAGCGGCAGCAGCAGGAACGGGAACGCGAGCCCGCCGACGAGCGCGCCGACGTAGTCCGCGGCGAACAGGTCCGCGGTGGCCGAACCCGCGTCCTGGCGGCGGATCCGCTGCAGCAGCGTCATCAGCAGCGGGATCTCCGCACCGATGAGCGCCCCGACGAACAGCGAGATCGCGATCAGCGCCGGCCAGTACAGGTCGAGCCAGGTGAACGCCGCGTGCAGGCCGAGCACCGACAGCCCGCCGACCAGCGCGAGCACCGCCTCCACCACCGCGAAGCTCGTCAACGCCCGGCTCTGCAGCGGTTTCGCGGCCAGCGAGCCGATGCCCATGGCGAACACCATGGTCGCCAGGACCACCGAGGCCTGCGTGATCGAGTCGCCGAGCAGGTAGGAGCCCTGCGCGACCAGCGCCAGCTCGTAGACCAGACCGCACGCCGCGCAGGCGAACGTGGCGAACAGCAGTCCGGCACGCATCAGCCTGGTCCGCCGGCCAGCACGCACCGGGGTGTCGACGGCGGTCGTCTCCACTTAGTAGATCGCCACTTAGTAGATCGCCACGGCCACGATCGCCGAGACCGACAGGTGCGCCGCGCCGCTCACGTAGACCGCGGGGTGTGGCTGCTCCTCCATCAGCAGCGTGCCGAGCTTGCCCGGCGTCACCGCGTCGATGACCACGAAGGACAGGCCCATGAGGACGAGCCCGAGCAGGCCGTAGGCCAGGGTGGAGACGATGCCGGCGCCCCAGTCGTTCGCGCTGGCCGCGATCGCGGTGGCGACGATGATGCCGACGCCGATGAGGTTGCTGGCGAGCAGGATCGCGGCGTTGCGGTGGCGCTGCACCCAGATCTGCTCGCGCAGGTTGCCCGGGGTGAGCACGTCGACCAGCACGAAGCCGACCGCCATCAGCAGCAGGCCGGCGAGCCCGTAGGTGGCGGCGATGCCGACCTCGGAGAAGACATCGGACAGCATGGGTGGGTGGCTCCTTATTCCTCGGGCCTGGTCTTGTTCTGGTTCCGCTCGCCCGGTTCAGGCGTCTCGGGCGGCATGGGTCGGACATCGCCCTGGGCGGTGTTCGCGTCGTACCACTCCGGCGGCACGTACTCCGGCTCGGGGCCCCTGCGCACCGGACGGCGCCGTGTCTTGAACGCCCAGATCGCGAACACCGCGCCCGCGACCAGCAGCACCAGGCCGAACAGGAAGGCCCCGCCGGACCGGCGGAGGAAGTCCGAGGTGGGCGAGTCGGTCGGCTCCGCGTTGTCCGCCTGCGCGACCGACGGCGGGGCCGGGCTCGCCTCGATCGGGTCGGCCAGGCCCGCCTCGGCGGCCAGCAGCGGCAGCGCGGAGACCGCCTTGTAGACCTCGACGGCCGGTGTCTCGCCGGCCAGGCCCTCGGCGCTGATGATCTGCAGGCTGTCCAGGTCGCTGGTCGTCGGACCGCTGCCCGAGCTGACCACCTGGTAGGTCGCCGAGTCCTCCAGCTCGGAGGACTCGCTGGTCCACCGGATCGACGCCTGGAACTCCACGGTGCCGTCGCAGTCCCCGGTCCCGTCGTCGACGTCGGTGCCGGCGCCGAAGTTCGAGCCGACGCTGGACTGGTCGCTGCCCACGTTGTCCACGTCGACGTCCCAGCCGTAGCAGACACCCTGCTCCTGGTAGGCGTCCTCGAGCTTCTGGGCCAGGTCGTCGGCGTCGGCCGGCTCGAAGATCACGTCGGCGGACGCGGTGCCCGGCACGGCGGCCAGTACCAGCGCGGCCGCGACCACGGTGAGCACGCGCCTCACTTGCCCGCCCCCGGTCCTCCGCCGCGGATGCCCTCGCCGTACCCGCTGCCGGTGCCCCAGAAGCCGACCACGAACGGGTACCAGTGCGCGTAGCCGCGCCGCTCGTCGTCGATGTAGATGCGGGAGCCCTCGTCGCTCGCGGTGACCGCGACGATGTCGTCGGAGTAGCGCAGGAAGTAGCCCTTCGGGTCGACCTGCACGTCCGCGGGCGGCACCGCGGAGCGGATCGACTCGTACACCGTCGTCGGCTTCTTGTTCGAGGTGTACACGATCGAGTCACCGTCGGACGAGACCCGGCGGTAGTTGTCGGACAGGTGGCCGCGGATGCTGGTGCCGCCGAGCAGCGCCACCAGCAGCACGATCAGCCCGACGCCGCCGAGCCCGCCGGCGATGAACAGCTTGGTTCTGGTCCTCATACCGGCCGCACCTCGCTCAGGGTCTCCACCAGCTCACCGGCCTGCGGGTAGGCGTGCCAGGTCCGCCACGCCGCGCCGTCGGCGGTGGGCCAGGCACGCAGCGCGGTGACCGCGAGCGGTGAGCCGGGGAACTCGCCGACCAGCGCGTGCGGGTCGGCCTCGCAGTCCCGCACGATCCCGGCGACCCGGGCGGCGAGCGCGTCGGCGTCGAGCCGGTGGCAGTGCGCCTCGAACGTCGTGCGCAGGCCGCCGTCGACCGCCTCCCGCATGGCGGGCAGGGCGCCGGCCCGGTCGGGCAGGCAGGCCACGGTCTCCGACCACTCACCCACGACCACCTGGTGGGAGGCGCCGAGGACGCGCAGCTCGAGGTCGATGCCGGGCAGGGTCACCCGGTGGGTACCGAGCGCGGGTAACGGGCGCAGGCCGTAGGCGAGGCTGAGGTCCGCGGCGCGCGAGTCGGCGAAGCGGGTGTCCAGGCGGGCCCTCACGTGCGATCACTGCCCGCGGGGTAGACGCGCAGGGCGGGCAGCGGGATCTCCTCGCCGAGGCCGGCCTCCCACTTGCCGCCGTCGAAGCGTTCGAAGCTCAGCGCCTTGCCGTTGGGGCCCTTGTAGTCGACGTACTCGACGGTGCCGCGCTCGGCGAGGGTCGTGGTGCCCTCGGAGGTGTACTTGGCGGTGCCGTCCTCGTCGCGGGTGTAGGTGATGCCGTTGACCTCCATGGTCTTGCCGCCGGGGGCGTCGACGAGGTCGGTCTCGTGCCAGAGGTAGACCTCGACCTCGGGATCCGCCTCGACCGAGACCCAGACCCGGTCACCGCGCGCGTCGTCGAGGAAGTGCTCGGACCAGGAGTAGCCGCCCTCGGTGAGCCGCAGCGACCCGCGCACGAAGTACAGCTGGTCGCCGTAGTCGATCATGTCGCCGGCGCGGACCGTGCGGATGTCGGTGACGCCCTGGTGGTCGGCGAGCGGGTCGACGGGCTTGCCGGGCCGCTCGGGCTCGACGGGCTTGCGGTTGGCGCGGGAGCGCAGCCACAGCACCACCCCGACCCCGACCAGCGCGAGCAGGATCAGCACAAGCAGAAGCTCGGTCACGGCCGGTTCCTCCCCATTCAAACGGCGACGCCGCGAGCATAGTGGTCGCGCCGATCACCCGTCCGGCCGATTGACGATGACCGTTGCCAGTTCGATATGCGAACCTTTCCGCACACGATCGTGTGTGGACTAAGTCCACGACTAAGTCTAGGCTGAGGTGGTGGACGACGAAGTTGGTGTGCACGAGGCCAAGACGACGCTGTCCGCACTGTTACGGCGGGTGGCGACCGGCGAGGAGATCACGATCAACAGTGGGGGGAGGCCAGTGGCCAAGCTGGTACCGGTGCGACGCGAGTCAGCACGGGAGTTCGGGAAGGACCGGGGCAGGTTCACGGTGCCGGACGACTTCGACGCCCCGCTGCCCGACGACGTCCTGACCGACTTCGAGAGATGAACCTGCTGCTCGACACCCAGGCATGGCTGTGGCTCCAGGTCACCCCGGAGCGCCTGAACGGCGAGGCGACAGCACTGGTGGAGGACCTCCGGACCAGGCTGTTCCTCTCGGCCGCGAGTTCCTGGGAGATCTCGGTCAAGTACGGGCTCGGGAAGCTACCTCTGCCGGTGCCGCCGGCCGAGTACGTACCGGTCCGCATGCGGGACAACGGCGTCCGAGGTCTGCCCGTCACGCACCGGCACGCCTTGCACGTCGCCACGCTGCCGCCGCACCACCGGGACCCGTTCGACCGCATGCTGATCGCCCAGGCGCAGCTGGAGGACCTGACCGTCCTGACCGCGGACCGGAGGTTCGAGAAGTACGACGTACCCGTGCGCTGGGCCGACTGATCAACCGGCGCCCAGACAGATGAACGGGCGGCGGAACGGGTCTCCCGCGATCGCGGCCGCCAGGGCCGCCGCCGGGCGGGTGCCGGTCGCGACGCGGCGGTGGTAGTCGACCATGGCGGTCGCCGCGGCGGCGTCGCCGACCCGGCTGCTCGCCGCGACGACGGTGCGCACGCCGCCCGCCAGGAGGCCGCCGGCGAAGCCCAGGGCCTCGTCGCCGGGGCGGATGTGGTTCATCGCCAGCTCGCACGCCGCCAGCACCACGTGCCGCGGTGGGCGGGCCAGGCGCGACAGCTCGTGGGCGAACAGCGGGCCGTCCGCCAGCTCCAGCCGGGAGAACATGGCGTTCGTCGGCTCGTGTTCGCCGTGGGCGGCCAGGTGGGCGGTCGACGCGCCGTCGAGTGCGGACAGCACCGCGTGCACCGTGGCCGCCGGGCCGGCCAGGCGCGTCGCCGGCGGGTACACGTCGAGCAACGCCTCCTCCTCGGCGATCTGCTCGCCCAGCAGCGGGCCGCGCGCCAGCAGGACCCCTGATCCGCCCGTGGGCGACCGCTCGGCGGACAGCCACGCCGTGGCCGACGGCGCGACCACCACCGGCCGTCCGCGCAGCGACGGCAGGCTCCCCCACGGCACCGCGTACAGCCCACCCGTCGGCACCACCACCAGCTCCCGCCGGCCGACGTGCCGCAGCAGCGGCGCCACCAGCCGCTCGTCCAGCACGTCGGCGCTGCGCCGCGCCGACGCGGCCACCACCGCCGCCATCGCCGGCGGCAACCCGTCCGGGGCGAGCGCGTCGAGGTCCGCGTGCAGCCGACGCACCCACTCGACCGTCTCCGTCGCCGACCCCAGCCGGGCCAGGCGCGTCCGCCCGCCCGCCACCACGACCGCGACCAGCGCGTCGCCGGACACCGCGAACGACACCAGGGCACGCTCCCCCAGCGCCGCCCGCACCGCGGGCAGCGACGCCTCCGGGCGCGGGCGCCCCCACGGCGTGGCGTACCAGCCCTGCCGCAGCACCTCCCGCTCCAGCGCCGC
>DATABL010000179.1:0-5291 GCA_036259595.1 Actinophytocola sp.
CCGGACTCCGCGCTCGTGGTCGGCGAGCCCGCGCTGCCCGAGCCGGCCCGCGAGGCGCTCGAGGCGGTGGTCGGCCCCGAGCACGTCCTGCTCGGCCGGGACGACCGGCTCGGCCGAGCCGGCGGCCTGTCCTACGTGGACCTGTTGCGGCACCGGGGGACCGGCGAGCTGCCGGTGCCGGACGCGGTCGTGCTGCCGGCCGATCCGGAGCAGGTGCAGGCGGTCGTCGCGGTGTGCGCGGCGCACGGCGTCGGGCTGGTCCCGTTCGGCGGCGGCACGTCGGTGGTCGGCGGGGTGGCCGCGCTGCGGGCGGAGTTCGGGTCGGTGGTCGTGCTCGACCTGTGCCGGCTCGACCGGCTGGTGTCGGTGGACCCGGTGTCGCGCCTGGCGGTGTTGCAGGCGGGCGTGGTCGCCCCCGAGGCGGAGCGGATGCTCGCCGCGCACGGGTTCACGCTCGGTCACGTGCCTCAGTCGTTCGAGCGCGCCACGATCGGGGGGTTCGCGGCCACCCGGTCGTCGGGTCAGGCGTCGGCGGGCTACGGGCGGTTCGAGGACATGGTCGAGGGCGTCCGGGTGGCGACCCCGCGCGGCGAGTGGCGGCTGGGCGTCGCGCCGGCGTCGGCGGCCGGCCCGGACCTGCGTCAGCTCGTCGTGGGCAGCGAGGGCGCGTTCGGCGTGATCACCGAGGTCACCGTGCGGGTGCGGGCGCGGGCGAGCGTGCACCGCTACGAGGGTTTCGTGCTCGACGGCTGGATCCGCGGCGCGGACGCGGTGCGCGCGCTGGCCCAGTCGCGGGTGCTGGCCGACGTCACCCGGCTGTCGGACCCGCAGGAGACCGCGGTCGCGTTCACCATGTCGGGCGGCTGGAAGACCCGGCTGGTGCGCGGGTACCTGCGGGCGCGCGGGGTCACCGAGCCCTGCCTGCTGGTGCTGGGCTGGGAGGGCGCGTCGGCGGCGGAGGTCGCCGCGCGGCGCCGGGCGGCGCTGCGCGTGCTGCGGGGCCTGCGGCCGGTGTCGCTGGGCACGGCGGCGGGGGAGTCGTGGCGGCACGGGCGGTTCTCCGGGCCGCGGCAGCGGGACGCCCTGCTCGACCGGGGCGTGTGCGTGGAGACCCTGGAGACCGCCACCTACTGGTCCACAGTGGACGAACTGCGCGCGGCGGTGCGCGGCGCCCTGGTGGAGTCGCTGACCGAGGACGGCCGCCGCCCGCTGGTCGCCTGCCACATCTCGCACGCCTACGAGACGGGCGCGTCGCTGTACTTCACCACGATCGTGCCCCGCGACCCGGACGACCCGATCGGCCAGTGGCAGCGCGCGAAAACCGCCGCCTGCCAGGCCATCGCGGGCAAGGACCGTCCACTGGGGACGATCACGCACCACCACGCGGTCGGCGTCGACCACCGGCCCTACCTGCCGGGCGAGGTCGGCGACCTCGGCGTGGACGTGCTGGCCGCGGTGAAGCGCGAGCTGGACCCGTCAGGCGTGCTCAACCCGGGGAAGCTCACCGGCTGACGGCTCCCGGCGCACCACCCCGAGCCAGACGAACCCGACCATCCCGGCGAAGAACATCGGCCAGGCGAACAGCAGCCGCGTCCCGATCGCGTCCTGGCAGGTGCCGACGTAGGTGGCGAGCACGGCGGGGTCCTCGCTGCCCAGGCCGTCGGCGAGCAGCGGCGTCTCCACCCCGCCGATGGTGTTGCCGCAGCTCACCGACCCGGCCCGGTCGCGGTCGAGGCTGGCGACGTGCACCGGGACGAGCGCGAGCACCAGCCCGAGCAGCATCCCGGCGATCGCCAGCACGGCGCCGAACCGCCGCGGCGTGAGGGTGATCTTGGCGAGCGGGTCGGTCGGCTCGGGCGGGTCACCCAGCCGCCCGGTCGGCGGCGGTAACTCGTAGGTCGGCTCGGCCGGCCGTGCCGCGGTCTCCTGGTCCGGGTTCATGGCCTCAGCCTGCCCGCTCCGGCTCAGGGTGTGAAGTAGGCGCTGCCCTCGACGTGCCCGCCGTCGCAGACGGACCCGAAGTCGTAGGTCACGATGAACGCCTGGGTGTCGTCCGGCGGGATCACCCGGATCCCGGCCGACGGGGGCTGGCACGGCCCGGTCGCCGGCTCGTCGCCGGTGGGCACGACGCCCCAGTGCAGCTTCTTCGCCGCCGACTGGCCCGGGGCGAGCGTGACCAGGCTCGGACCGGGGTTGGGCGTGCGCACCAGGTCGGTCGGGTTCGGCTGGCCGTCGGCGTCGATGAACTCCAGGCCGCCGTACCCGTAGAGGGTGCAGGTCTCCTGGCTCTTGTTGGTCACGACGAGGTTCGCGTACCGGTTCCCGGCACCCGCGCCGGGGTTCGCGATCTCGCCCTCGAGGTCCATCGCGACGCACTTGGTCTCCGCCGACTCGGGCGGCGCGCTCTCGTTCTCGGTCGTGGGCGGCGCGGTGGACGACGGTGGCGGCGTGACGGTGACGGTCTCGGTGGCCGTCGTCGTGGTCGTACCGTCTCCTGTGGACGGCTGATCCTCTGCCCCGCAGGCGCTCAGTAGCACGACGAGGCCGGCGAGTGCACACATGCGGCGAACCACGCGATCACCTCCCAGTTTTCGCTTACTGGTCCTACCAGAAGAGACGTCCGAGCGCCGGTCAGGTTGTCCCCCACGGGGTGGTGAGTGCCGACATTCCGTCGAACGGGTCGACCCAGACATATGTCCACGCGACCGTGTCGTCGTCCAGGACCACCCGGGTGCGCCGGTACTCCCGACCCTCGTACTCGTCCAGAGTGGACAGTGCGGCGGCCGGTGCGGTGAGCTCCACCACCCACCCGGACACCCCGGGCCCGGCGCCGAGCCGCAGCGCCGGGTAGCCGAGCCCGGTGTCGAACAGCGTTCCGCCCAGCGTGGCCCGCCGGGGCGCGCCCGCGTACCGCGCGAGCATCGGCCAGTGCGACGCGCCCGGCTGCAGCGTGCCGTAGACGAACACCCGCCGCGGGTGGTCCGCCGGCACCGGCTCACCGTCGACCTCCAGGACCGCGAGCCCGTCGCCGGCGGCCGGCTCGCCCACCAGCGCCGCCGCGGCGGCCTGCGGCACGTCCGCGCAGCGCACCGGCGCGCCGTCCACCAGCAGTGGGTACCGCACGTGCCGGGGCCGCTCCGCCGCGGCCGCGACGTAGGCCAGCGGCCGGTCCAGCAGCGCGCCGCCGTCGAGCCGGACCTCGCCGGTGGTGACGTGCGCGAGCCGGTACCGGTCGCCGCGCCCCTCGCAGCGGTCGAGCACCCGGACCTGGTCGCGGGTGGCGAACCACACGGCGTGCGTCTCGGTGACGCCCGGCAGCGCGGCCAGGGTCGCCGGACGCTGGTCGTCGACGACCCGCAGGCCCGCGGCCCACACCGCGGCGAGCCCGGCGCAGTGCGCCCGCAGCAGCACGGCCGGGCCCGCGAGCCCCAGCGTGCCGCGCAGCCAGGTCAGCTTCGACGGGCAGGCGTTGGAGCCGTAGCAGAGCACCGGCACCCGCTCGGCCAGCGGCGCGGCGCCCCGCCCGGCGAGCCACTCGTCCAGGTCGTCCCCGCACGCGAGCCGCCAGCCGGACAGCGCCGCCCGGTCGGCCCGCAGCGGCCACCCGGTCGCCTCGTCGTGCACGAACGAGCAGTCCGGCCGGGCGCCGGGGTAGGGCAGCGCCGGGTAGTCGGTATCGGGGAACATCGCCCCCGAAGCTACAGCCGCGGCAACCGCTTGCCGGGTGGCGCGATGATGTAGGCGATGCCACCCGACCCGCTGGACACGCCGCCGGAGCTGTTGTGCCGCTTGGTGCGCAGCCAGATCGTCTCGAACTGCTCGCGCTGGTACACGTTGCGCACGGCCTCGTTGCTGCTCGACGCCGGGTCGTTGGCGATCACGTCCCCGTCGGAGGTGAAGCCCACGATCACCATGATGTGCCCGGCCGTGCCGTAGCCCGCGCCGTCCAGCTCCTCCTCGAGGAACGACTGCGACGTGATCACCGGCACCCCGGCCAGGATGAACCGCTCCACGTCGGCCAGCGACGACAGCCGGGTGACGTACCCGTGCAGCCCGAACGTCGCCGCGTAGGCGGTGTTGAACGGCCAGTTCCCGGTGCCGTCGTAGTCCTTGTCGTAGGTGAAGCGGGCCGCGTGGTCGACGCTCGGGTCGGCGTAGGACGGGTCGACCCAGGCCAGGTCCTCCTCGGACGGGCCGCGGCCCCAGTACTCCACCACCATCTCGGTCGAGGTCGGGCTGCACCACGCCTCGCCGCCCCCGCCGTACTCCGGGTACTCGCCGGCGTGGATGTTCTGCGAGTACCGCGGCACCGGCAGCTCCCGGCCCCACGCCCCGGCCGACGGGCTGGTCGGCACCGTGAACCGGTCGGGGATCGCGGAGGTCATCGCGCCCACCATCGCCAGCCGCGGCGTCGCACGGGTGCCCGCCTCCCGGTACAGCGTCACCCGCAGCTGGTAGGACCGCAGCGTGACCCCGTCGCGGGCCACGAACGTGTCGACGTTGACGTACCCGCTCGCGTCGGACTGGTCCGGCACCGTGGTGCGCAGGATGTCCCGGTCGCCGGAGGCCCAGCGGCCCATGGTGAACCACGCCGTGGTGTCCCCGGCGCCGGTGCGGGCCCGCATCTCCACCGTCAGCCAGGTGTCGTCGGGCGTGGTCGCGTTCCACGACGCCACCAGCTCGGTCGCGCCGAAGCCCGGCCGGTAGGACGGCGAGGTCCAGGTGCCGTACTCGTAGGTGCGGGTGGTGCCCAGGTCCGGCTCGGTGTGCTCGACCGTGCCCGCGGGGCGGCCGACGACCAGCGTGCCGCGCGGACCGGGTCGCAGCCCGTCGGCGTGGCCGGTGTGGAAGTCGCGGGGCGAGCGCCACTGGTGGAAGTCGACGGGGGCCGCGTTGTCGGACGCGGCGGCGGCCGGCACGGACGCGGCGGTGGCCAGCAGGGTGACGGCGACGAGCAGGGGGAACGCCTTCATGGTGACGATTTTCGCGCGCCGGATCGGGTATGTAAACAGCTTACGGCTGCTCGTCCTCCAACTCGCGGAGGACGTCGGCCCAGAACTCCTCGACGCAGCGCTCGTAACGGATGCCCAGCTCGATCGTCTTGAGGTGCCACCGGTCGGCGAAGTCGGTCAGCTCGTCGCGGCGCACGCGGTAGTCGTCCGCGCGCCGCCGGTGCGCGACGTGCTGGTCGCGCGCGAGCCGCAGCACGTCGGACCGGTCGCCGAAGTTGGCGAAGAACAGCTTGAGCAGGCCGGGGTCGCGCACCTCGGCCTGCTCGTCGGTGTGCACGG
>DATABL010000180.1:0-1895 GCA_036259595.1 Actinophytocola sp.
CGAGGCACTGGAGACACCGTTCCTGCTGATCGGCACGCCTGCGCAGATGGCCGAGCAGCTGCGCGCCTCCCGCGAACGCTTCGGCTTCTCCTACATCACGGTGCACGAGCCGTACTACGAGGCGTTCGAGCCGGTGGTCGAACTGGTGCGCAGCTGAGGTGGTCGCCCACCAGCCCTGACCGACTCGGCGATCAGAACGGGGCGTCCTCGGCCCACGGAGCCGGGGCGGCCGGACGGCTGGTGAGGACGCGGTCGTAGTCCTGCTGAGTCCACCGCCGCGGTGGTTCCTGCTCGTCGCGTTCGTCGTCGGGTTCGCCGTCGAGGTCGACGGGCCGCGGTGGTGGCAGGTCCGGTTCGTCCCGGTAGTCGTGGGGGTGGCTGTGGTACCGGTGCCCGGTCGGGGTGATCCATTGGATTCGCCCGTCGGGTAGCGCGCGCACGCTCCAGCCGGGGGCGTGTTTCATCCGGTGGTCGTGGCCGCAGCAGCCGTGCAGGTTCTGTTCGTTGGTGGGCCCGTCGGGGAACGGGACGATGTGGTCGAGGTGTCCGTCCAGCACTCGTCTTCGGCAGATGGGGCCTCTGCAGTAGACGTCCCGGGCGCGGACGTGGTCGGCCAGCCCGGCCGGGGGTCGGTAGGTGGTGCGGCCGTGGTCGAGCACGGTGCCCGTCAGGGGGTCGTAGACCAGGCGTTTCAGGTTCGCGTCGGCGGCGATCTCACGGGCGAGTTCGGCGGGGATGGGTCCGTGGCCGACGAGTTCGCAGGGTTGTTGGTCGAGGCCGAGCAGGGTGGTGAACGGCATCAGCACCTGGACCAGCGGCTTGCCGGGGTTCACCGGCCGCGGAAGCAGCCCCGATCCGGTCCCGGCGCCACCTGCGTCGCCGGCCGCGCCCGCGGTGTCGCCGGACTCCGCGGCCTCGTCCCCGGAGTCGCTGCCGTCGGAGTCGCTGCCGTCGGAGTCGCTGCCGCTACCCCTGCCGCTCCCGGCGTCGGTGTCGGAGTCCGTGCTGTGGCCGCGAGCGGTGTCGGCGTCGCTACCACTGGCGGAGTCGGTGTCGGTGCCGGCGTCGCTGCCCGTGCTGCTGCCGCTGCCGTCGGTGGTGTCGTCGGCGGGGGCGTTTGTCAGGGTGCCGTTGAGCAGCCCGACCATCAGGTCGGCGCGGCGGGCGTCCATGCCCCGCGGGTCGTCCTTGCCGCAACCCTGCGCCAGCCGGGTCAACCACTGGAAGCACGAGCGGGCGTCGGTGGCGGTCAGCAGTGCCCACAGCGAGGCCATGCCTTCCTGTTCCTCACCGACGACCACCCGGCGGTCGCGGCGGGCGGCGCGGTGGCGTTCGGCCGCACCCTCGGGGTCGACCCGCACCACCGCCCGTTTGAGGGCGGCCTTGAGCTCGGCGAGGGTCTGTTGCGGGGCGCGGTCGAGCACTCGCTGCTGCACCGCCCGGGCCTTCTCCACCGGTAGATAGTGGGTGGCGTCGCAGATCGCGGTCACCCGGCGTTCGTCCAGCCGGCCCTGTTGCCAGGCATGCAGCGTCTCGGGCAACACCTGCTCCAGCTGCACCGACCGCCCGATCCGCGCCTTCGCCGTCATCCGGGACTGGGTCAACGCGAGCCCGACCTCGTCGGGTGCGAACTTCGACAGGCTGCACGGCTTGTCGGTGTTGACCATGGTGGTGTCGTCGCCAGGGCGGCGGCGGGCGAACTCGGCCAGGATCCGGGCCTGCCGGGCCTGTGCCCACGCGGTGAGGCGCTCGGCCCCGACCATGGCGTCGATCAGCTCGGCGTCGGAGAGCCGGTCCGGGTATCGGGTGTCGGCGTCCATTTCCAGGGCCAGGAACCCGGAGGGGTGGATGTTGGCGAAGGTCTGTTCCACGCCGTGGCGCAGTTCGCGTTCGAT
>DATABL010000181.1:0-13341 GCA_036259595.1 Actinophytocola sp.
CGACGGGCGTTCTGGTCCTCGGCGTCGAACGCGCCACCAAGCTTCTCGGGCACCTCGCCCTGGACACCAAGGCGTACCTGGCCACCATCTCGCTCGGTTCGGACACCACCACCGACGACGCCCAGGGCGAGGTGCTGTCCACCGCGCCGGTCGACGTCCTCGACGGGGTCACCGACGAGGCGATCACCGCCGGGATCCGCGCGCTGACCGGTTCCATCCAGCAGGTGCCGAGCGCGGTGTCGGCGGTGAAGGTCGACGGCAAGCGCGCCTACGCGCGGGTGCGGGCGGGGGAGGAGGTCGCGCTGGCGGCGCGGCCGGTCGAGGTGTCCCGGTTCGACCTGCTGGCGTCCCGCCGGGCCGGTGAGTCGATCGAGCTCGACGTGATGGTCGAGTGCTCGTCCGGCACCTACGTGCGCGCGCTGGCCAGGGACCTCGGCGCGGCGCTCGGCGTCGGCGGGCACCTCGCGGCGCTGCGGCGGACCCGGGTCGGACCGTTCGACCTGCGGGTGGTGACCACCCTGGAGAAGCTCGCGGACGCGCCGGGCCTGTCGCTGCCGCTGGACGCCGCGGTGGCCGCCGCGTTCCCGCGCCGCGACGTCGACGAGCGCTCGGCGGCGGCCCTGCTGCGCGGCCAGCGCCTGCCGGCGGCGGACATCGCCGGCACCTACGGCGTGTTCGACCCGGCCGGCCGGGCGATCGCACTCGCCGTCGACGAGGGCCACGCCAGCCGGTCCGTGGTGGTGCTCACCCCGGCGTGACGGCGCCGACGATGCAGGTGAAGGCGGCGAGGCCGAGGACGGTACGGCCGTAGTGGAACCGCCGCCAGACGACGCGCAGCCGCTCGGCTCCGTCCGGCGGGCTGCCTTCGGGGAGTCGCCGGAACCGCGCGTTGATCGGCTCGGCGACGACCAGCGAACTGACGATGATCACCCCGAGCAGCGCGACCGCGACCCAGCTCAGCGCCGCGGGCCGACCGCTGGTGTTGAGGGCGAACAGCAGCGCGCCGGCGCAGGTCAGGGCGCCGAGGATCGGCAGCATCGGGTCGACCCGCGCGAGGGACCGGCGGAAGTCGACGGCGTACTGCCGCACCGGCATCCGCCGCCACAGGTTGGTCCGCTCGACGGCGACGACCAGGATGCCTCCGGCGAACAGCCCACCGGACGCGAGCATCAACCACGAACCGAGCTGGGCGAGCGTCATGGGAGCACTCCCTTCTGCCATCGCAGTGAAGGTGACGCGCCCGCACCGGGGCAACCGTTTGCGGCCCCGCTTCCAGACCGTCTCGACCCGACCTGGAATAGGGTGGGGGCGTGCAACGCTGGCGCGGGTTGGAGTTCGTCCCCGGTGGCTGGGGACGCTGTGTCGCCACCATCGGGGTCTTCGACGGGGTGCACCTCGGGCACCAGGCACTGATCGACCGGGCGGTCTCGCTGGCTCGGGAGCGCGACGTCCCCAGCGTGCTGGTCACGTTCGACCCCCACCCCTCCGAGGTGGTGCGGCCCGGCAGCCACCCCTCCCAGCTGACCACCCTGCGCCGCAAGGCCGAGCTCGTCGAGCAGCTCGGCATCGACGTGTTCTGCGTGCTGCCCTTCACCCCCGAGCTGTCCAAGGTGCCCGCCGACGAGTTCGTGCACGAGGTCCTGGTCGACCGCCTGCACGTCGCCGCCGTGGTCGTGGGGCAGAACTTCACCTTCGGGCACCGGGCGCTCGGCAACGTCGAGCTGCTCACCCAGCTCGGGCAGCGGTTCGGGTTCGCCGCCGAGGGCGCCAAGCTCGTCACCGTCCCCACCCACGGCGCCGCCGACGAGATCACCTTCTCCTCGACCTACGTCCGCGCCTGCGTCAACGCCGGCGACGTGCGGGCCGCGGCCGCCGCGCTCGGTCGACCCCACCGGCTCGAGGGCATCGTCGTGCGCGGCGACCGGCGGGGCCACGAACTGGGCTTCCCGACCGCCAACCTCTCCACCCCCCGCTACGCCGCGGTCCCCGCCGACGGCGTCTACGCCGGCCGGTTCTCGCTGCTGAACTCGGCGAACCGCCCGCCGCTGATGGCCGCGATCTCCGTCGGCACCAACCCGACCTTCTCCGGCCGCGAGCGCCGCGTCGAGGCGTTCGTACTCGACGTCGACGAGGACTTCTACGGGCAGCGGGTGGCCGTCGACTTCGTGGCCCGGCTGCGGGACATGGAGCGCTTCGACTCCTCCGATGCACTGGTCGAGCGCATGCACGACGACGTCCGTCGCACTCGCGAACTCCTGGCCTGACCTCGGCTTTTCACCCGCTCGGGTTACCCGTGACCCGTGCAGAAGCGAACAGGTGTCGCGATTTACCACGCGATCCACCCCGGGCTGGCAAGATGCTGGATGATCCGGCGGCGGGGCACGGATCGGGAGCACCCAGGGGAGAGGCGAACGTGGAGGACCACAAGATCGTCCAGCGCAATCTCGCACTGCAGCGGGAGTGGTACGGGGAGCCGCTCGGGGACCGGGTTCGCCGGCTGGTGGTCGCCTTCGACATCTCCCAGGCCTTCCTGGCCGACGTGCTCGGCATCAGCGCGCCCATGCTCAGCCAGGTCATGTCCGGCCGTCGCGCCAAGATCGGCAACCCGGCCGTCCTCGCCCGGCTGATCATGCTCGAGCGCAAGGTCCTGGTGCCCGACGTCGCCGCCGGAAAGAAGGAAGCCATGATGCGGGCGCTCGAGGAGGTCCGCGCCTCCCGCCCGTCGGTGACCAGGGACAACCTGCCGGTCGACATCGGGCGCAACGACCGGGTGGCCGTCGCGGCGCTGCGTCGGGTCGCCGAGGCGGGCGACCTCACGGCCGCCGCGACCCTGCTCAACCCGCGGTTCCCGGAGCTCGCGGACCTGCTGCGGCGGGCGGGCCAGCCCCAGTGACCCGACCCGGGAGCTGACCGCCATGGCCCGGCTGTTCTCCGCCATCGAGCTGCCCGCCACCGTGCGCACCGAACTCGCCGACCGCCTGCGCGACCTGCGCGCCCGTCATCCCGAGCTCGATGACGGCCTCACCTGGTCGCCCCCGCGCAGCTGGCACATCACCCTCGGCTTCTACGGCGACCGCGAGCACGTCGACCGCCGCGGCGCGTGGTTCCGCCGGCAGGCCGCCCGGCTCGACCCCGCCCGGCTGCGGCTGCGCGGTGCCGGCCGGTTCCCCGGCGTGCTGTGGATCGGGGTCAACCCGATGGCCGGGCGGGACGCGGGCGCGCTGCGGGCCATGGGCGGCGTGCTGGGCGCCGACATCACCGCCGGCCCGGACGCCGACCGGTTCGACTTCACCCCGCACCTCACGGTCGCCCGGTGGCGGCGCGGCGCCGCCCGCAGCGAGCGGGCGATCCACGCGGTCGCGGCGCTGACCGACTTCGCCAGCAGCTGGTGGCCGGTCACCGAGGTGGCCCTGTTCCGCTCCGACCGGGACGGGTCCGGGCCGGTCTACACCGCCCTCGACCGCGTGTCCCTGGCCAGTACGCAGCGCTAACGACCCACCTGCTAACCTCGGTGTTTGGGTCCGGCTGCGGTCCGTGGCGGCCGGTACCTTCATGCCCGTTTCCGGGTCCGCACGGCACATCTCAACTCGAGGAGTACACGAGTGGCGCTGTCCACCGACGAGAAGAAGACCATCCTGGCCGAGTACGGGGTCCACGACAACGACACCGGCTCGCCCGAGGCCCAGGTCGCCATGCTGACCAAGCGCATCAGCGGCCTGACCGAGCACCTCAAGGTGCACAAGCACGACCACCACTCGCGTCGGGGTCTGCTGCTGCTGGTCGGCCGTCGCCGCCGGCTGCTCAACTACCTGACCAAGGTGGACATCGAACGCTACCGGTCGCTGATCCAGCGACTCGGCCTGCGCCGATAGACCCCACCGGGGGAGTGGCCACCACGGCCGCTCCCCCGGTGTCTATAACTGGAACACCAAGGGCAATGCGCGCCGCGTACGGGGATCAGTCCGCCGGTCCTCGGTAGTGGTTCCCGGGTCTGGACCCGAGGACTTCGATCGAAGACCGGCTCCGTGAGGATCGCGAATCCCGTGCCCTGTGCCCCGTATGGGGTGTGCGCGCCCGCGACGAACGAGGAGCACCGCATGACCGACTTCAGCGAAGCTGGAGTTCACGAGACCACAGCCGTCATCGACAACGGCAACTTCGGCAAGCGCACCATCCGCTTCGAGACCGGGCGCCTCGCGCGCCAGGCCGCCGGCAGCGTCGTGGCCTACCTCGACGAGGAGACCATGCTGCTGTCCGCCACCACCGCGTCCAAGCACCCGAAGGAGCACTTCGACTTCTTCCCGCTGACCGTGGACGTCGAGGAGCGGATGTACGCCGCGGGCCGCATCCCCGGCTCGTTCTTCCGCCGCGAGGGTCGTCCGTCCACCGACGCGATCCTGACCTGCCGGCTGATCGACCGGCCGCTGCGCCCGTCCTTCGTCGACGGCCTGCGCAACGAGATCCAGGTCGTCATCACCGTCCAGAGCCTCAACCCGGTCGACCTGTACGACGTGGTCGCGATCAACGCCGCGTCGGCGTCCACCCAGCTCGCCGGCCTGCCGTTCTCCGGCCCGGTCGGCGCGACCCGGGTCGCGTTGGTCGGCGAGCAGTGGGTCGCCTTCCCGACCCACGAGCAGCTGGGCAAGGCCGCCTTCGACATGGTCGTCGCCGGCCGGGTCGTCGGTGCCGGGGACGACGCCGACGTGGCGATCATGATGGTCGAGGCCGAGGCCACCGACAACGTGCTCGACCTGGTCGCCGAGGGTGCCACCGCGCCGACCGAGGAGGTCGTCGCGCAGGGCCTGGAGGCCGCGAAGCCCTTCATCAAGGTGCTGTGCGAGGCCCAGGCGCGGCTGGCCGAGGTCGCCGCCAAGGAGACCCGCGACTACCCGACCTACCCCGCCTACCAGCCGGACGCCTACTCCGCGGTCGAGGCCGCCGTCGCCGACGAACTCGCCCAGGCGCTGACCATCGGCGGCAAGCAGGAGCGCGAGGCCCGGCTCGACGAGATCAAGGCCGCCACCCTGGAGAAGGTCGGCGCGGTCGACGGCGGCGCGTTCGAGGGCCGCGAGAAGGAGGTCGGCGCCGCGTTCCGGTCGCTGAACAAGAAGCTGGTCCGCCAGCGGATCCTGCGCGACAAGGTGCGGATCGACGGCCGCGGCCTCACCGACATCCGCCAGCTGTCCACCGAGGTGGCGCTGATTCCGCGGGCGCACGGCTCGGCGCTGTTCGAGCGCGGCGAGACCCAGATCCTGGGTGTCACCACGCTGAACATGCTGCGGCTGGAGCAGCAGATCGACTCGCTGTCGCCCGAGACGCACAAGCGCTACATGCACCACTACAACTTCCCGCCGTTCTCCACCGGCGAGACCGGCCGCGTCGGCTCGCCGAAGCGCCGCGAGATCGGCCACGGCGCGCTCGCCGAGCGGGCCCTGATCCCGGTGCTGCCCAAGCGGGACGAGTTCCCCTACGCGATCCGCCAGGTCTCCGAGGCACTCGGCTCCAACGGCTCGACGTCGATGGGCTCGGTGTGCGCCTCCACCATGTCGCTGCTCAACGCCGGCGTGCCGCTGAAGGCCCCGGTCTCCGGCATCGCCATGGGCCTGGTGTCCGACGAGGTCGACGGCAGGACCGAGTACGTCGCGCTGACCGACATCCTGGGCGCCGAGGACGCGTTCGGCGACATGGACTTCAAGGTCGCCGGCACCAAGGAGCTCGTCACCGCGCTGCAGCTGGACACCAAGCTCGACGGCATCCCGTCCGAGGTGCTCGGCGCGGCGCTCGCGCAGGCGCGCGACGCGCGGCTGACGATCCTCGAGGTGATGGCCGAGGCCATCGCGTCGCCGGACGAGATGAGCCCGTACGCGCCTCGGGTCACCAGCGTGAAGATCCCGGTCGACAAGATCGGCGAGGTCATCGGGCCCAAGGGCAAGATGATCAACTCGATCACCGAGGAGACCGGCGCCGACATCTCCATCGAGGACGACGGCACGATCTACGTCGGCGCGGCCGACGGCCCGTCGGCGGAGGCCGCGATCGCCAAGATCAACTCGATCGCGAACCCGCAGCTGCCCAAGATCGGCGAGCGGTTCCTGGGCACGGTGGTCAAGACCGCCGCGTTCGGCGCGTTCGTCTCGCTGCTGCCGGGCAAGGACGGCCTGGTGCACATCTCCAAGCTGGGCAACGGCAAGCGCATCGGCAAGGTCGAGGACGTGGTGAAGGTCGGCGACAAGCTCCGTGTGGAGATCGCCGACATCGACCAGCGCGGCAAGATCAGCCTGGTCCCGGTCCAGGAGGACGCAGAGAAGCCGGCCGGCGAGCCTGTGGAGGCCCCGGCGGACGAGTCGACCAAGGCCTAGTTCGTTGGCACGTAACACGAGCACCCGGGTCCTGGAGCGGACCGACGGCGGGTGCGTGGTGAAGCGCACCGTGCTGCCCGGCGGCCTGCGGGTGGTCACCGAGCAGGTCCCCGGGGTCCGGTCGGCCTCGGTCGGCATCTGGGTGGGCGTCGGCTCCCGCGACGAGCAGCAGTCCGTCGCGGGCGCCGCCCACTACCTGGAACACCTGCTGTTCAAGGGCACCGGGCGGCGCTCGGCGGTGGCGATCGCCGAGGAGATCGACGCGGTCGGCGGTGAGCTCAACGCGTTCACCGCCAAGGAGCACACCTGCTACTACGCGCACGTGCTCGACGAGGACCTGCCGCTGGCCATGGACCTGGTGTCCGACGTGGTCTTCGACGCCCTGCTGGCGGAGAAGGACATGGAGACCGAGCGCGGCGTGGTCCTCGAGGAGATCGCCATGCGCGACGACGACCCCGAGGACCTGCTGCACGACACGTTCGTCGAGGCGCTGCTCACCGACCACCCGCTCGGCCGCCCGGTGCTCGGTACCGAGCAGTCGATCGCGGAGATGTCGCGGACCGCGCTGCACGGCTTCTACAAGCGCCGCTACGCGATGCCGAGGATGGTGCTGGCCGCCGCCGGCAACATCACCCACGGCGAGGTGCTGCGGCACGCGCGCCGGCTGCTGCGCGACCGCCTGACCGGCGACCAGTCGCCGGGCGGTCCGCGCACCGGTCGCGCGCGGCTCGCGAAGCCGAAGAAGCTGGTGCTGCACACCGACGACACCGAGCAGGCGCACCTGATGCTCGGGGTCCGCGCGCTCGACCGGCACGACGAGCGCCGCTGGGTGCTCAGCGTGCTGAACGCGGCGCTCGGCGGCGGCATGAGCTCGCGGCTGTTCCAGGAGGTCCGGGAGCGGCGCGGCCTGGCGTACCAGGTGTACTCGTCGGTGGCGTCCTACGCCGACACCGGGCACCTGTCGGTGTACGCGGGCTGCCAGCCCGACCGGCTCGGCTCGGTCGCCGGCGTGGTGCACGAGGTGCTCGGCGACGTGGCCCGCGAGGGCCTGTCCGACGCCGAGGTCGCGCGGGCGAAGGGCCAGCTGCGCGGCAACCTCGTGCTCGGCCTGGAGGACACCAGCTCCCGGATGTCGCGGATCGGCAAGGGCGAGCTGTCCTACGCCGAGTACCTGACCGTGGAGCAGACCCTGGCCCGCATCGAGTCGGTCACCGCCGCCGACGTCGCCACGCTGGCCCGGCAGCTGCTGGCGCGTCCGGTCGCCACCGCGCTCGTCGGCCCGTACGCTCACCCCGACGACGTGCCCGCCGAGGTGGTGAGGTGAGACACCTCCCGTCAACCTCCGCAACCGTCAACGCGGCCAACAGGGTTGATTCCGGGGAGGCGGACCAGTGAGCGTGTCAGCCGACCCGATCCGCGTCGGGGTGCTCGGCGCCCGCGGGCGGATGGGCGCGGAGGTGTGCCGCGCCGTCGACGCGGCGGACGGCCTGGAGGTCGTCGCCCGGATCGACGCCGGCGACTGGCTGTTCGACCTCGCCGACGCCGGTGCGCAGGTCGTGGTCGACTTCACCCACCCGGACGCCGTCATGGACAACATCCGGTTCTGCGTCGACAACGACATCAAGTGCGTTGTCGGCACCTCCGGCTTCGACGCGGAGCGGCTGTCCACCGTGGCGGGCTGGCTGGAGCAGAAGCCGGAGCTCGCGGTGCTGGTCGCGCCGAACTTCGCGCTCGGCGCGGTGCTGTCCATGCGCTTCGCGCAGCTGGCGGCCCGGTACTACCCGTCGGTGGAGATCATCGAGCTGCACCACCCCGGCAAGGCCGACGCCCCGTCCGGCACCGCGGCATACACGGCCCGCCTGGTCGCCGAGGCCCGCACGGCCGCGGGCCTCGGCCCGGCGCCGGACGCGACGATGTCCGAGGCCCCCGGCGCGCGCGGCGCCCTGGTCGACGACGTCCGGGTGCACTCGGTGCGGCTCTCGGGTCTGGTCGCGCACCAGGAGCTGCTGTTCGGCGGTGAGGGCGAGACCCTGACGATCCGCCACGACTCGCTCGACCGGGCGTCGTTCATGCCGGGCGTGCTGCTCGGTGTCCGCGAGATCCTGGGCCGGCGCGGCCTGACCGTCGGCCTGGAGAACCTGCTGACGCTCTGAGCGGCGTGAAACGTTTCTACTGGGAAAACGTGACCCTTTTTGCGCCGTTTGCGATGCAACGCTACTCCGCTTGGCTGGTGTGATCTGCCGGTTCCGCAAGTAGCGTCGACACCCGTCAGTAGCTAACCAACTCCCGTCTGTTCGTGCGAAAGTCCCACCCTGCCATCGTCACCGGGACCGCGCGCGATGAGGGCCGGACGAGAGACCGGGTGGGCTCGCGTTCCCGCGCGGGCCCACCCCAGCTCGTCATGCTCTCGATCCGGTGCGGATCGGCTCGATGCCAGGGCACCCCGAAGGGAATGTCCCATGGCAGCACCTCCTGACGTCGGCGCGATGGCGCCGACCACCGCCGAGACCTCCTGGTTCTGTTGCGGTGCCGGCTGGGGCCCGTGCGGCTCCGCCGGCGGCGGCGCGTGCGGCAACTGCCAGTCCGGCAGCCGGCACTGTGCCTGGCCGAACACCTCCGACGCCTGCTTCGACATCACCAGACCGGACAAGTGCGGCGACAACCTGCTCCGTCGGACCTGCGGGCACACGTTCTACGTCGAGCACCTGTGCGGCAACACCGAGATCGCCGTGCGGATCGCCGACTGCGGCCCGCAGACCGACTGGTGGTGCGGCGAGCGGTCGTGCTGCTCGGGCAACTGCGCGACGAACCGCCTGCTCGACCTGACGCCGTCGGCCTACAGCGCGATCGGCAACCTGTCCAGCGGTGTCATGCCGGTGCGGATTAGGAGCTGAGACCATGGATTCCCTGGGACGCAGGAGGTTCCTGACCAGCGCGGTGCTCGGCACCACGGCCGCCACGGTCGTCGGCGCGAGCACGCTCGGCTCGTTCGCCCCCGAGGCCGCGGCCGCTCAGAAGCGCCCACTGGACGTCGAGGCCGGCGAGCACGACCCGAACTTCGTCGAGGGCCGGATCATCAGCATGCGCAAGGGGATGCTGATGGTCACCAGCTCCGACCGGAGCATGCACCGCATCCACCTGACCGGCGCGACCAGCGTCTGGAAGCTGCGGCCGACCACGTCGGACGCGGCCAAGGTCGGCGACGGTCTCTACGTCCGCGGGGTGCGCATGCCCGACGGCACGCTCGCCGCGGACGCGGTCTGGCTGAACATCGTGAACCTGCAGGTGCACATCACCTCGATCGGGCGGAACGTGATGCACCTCGACCACCACGGCGACCGGATCGTCGGGCACGTCGTCGCGGGCACCACCGCCGCGGTCTACAACAGCACGCCCGCGGTCAGCGACCTGTCGCTGCTGCAGGTGGGCAAGCACGCCCAGGTGATCGGCGCGTGGCGCCCGGACACCAACGAGGTCGACCTGGCCACCGTGTACGCGGCGGCCTGACACCCCGCCCCGGGCCCGCCGTGCCGGGCGGCCCGGGGCTCCCACCTCTTCGTGGAGGACGACGTGATCGAGTGGTTCGCGGGCGTGCAGCAGCTCGTCCTGGGCGGTGTCCTGGTGTGGGCGAGCACCGTCAAGTTCCGGGCCGGCGCCGCCTCGGCGGCCCGTCGCTCGGCCTTGCGCAAGCTGGTCGGCGAGCGCCACGTGGTGACCGCCTACCGGGCGGTGGGGGCGGCCGAGCTGACGCTGGCCGCCCTGTTGCTGCTCCCGCCGGTACTGGCGGTCGAGTCCTACGCGGCGGTCGCCATGTTCGCGGGGATGCTCGCCTACCTCGCGTACGCGAAGCGGAAGGCGCCCGAGTCGGGCTGCGGATGCCTGGGCGACAAGCAGACCCCGATCCGCGGCCGGGCCTTCGCCCGCACCGGCGTGCTGCTGGCGGCGGCCCTGGCGACCCTGGGCGGCGCGTGGTGGCCGGCGGCGTTCGCCGACCGTCCGCTGGCGACGGTCGCGCTGGTGGCGGCGGAGGCGGCGCTGGTCGTGGCGCTGTCCCCGGAGCTGGACCACCGCTGGCTGCTGCCGCTGCGCCGCTGGCGGGTCCGGGTGCGCCACCCGCTGGCCACCGGGCCGTCGGTGGTGCCGCTGGAGTCGAGCGTGCAGCAACTGCAGAAGAGCGACGCCTACCGGTCGGTGGTCGGGGCACTGCGCTCCGACCTGCTGGACTCCTGGGAGGAGGGGGAGTGGCGCCTGCTCGCCTACGCCGCGACCACCCCCGAGGGCCAGGTCACGGCGGTCTTCGCGGTCCCCCTGCGCGACTACCGTCCCGACGACGTCCGCGTCGCACTGGTACCCGACCCCGAGCCGGCCCCGGTGTGACGGCGCTCTAGAGGATCCAGCCGGCGACCAGGGCCGGCGACGCGGCGATGGCGCTGAACCGGATGAACCGTCCCACCAGGCCGGCGGACACGAACGCCGACAGGCTCATCCGGGCCATCCCCGCGAGGACCGCGGTCGCCATGTACGGCGGCAGCCCGAGCAGCGAGCTCACCCCGTAGGTCCCGACCATCCACCTGGGGTGCCGCTGGCACTTCTCCCGCAGCGCCTCCACCCAGCCCCGGATCCGCTTGGTGCGCAGCTCCCACCGGATCCGCCGGGCGGTCATGGCCCGCTCCCGGCGGTACCGGCGCCGGTGCATCCACTGGGGGAGGTGCAGCTGCCCGCGCGCGGCGTAGTAGTACACGAGCTTCCCGCCGACCTGGCCGACCGCGACCACGGCCCCGAGCGCCAGCCACGGTATGTGCGGTTCCTGCAGGGCGAGCCCGACCAGGAAGACCTCGACCGAGACCAGCGGCATCAGCGCCGAGCCGAACGCGACGCCGAGGGTGACGCACAGCCACGCAACCACCAGTGAAACCCCTAAGTGTCGGAGACCGGCGTGAAGGGTATCTGTTACCAATACGTGTCGGAAGTCAGGCCAGTTCGATACGTAGAGTTCCGGTCAGCCGAATCTCGCGCAACGGCCGCCCGCCTGCGTCCAGCGTACGGACGGTTCCGTCCCGCACCCACGACGCGTGCTCGAAGAACGTGGCCGAGGCCTTGTCCTGCTCCGGCACCCACGCGATCCCGCGCGTCGACCCGGCGGCCAGCATCGCCTCGCCGGCCGACGCGAGCAGCCGCCCGCCGTGCCCGCGCCGCCCCCACCGCGGCTCGACCAGCAGGGTGCTGACCAGCGCGACGGTCTCCACGTCCTTGGCCGGCGTGCCGGCCGCGTCGGCCGTCTCGTCCTGCGGGGCGGGCCCGGCCGCGCAGAAGCCGACCAGGAACGAGCCCTCGACCGCGACGAACACCTGGGCCGGCCCCTGTTCGATCGTCTGCCGCCAGGCACGCGCCGCCTCGTCCGGGGAGAGCTCCTCGATGACGGCCGGCGGCAGCAGGTCGGCGTAGGCCGCCTGCCACGTCTCGAGCTGGATCCGGGCGATCTCCTCGGCGTCGGAGGGCACGGCGGGGCGCACGGAGGCTTCGGCCATGACGGCCAACCCTACCCGCACGTTTCTGTCGGTGCGGCATGCGAGGGTGGTGGCGTGATCGAGGAATGCCAGTGGGGATGTCAGTGATCGGGGGCGACGTCGCCCGCCGGATCGCGCTGGGCGCGCAGGGCTTCGCCGACGCGCGGCCCGGCGGCGAGGTGACCAGGCGGCACCTGCGCCGGGTGCTCGACCGGGTCCGGCTGATCCAGCTCGACTCGGTGAACGTGGCGGTGCGGGCGCACTACATGCCGCTGTTCAGCCGGCTGGGGCCGTACCCGGCGGAGTTGGTGGACGATGCCGCGTGGGTGCACTCGGCGCGGCGGCCGAGGCTCTTGGTCGAGTACTGGGCGCACGAGGCGAGCCTGCTGCCGGTGGCGGACTGGCCGCTGTTCCGCTGGCGGATGCGCTGGTACGAGCAGCGCCTGGGTTCGCGGTACCGCGAGCTGCTGCGAGGTTCCCCGGGCCTGCTCGACGACGTGCTCGCGGCCGTCAAGGATCTGGGCCCGGTCGGCGCCGGCCCGCTGGAGCGGGAGCTGGGGGTCGAGGGCCGCCGGGCCGCCGGCGGCTGGTGGAACCGGTCGTCGGTGAAGCACGCGTGCGAGTACCTGTTCGCCGTGGGGGAGCTGACCACGGGCGCGCGGCGCGGTTTCCAGCGGCTGTACGACCTGCCGGAGCGCGTGCTGCCCCCGGAGGTGCTCGGCGCCCGGGTGTCCGACGAGGACGCGATCCGCGAGCTGACCAGGCGGGCGGCGACCGCGCACGGCATCGCGACCGAGCCCGACCTGCGCGACTACTACCGGATCCGCCCGCCGGAGGCGAGCCGCCGGGCCGTGGCCGAGCTGGTGGAGGCGGGGGAGCTGACGGAGGTGCGGGTGGCCGGGTGGGGAGCGCCGGCGTACCGGCATGTGGCCGCGTCCGCGCCGCGCCGGGTGTCCGGGCGGGCGTTGCTGGCGCCGTTCGACCCGCTGATCTGGGAGCGAGCGCGGACGGAGCGGATCTTCGGTTTCCACTATCGGATCGAGATCTACGTACCGGAGCCGAAGCGGGTGTACGGGTACTACGTGTTCCCGTTCCTGCTGGACGGCGAACTGGTGGCCCGGGTCGACCTGAAGACCGACCGGGCGGCGGGGGTGCTGCGGGTGCGCGGCGCGTTCGCCGAGCCGGCGGCCCGGGCGTCCCGGGTGGCCGCCGAACTGGCCGCCGAGCTGCAGGTGATGGCCGAGTGGCTGGAACTGGACGGCGTGGTGGCCGAGGAGCGCGGCTCCCTGGCCCCGGCCCTACGCGCCGCCCTGCCCTGAAGCAAGCCCCCGACCGAGCGAAGCCCGTACGAAAGGACCATTCGTACGGGTGGGGGTCCCCCGATTCTCATTCTACCGGCGAGCACCGACAGTCCCGCGGCCCGCGAGGAGCCTACGCGCGAGGAGCCGGGCGGCGCGTTGGAGCGACGCGCCGCC
>DATABL010000182.1:0-11359 GCA_036259595.1 Actinophytocola sp.
CGGCCAGCAGGCCGTCCTCGTCGAGCACGACCCGCACCCGCGGCAGGGCGTCCGGGGGGAACACGCGACGCAGACACCGCGTGGTGTCGGCGATCCGCAACCGCACCAGCCGCCCGGTCTCGGCCGGGTCCCCGCTCACCACGGCCACCGTCACCTGGTCCCCGGGCCGCGCGCCGCGGACGGCCTCCTCCGCGGCTTCCAGTCGGCTGGTCCCGAGCACCGCCACGACCCCGTCGCCCTCGAACGCGACCGGCCCACCGCGGACCTGCTCCACCAGCCCCGCCGGCGGTTCCCACCGCTCCCGGCAGGCCTCCGCCGGCACGACGTACGGCAGGTGCGGCGGGTCCCAGACGTCGGCGACGTCGACCTCGACCAGCTGCTCGCACGCCCGCGCCACGTCGAACGGGTCGCCGAACCCAGGCGCCGTGTCCGCCAGGTGGCCCGAGCCGGCGAGCAACGTCAGCACGAGCTCGGCCAGCCGCACCCGCCTGGTGCCGGGGGCTTCGAGCGCGAACGCCAACAGCAGCGCCTCCAGCCGGGCGACCTGCGCCAGCGCCGAGCGGGCCGGCTCGTCGTCGAGCAGCCCGGCGAGCGAGCGCAGCCGCAGGTGGCCGGCCGAGGGTGGCCCGCCGGTCAGCGGCAGCCGCTCCAGCCAGACCCGGGCGAACGCGCCGAGCGCCTCCGCCGGCTCCGGTGCCGAGGCCGGGACCGGGCCGTCGTCGTCCCGCTCCACCAGGTCGACCAGGACCGCGAGGTAGAGGGCGCGCTTGCTGGGGAAGTTCGAGTACACCGCGCCGCGGGTCAGCTCGGCCCGCTCGGCGATCCGGTCGATCTTCGCCTCGACGTACCCGCGCTCGGCGAACTCCGCCCGCGCGGCGGTCAGCACGGCCGCGCGCGTGCGCTCCTGCTGCTGTGCCCGAGTCAGCCTGGCCATCCCGCTCCCTCCTGCCGGGGAGAACGGTACGACAGCCCGCTCACTCCACGTTGCTGTGCGCGGCCCGCGCCGCCGCGTTGTCGGTGCCGCGCCGGGTGGCCAGGTCCAGCGTGACCGCGTCCAGCACCAGGTGCGTCGCCTGGTCGAACAGGCTCGACAGCGGCTGGTTCGTGCTCGCCTCACCGGCCCGCCGGTGCTTGGTCGCGGCCGGCACCTCCAGCACGGTGTCCGCCGCACGGGCCAGCGGCGAGCCGGGATCGGTGGTGACCGCGAGCACCGTCGCGCCGGTGTCGCGGGCCTGCTCGGCGACCCGGACCGTGCCGGCGGTGGCACCGGAGCCCGAGACCGCGACCAGCGTGTCGCCGGGCTCGACGGCGGGGGTGATGGTCTCGCCGACGACGAACACCGTCGAGCCGAGGTGCATCAGGCGCATGGCGAACGCCCTGGCCATCAGACCGGAGCGGCCCTCGCCGGCCACGAACACCCGACCCGCGTCCGCGAGCCGGTCGGTGAACGCCGCCAGCCGTTCCCGGTCGACCCGGGGCAGCACGGCGGCCAGCTCGTCCTGGATCGTCTCCAGCGGGTCAGCCATGCACAGCGTCTCCCGTTCCGTCGGGGCGCACCGGCCGGGAGACCTTGCGCTTCAGCGAGCTGTCGGCGTCGAGGCCGGCGTCCTCGTCCACGCTCACGCCGAGCCGCTCCACCAGCTCCCCGCCCTGCCAGGCGGTCACGCCGGAGACCGCCAGCGCGGCGAGGGCGATCACGAACGAGGTGACGGTCGGCTCCCAGGACACACGGTCCAGGCGCAGCAGCCAGCTCAGCGCGAACAGCACGAGCACGAGCATGTTGCCGAGCCCGTGCACCAGGCCGAGGCGCTTGGCCCTGGTCCGCGCGGGGATGGAGAACCAGTCGACCCAGCCGAACAGCGCCGCGAGCAGGGCGCCGAGCACACCGGCCGCGGTCGTGTACGCGCCGGCCACCGCGAAGTTCGCCGAGTCGCTCAGGAAATGGATGGCGTCGAACACCACGGCCGTGACGAACAGGCCGAGCGGGAAGACGATGAGCATGGGGTGGACGGCATGCCCGGCGAACCGGGCGCGGCTGCGCATGATGAGCCTCCCTGTCTGACCGGGTCGCTCCCGGATAGCCGTACCCCCGACCGCCGAAACCTTGCGGAACTGTCAGGTTTTCCCGTGCCGGACACGGTAAACCCGCCCCTCGGCGGCGCGTCAGGCGAGGCGGGAGGACCACTGTGAACATCACGGCTGTGGACACGGTGCTCGAGCGGGACCTCCAGGCCAGGGTCGGCGGCGAGGTCCGCTTCGACACCGGCACCCGGGCCGCCTACTCCACCGCCGCCTCGAACTACCGCCAGGTCCCGATCGGCATGGTCGCGCCCCGGACCGTCGACGACGCGGTGACCGCGATCGAGGTGTGCCGGCGCCACGCGGTGCCGGTGCTCTCCCGCGGCGGCGGCACCAGCCTCGCCGGGCAGTGCTGCAACACCGCGGTCGTGCTCGACTGGAGCAAGTACTGCCACCGGGTGGTGTCGGTCGACGCCGAGCGGCGCACCGCCGTGGTCGAGCCCGGCATCGCGCTCGACGAGCTCAACGACCACCTCGCCGAGCACGGGCTGATGGTGGGGCCGAAGCCGTCGACCCACGTCAGCTGCACGATCGGCGGGATGATCGGGAACAACTCCTGCGGCGCGTCCGCGCAGGCCTACGGCAAGATGGTCGACTCGGTGCGGCGCCTGGAGGTGCTCACCTACGACGGACTGCGCATGTGGGTCGGCGAGACCGGTGACGAGGAGTACCGGTCGATCCTCGCCCAGGGCGGGCGCCGGGCCGAGCTGTACCGGGGGCTGCGGCTGCTGCGCGACCGGCACCGCGCCGACATCCGCACCGAGTACCCGGACATCCCGCGCCGCGTGTCCGGGTACAACCTCGACTCGCTGCTGGACGAGAACCACTTCCACGTCGCCCAGGCCCTCGTCGGCAGCGAGAGCACGCTGGTCACCGTGCTGCACGCGGAGCTCGACCTGGTGCCCCGCCCGGGCGCGGACACCCTGGTCGTGCTCGGCTTCCCGGACGTGACGGCCGCCGCCGACGCCGTGCCGCGCGTCAACCGCCACGAGCCGACCGCGCTCGAAGGGCTCGACGACCGGCTCATCGACCTCGAGCACAGCCGCGCGCTCGCCGAGCAGGCCGCCCAGCACCTGCCGGAGGGCTCCGGCTGGCTGATGGTCCAGTTCGGCGGCGACGACCAGGACGCCGCCGATGCGAAGGCCCGCGCGCTGCTCGACGACCTCGGCGACTCGGTGAGCGCCTCGTTCGTCCACGACCCGGACGAGGAGCGGCAGATGTGGGCGGCGCGGGAGGCCGGGCTCGGCGCGACCGCCTACCCGCCGAACGGGCCGGAGACCCACGAGGGCTGGGAGGACGCCGCGGTGCCGCCCGACCGGCTCGGCGACTACCTGCGCGACTTCCGCGACCTGCTCGACCGGTACGGCTACGGCTCTGCCTCGCTGTACGGGCACTTCGGGCAGGGCTGCGTGCACACCCGCATCCCGTTCGACCTCACCACCGCCGACGGCATCGCCGCCTACCGCCGCTTCGTCACCGAGGCCGCGCACCTGGTCATCGACTACGGCGGCTCGCTGTCCGGTGAGCACGGCGACGGCCAGTCCCGCGGCGAGCTGCTGCCGATCATGTACGGACCGAGCATCATCGCCGCGTTCGGCGAGCTGAAGGCCCTGTTCGACCCGGACAACCGGATGAACCCGGGCAAGGTCGTGCACCCCGACCGGCTCGACGAGCACCTGCGCCAGGGCGTGGACTACCGCCCGGCCGAACCCGACACCCGGTTCGCCTTCCCCGACGACGACCACCGGTTCAGCACCGCCGCCGCCCGCTGCGTCGGAATCGGCAAGTGCCGTGGCGAGGAGAGCGGCGTGATGTGCCCCAGCTACCGCGCGACCCGCGAGGAGGAGCACTCCACCCGCGGCCGCTCGCGGCTGCTGTTCGAGATGCTCCAGGGCGAGGTGATCACCGACGGCTGGCGCTCGAAGGAGGTCCACGACGCGCTCGACCTGTGCCTGTCGTGCAAGGGCTGTCGCAGCGACTGCCCGGTGAACGTCGACATGGCCACCTACAAGGCCGAGTTCCTGCACCACCACTACGCCAACCGGCCGCGCCCGCTGCCGCACTACTCGATGGGCTGGCTGCCGGTCTGGGCCCGGCTCGCGGCGCTCGCGCCCCGCGCGGTCAACGCCCTCACCCACGCGCCGGGCCTCGCCCGGGTGCTGAAGGCCGCGGCCGGCGTGGACCGGCGGCGCGAGGTGCCGCTGTTCGCCGGCGAGCGGTTCGCCGACTGGTTCCGCCGCCGGGGCCCGCGCGGGCGGTGCGACCGGGGCCAGGTGCTGCTGTGGCCGGACACCTTCACCAACAACCTGCATCCCGCCATCGGCCGTGCCGCGGTCGACGTGCTGGAGGACGCGGGCTTCGAGGTCGTGCTGCCCCCGCGCACCGCGTGCTGCGGCCTCACCTGGATCTCCACCGGCCAGCTCGGCGTCGCCCAGCACGTGCTGCGCCGCACGCTCGACGTGCTGCGCCCCCAACTGCGCGCCGGCACCCCGGTCGTGGTGCTCGAACCCAGCTGCGCAGCGGCGTTCCGGTCCGACCTGCCCGAGCTGCTGCACGGCGACGAGGACGCCCGCCGCCTCGCCAAGCAGACCGTCACCCTCGCCGAGGTGCTGCGCCGGCGCGCCCCCGACTGGCGCCCGCCGGCGGTCGAGCGCGCCGCCCTCGCCCAGCCGCACTGCCACCAGCACGCGATCCTCGGCTTCGACGCCGAACGCGAGCTGCTCGCCGACAGCGGCGTCGACGTCGACGTGCTGGACGCGGGGTGCTGCGGGCTGGCCGGCAACTTCGGCTTCGAACGCGGGCACTACGAGGTGTCGATGGCCTGCGCGGAGGACAAGCTGCTCCCCGCCGTCCGGGACGCCGACGAGGACACGCTCGTGCTGGCCGACGGCTTCAGCTGCCGCACCCAGATCGAGCACGCCGAGCCGGGCCGGCGCCCGGTGCACCTCGCCGAACTGCTCGCGTCCGGACTGCGCGAGCCCGACCCGGCCGCGCGGCCCGCCCCACCCAGCCGGCGGGCCCGCGCCGCCGCCCTGCTCGCCGCCGCCGCACCCGTCGTGCTGGCCGGTGTGTTCGGTGTCCGGCGCAGGTTTCCCGGCACCCGCACCGGGCACGCCTGAACCGACCCCTCAGGAAGGAGACCGCCATGGCCGCGTGCACGAAGCTGACCGACGGACCTCCGAGGGTGTTCGCGGTGGTGCTGGCGGAGGCGGACTCGGTGACCGAGGAGCTGACCGCGTTCGCCGCCGACCACGACGTACGCGCCGCGTCCGTCACCGCCATCGGCGCGTTCCGCACCGCCACCCTCGGCTTCTTCGACCTCGCCGCGCAGGAGTACCTGCACCTCCCGGTCGACGAGCAGGCCGAGGTGCTGTCACTCATCGGCGACATCGGCCGGGACGACGAGGACAAGGTCGCCCTGCACGCACACGCCGTGCTCGGCCTGCGCGACGGCTCCACCCGCGGCGGCCACCTGCTGAACGCCACGGTCCGCCCGACGCTCGAGGTGATGGTCACCGAGTCGCCGGCGCACCTGCGCCGCCGCTACCGCCCGGACGTCGGCCTCGCACTCATCGACCTGCCGTCCAGCAAGGGCGCGGACCCGTTCACCGAAGGCGACCCACTCCGCCACGGCCTGGCCCCGTGACCCACCTCCGACGAAGGACCAGCCATGACGCAACCCGCGCCCTCCCCAACCGCACCTCAGGGGAACGTGACGCAACCCAGCCACAAGTCCGTGACGAAAAGAACCTTTCGTCCCCAACGTGACCACAACACGAAAACTCGGGGAGGCGGAAATGCCTGAAACCGTTGGCGACTACCTGGTCGCACGGCTGCGCGACTGGGGCGTCGAGCAGGTGTTCGGCTACGCGGGTGACGGCATCAACGGGATCCTGGCGTCGCTGGGCAAGACCGGGAACGTGCCCCGCTTCGTGCAGGCCCGGCACGAGGAGATGGCCGCGTTCCAGGCCGTCGGCTACGCGAAGTTCTCCGGGCAGGTGGGGGTCTGCCTCGCCACGTCCGGACCCGGTGCGATCCACCTGCTCAACGGCCTCTACGACGCGAAGCTCGACCACGTGCCGGTGGTGGCGATCGTCGGCCAGACCGCGCGCAGCGCGATGGGCGGCAACTACCAGCAGGAAGTCGACCTGCAGAGCCTGTTCAAGGACGTCGCGAGCGAGTACCTGGTCGAGGTGAACGTCGCCGAGCAGCTGCCGAACGCGCTGGACCGCGCGATCCGCACCGCCGAGGCCACCCGCGCGCCGACCGCGGTGATCATCCCCGGTGACCTCCAGGAGGAGGAGTACACGGCGCCGAAGCACGCGTTCAAGCAGGTCCCGTCGAGCCGGCCGAGCCACGTCAACGCGCGGGTCGTGCCGGACGAGGACGAGCTGCGCCGCGCCGCCGACGTGCTCAACGCGGGGGAGAAGGTCGCGATCCTGGTCGGCCAGGGCGCGCGCGGCGCCGCCGCCGAGGTCGGCGAGGTCGCCGAGCTGACCGGCGCCGGCGTCGCGAAGGCGTTGCTCGGCAAGGACGTCCTCCCCGACGACCTGCCGTGGGTGACCGGCGCGATCGGCCTGCTCGGCACCCGGCCGAGCTACGAGCTGATGCGCGACTGCGACACCCTGCTCATCGTCGGCTCGAACTTCCCCTACACGCAGTTCATGCCGGAGTTCGGGCAGGCGCGCGGGGTGCAGATCGACCTCGACGGCGGCCTGATCGGCATGCGGTACCCGACCGAGGTGAACCTCGTCGGCGACGCCGCCCGCACGCTGCGGGCGTTGCTGCCGATGCTGCACCGCACGGAGGACCGGTCCTGGCGGGAGACCATCGAGAAGAACGTCGCCGACTGGTGGGAGACGATGGAGCGGCAGGCGATGCTCGACGCCGAGCCGGTGAACCCGATGCGGGTGGTGTGGGAGCTGTCGTCGCGCATTCCCGAGGACGCGATCGTCACCGCCGACTCCGGGTCGTCGACCAACTGGTACGCGCGGCTGCTGAAGATGCGCGGCCGGATGCGCGGCTCCCTGTCCGGCACTCTCGCGACCATGGGGCCGGGCGTGCCGTACGCGATCGGCGCCAAGTTCGCCCACCCCGACCGCCCCGTGGTGGCACTGGTCGGCGACGGCGCCATGCAGATGAACGGCCTCGCCGAGCTGATGACCATCGCCAAGTACCGGGACCTGTGGTCGGACCCGCGGTGCGTGGTGTGCGTGTTCCACAACAACGACCTCAACCAGGTCACCTGGGAGCTGCGGGCGATGGGCGGCGCGCCCAAGTTCGAGGAGTCCCAGGTCATCCCCGACATCGACTACGCCGCCGTGGCCAGGGGTTTCGGCCTGGAGGCCATCTCGGTGAACACCCCCGACGAGATCGGGCCCGCCTGGGACCGCGCGCTGTCCGCGGACCGGCCGGTGCTGCTCGACGTCCGGTGCGACCCCGAGGTGCCGCCGATCCCGCCGCACGCCACGTTCGAGCAGGCGAAGTCGGCGGCCGAGGCCGTGGTCAAGGGCGATCCGAACGCGTGGCACCTGATGGTGCAGGGCGCCAAGACGAAGATGCAGGAGTTCCTGCCGGGCCGCTGAGGGGAGGGACATGGCTGACGACCCGCTCGTGTCGTCGGTGACGGCGACCGCGTACCGGGTGCCCACCGCCGGCCCCGAGGCCGACGGCACGCTGAGCTGGGACGCGACCACGCTCGTGCTGGTGCACGCCGAGGCGGCCGGCGAGACCGGCCTGGGCTGGACCTATGTGGACGATGCCGCCGTGGACGTGGTCGACGACGTGCTCGCGCCCGTGGTGACCGGCCGCCCCGCGGCCGACGTGCCGGCCCGCTGGGTCGAGATGCAGCGGCGGGTGCGCAACCTCGGCCGGCCCGGCCTGGTGTCCTGTGCGATGTCGGCGGTGGACATCGCGCTGTGGGACCTCGCCGCGCGGCTGTCGGGGCTCCCGCTGGCGCGGCTGCTCGGCCGGGTGCACGAGTCGGTGCCGCTGTACGCCAGCGGCGGCTTCACCACCTACACGCAGGCCGAGCTGACCGAGCAACTCGACGGCTGGGTACACGGCCAGGGCATCCCCCGAGTGAAGATCAAGATCGGCGAGTCGTGGGGGAGCGAGGTCGAGCGCGACCTGTCGCGGGTGCGCCACTCCCGCGACGTCATCGGCCCGTCGGCGGCCCTGTACGTCGACGCGAACGGCGCCTACTCGGTCGGCCAGGCGTGCCGGGTCGGTTCCCTGCTCACGGCCGCCGACGTGCACTGGTTCGAGGAACCCGTCTCCAGCGACGACCTGCCCGGCCTGCGCCGCGTCCGCTCCGCGGCGGCGGCCGACGTCACCGCCGGCGAGTACGGCTACGACCTGGCCTACTTCACCCGCATGGTCGACGCCGAAGCGGTCGACTGCGTGCAGATCGACGTCACCCGCTGCGGCGGCGTGACCGAGTGGACGCGGATCGCCGCGCTGGCCGCCGCGCACAACCTGGAGGTCTCGGCGCACTGCGCGCCGAACGTCTCCGCCCACGCCGCCGTCGCCACCCCGAACATCCGCCACCTGGAGTGGTTCGCCGACCACGACCGCATCGAGTCCGCCTTCCTCGACGGCACCCTCGACCCCGCGGGCGGCACGGTCACCCCCTCGATGTCGACCCCCGGCCACGGCATGACCCTCCGCACCGGCACCGCCGAGAAGTACCGCGTCCGCTGACGGCCCGGCCGACGTGCCGAGTCCGATCACGCGTCGAGCTCCGGGGAACAGAAATCGCCGCCGAGGAACCGTTCGAAGCGGGGGTCGGACGGTGGCACCGCCTTCGCGTAGGGCTCGGCGTCGTCGCGGGGCTCGTAGCCCAACGCCCGCGCGCCGTCGAGGCTCCACCAGCGCCTCGTGTTCGCCGAGATCCCCCACACCACGCGGAAACCGGGCGACGGTGTGGTGAGCGCGGCGACCAGCAGTCGGGCCGCGTCGCCGGGGGACAGCCAGTTCTCCAGCATCCGCGACTCCAGCGGCTCGGCGAAGCAGCCGCCGATCCGCAGGCACACCACGTCGAGCCCGTACCGGTCGTGGTACAGGCTGCCGAGCGCCTCACCGGCCACCTTGGACACCCCGTAGAAGGTGTCCGGGCGGGGGAACAGCCCGTCCGGCGCCTCGCTTCCGTCCCGCGGGTGGAAGCCGACGGCGTGGTTGCTGCTCGCGAACACCACCCGCGGCACGCCCGCCCGCCGCGCCGCCTCGAACACGACGTAGGTGCCGTGGATGTTGGTCTCCAGGATCTCCGGCCACGGGCGCTCGCTGGCCAGCCCGCCGAGGTGCACGACCGCGTCCACGTCCGCGCACGCGTCGACCATCGCGTCCAGGTCGGTGACCGACGCCCGCACCCGCTCGGCGCCGTCGCCGGTGTCCGGCACTTCGGCGACGTCCACCAGCCGCAGTGTCCACTCCGGACGCGACAGTAGCGGCCGGACCAGGGTGGCGATCCCACCCGCCCCGCCGGTGACCAGGATCCGCATGGAAACGCTCCTACTCTCCGCGCTCGGCGCGGTTCGTCCCGTGGAACGTTACGACGGCTTCACCGAGAAGCGCGCCCTGTCGGCCACCGCCCCCGACCGACCAGGATGGTGACCATGTCCGCTTTCCCACCCACCGCGGCCGCGACCCTGCCCGAGGACGGCGCGTCCGGCGCGCTCGTCGGCCGCGTCTGGCGCCCCGACCTCGGCGGCCCGTCCGTCGTCGCCGTCCGTCCCGACGGCGTCCACGACATCACCGCGACCTTCCCCACGGTCCGCGACCTGTGCGAGACCGCCGACCCCGCCACCGCCCTCCGGGCGGCGACCGGCCCCGACCTCGGCGACCTCGACGCACTGCTCGCCAACACCCCCGTCGAGCACCGCGACCCGGCCCGCCCCTGGCTGCTCGCCCCCATCGACCTCCAGGTGGTCAAGGCCGCGGGCGTCACGTTCGCCGTCTCCATGCTCGAGCGGGTGATCGAGGAACGCACCCGGGGCGACGCCAGCACCGCCGCGGCCGTCCGCGCCGAGATCACCGCCCTGCTCGGCGACGGCCGCACGCTGGCCGACCTGCGTCCCGGTTCCCCCGAGGCCGCCGCCGTGCGTCACGTGCTGGAGGAACGCGGCGTGTGGAGCCAGTACCTGGAGGTCGGCATCGGCCCCGACGCCGAGATCTTCACCAAGGCTCCCGTGCTCGCCGCCGTCGGCACCGCCACCGACGCCGGCATCCACCCCGACTCGCACTGGAACAACCCCGAACCCGAAGTGGTCCTGGCCGTGTCGTCCACCGGCCGCGTCGTCGGCGCGACCCTGGGCAACGACGTGAACCTCCGCGACATCGAGGGCCGCTCCGCCCTGCTCCTCCCGAAAGCCAAGGACAACAACGCCTCCGCCGCGCTCGGCCCGTTCCTACGCCTCTTCGACCCCGGCTTCGACCTGGCCGACGTCCGCACCGCCACCGTCACCCTGACCGTCGACGGCACCGACGGCCACCACGTCGACGGCACGTCCTCCATGCGCGAGATCAGCCGCGACCCGGAGGACCTGGTGGCCCAGCTGATCAACCCCACCCACCAGTACCCCGACGGCGCCGTCCTCTACCTGGGCACCATGTACGCCCCGATCGACGACCGCGACGCCCCCGGCCAGGGCTTCACCCACCACCGGGACGATCTCGTCACGGTCGCCACGCCGCGCCTGGGCTCCCTGGTCAACCGCGTCCGCACGAGCGACACCTGCGAGCCGTGGACCTTCGGCACCGCCGACCTGTTCCGCAACCTCGCCACCCGCGGCGTCCTGTAACGCCCGCGGGCATGGCCGCGATGACCCGGTTGACCCCGTAATGCCGGCGGACCCCCGACCTGTCGGCACTACGGGGTCCTTCCTTGTCACCCCTTGCCTTTCTCGCGAGTTCGCGGATGACGTGTAGGTGTCGCCGCGGTCGGGTACAGGTCCGCCGACGCGAGGAGGTGGGTCCGTGCACGAGTTGCTGGGGGTGCTCGCCGACGGGGCCACGCCGGGGGATCTGGGAGCGGCACGGACGCAGATGGCGTTCTCGCTCGGGTGGCACATCGTCATCGCGTGCTTCGGGGTCGGGATGCCGGGGCTGACGGTGTTCATGGAGTGGCGCGGTCTGCGCACCGGGGACCCGGCCTACGAGTCGCTCGCCCGCACGTGGGCGCGGGCGATGGGCGTGCTCTTCGCGGTCGGCGCGGTGTCCGGCACGATCCTGTCGTTCGAGATGGGGATGCTGTGGCCCGGCCTCATGAGCCGGTTCGGTG
>DATABL010000183.1:0-12093 GCA_036259595.1 Actinophytocola sp.
GGTCACGACCACGCGCTCACCCCCGGCGCAACGGTCGTGACCGGCCGTTTTTGTGCTGCCGTGTCTACGGAGCGAAACAGGGGGACCGAGTGGGCCACACGATCGGGGGAGCCCGATTTATCCGAACGTGTTCTCTGTGTAGGTACCCGGTGAAAGTTGTACGCGCAGGGTGGCTAGTCTGTCACTCCATCGTGGGTTGTTGATCGTCGCCAGCGATCAACAGCTTGGGGTTCACACAACTTCCAGCCGGAGGCTTTTAATGGCACACACCTCGACCGCGCGCCGCCGGTTCGGCGCCGCACTGGGGGCGTTCGGCGTCAGCGCCGTCACCGCCGCCGCGCTCGTCGGCATGGCCGGCACGGCCAGCGCGCACACGCCGAAGTTCTCGGCGGAGTGCTCGACCGACGCGGGCGTCACCACGCTGCAGGTTGAGCTGAGGGCATACAACGACAAGAAGACGAACACCGTCACCGTCACCGACGGCGACAAGGTGCTCGTGGAGACCGAGTTCGGCGAGAACTTCGAGCAGGAGTGGAACGAGCTCGACGCCACCGTCGACCACACCTTCACGCTCGACGTGCAGGCGTGGGACGACCCGGAGGGCACGAAGGGCTGGTCGTTCTCCTCGAAGATCGAGGTCGGGGCGTGCGTGCAGCCGACCACCCCGCCGGAGGAGCCGCAGCCGTCCGAGCCGGCCCCCACCACCGAGCCGTCGGCCCCGGTCGAGGAGCCGACGTCGTCCGAGGCGGCCCCGCCGGTGGCCGAGACCTCGACCGACGTCGAGCCGGTCGCGCTGGCCGAGACCGGTGCGAGCGTCGCTCTTCCGATCGGCATCGGCGCCGTGCTGCTCGCCGGCGGTGTGGTGCTGATGGTCGTGGTTCGCCGGCGCAGCCGCGCCTGAGATCACGGCGACACGATCGCATAGCTGGAACTGACTGAGAGGGCGGGCCCGCGACGGGTCCGCCCTCTCAGTCGTACTGGTGGCACTCGCCGGGGAAGACCTCCGCGATGTGCCGGTCGAGCAGACCGAGTACCACCGACTCCGGCACCGCCTCGAGGTAGGCGTGCAGGCCGAGCCCGTCGACCACCGCCATCAGCCCCGCCGCGCCCTCCTCGGCGTCGGCGTCCGCCGGCACCTCGCCGCATTCCTTGCCGTTCTCGATGACCTCCGCCACGCGCGCGCGGATCGCCGCCTCCGTCCGGTTGCGCACCGCCGCGAGGTCGGGCCGGTCCACCGCCCGCGCCGCGAACGCGAACGACACCCGCCAGTCCGCGCGCCGCGCCTCGTCCAGCGGCAGCCGCTCGACCAGCCCCTCGCGCACGACCCGCCGGATCGTGCTCCGGTGTTCCGTGAGCTCCCGTGCGCGCTCCTCCACCCGCGCCATCGCGCGCTCGGTGACCCGCGTGTACGCGAAGCGCAGCATGTCGTCCTTGCTGGCGAAGTAGTGCTGCACCAGCCCGACCGACACCCCCGCCTCCGCCGCGGTCCGGGACACCGTCACGGCGTCCAGTCCGCGCGCGGCGACGAGCCGCTCGACCGCGTCGGCGACCTGCTGGCGGCGTTGTGCGTGGTACTCCTCGGTGGCCATCGCCGCACAGTATCGCCGTACGGTTGACAATATGTCCATATTAGATCCAATATGAGCATATTGAACGGGGAGGTGGGGATGTTCGCTCACGTGTTGTCCGTTGTCCTGCTGGCGTTTCCGGCGCCGGTCACACAGCAGTCGGCAGGACCGGAGGAGTTCCTGGTCGAGCGGATGGCGGCCGTGCACGCACCCGGCCTGTCCTACGCGTTGGTCAACCGTGACCGGATCGTGTCCTCCGGTGCCTGGGGTACCGATGGCTTCGGCCGGCCGATGACCACGCGCACCCCGGTCGGGTTCGGGTCGGTCGCGAAGCCGGTCACCGCGACCGCGGTCCTGCGGCTGGTCGACGCCGGCACGGTCGGGCTCGACGACCCGGTGGTCGAGCACCTGCCGTGGTTCCGGCTCGCCGACCAGGAACACGCGGCGCGGATCACCGTGCGGCACCTGCTCGAACAGACCAGCGGGCTCGCGCCGGCCGACGGCTATGCCCGCTCCGACATCGGCGACAACGCACCGGGTGCGCTGCGGCGGTGGGTCGAGGGCCTCGCCGACGTCTCGCCGAACGCCGCGCCGGGGGAGCGGCACCAGTACAACCCGGCCAACGCCCAGATCCTCGGCGCGATGGTCGAGGAGGTCTCCGGGCTGACGTTCGCCGAGTTCCTGGACCGCGAGGTGTTCGGGCCACTGGACATGGCCGACGCGATCGCCGACGCGGACGCGGCCGAGGAACTGCCGCCGGGCCACGAGTACCACTTCGGCTCGGTGCGGGTCAGCGACGCGGAGTTCGACACCTCCGGGGTGCCCTACGGCTACCTCGCCGGCAGCGTCACCGACCTCGCGCACCTCGCGATCCTGCACACCGACGCCGGCCGCTTCCACGGACGCCAGGTGCTGTCGGAGCGGACGGTCCGGGACATCCAGCGCGGCGGGCCACGAGCCGCCGGCGGACACTACGGGCTCGGCTGGCGGGTGGGCACGCTCGACACGGTCGACACCCGGATCGTGTGGCACGCCGGCGCGTCCCCCGGTTACCACACGGTGCTGATCACCGCGCCGGACACCGGCTGGGCGGTCGCCGTGCAGCAGAACGTGTGGTCCCCGCTCGCCGACGAGCAGCTCAACGCGGCCGCGTTCGGCGCGCTGACGATCGCGCTCGGCGGCAGGCCCGACCCGCCGGCGGACTCGTCGACCCGGACGTGGCTGCTGGTCGGGATGGGCACGCTGGTCCTGGTGCTGGCCGGCGGGCTCGGCTGGAGCATCCGGCGCCCGCTCGTGCCGCGGCCGGGACGCCCGTGGCTCGCCGCGGTCGGCTGGATCGTGCTCGGCGCGGTCGCCGCCCTGGGCGTCGGCCGGTGGCTGCCCGGCTCGTTCGACCTGACGCTGCGGCACGTCCTGCTGTTCATGCCGGACGTCGGGCAGTTGTCGGTAGCGGTCGTCGTGCTCGGGGTGGCGCTCGTGCTCGCCCGGATGGCGCTGCTGCCGCTCGAGCTGCGTCGACCGGGGCGTCGGCCGAGCTTGCCTTGACGTCGGCGTCAATGTCTACGCTCGGCCGCATGCGAATCGGGGAGCTCGCCAGGCGAGCCGGCACCACCACCCGGGCGTTGCGGTTCTACGAGGCGCAGGGGCTGCTCCCCGCGGCGCGGTCGGCGAACGGCTACCGCGCCTACGACGAGCACGACCTGCGCCTGGTGGCCGAGATCCAGGCGCTGCGCACGGTCGGACTGTCCCTCGAGGACACCCGTCCGTTCGTCGAGTGCCTGCGCGCCGGGCACGACACCGGGGACTCCTGTGTGGACTCCATCGAGGTCTACCGGCGCAAGCTCGCCGAGGTCGACGCCTGCCTCGACCGGCTCGCCGCGGTCCGCACCGAGCTCGCCGGCAAGCTCGCCGACGCCGTCACCCGCCGCGACGGGTTCGTCGACCCGTGCGTCGTCAACCCCTGAGGAGCCGCCATGCCCACCGCCGTCACCGACGACACCTTCGACCGCGACGTCCGCCGGCACGACACGCCCGTGCTGGTCGAGTTCTGGGCGACGTGGTGCCCGTCGTGCCGGATGCTCGCGACCGTGCTCGCCGAGATCGAGCGGGAACGGGCCGGCGAGCTGGCCGTCCGCGTGATCAACGCCGACGAGAACCCGGCCACCGCGCGCGACCACCACGTGCTCGCCCTGCCCACGATGATCCTCTTCCGCGGCGGCGAACCGATCCGCACGATCGTCGGCGCCAAGTCGAAGACCCGTCTGCTCGCCGACCTGGACGACGCCCTAACCGCGGTTTGACCGCATCTCCGCCATCACCCGGCCGGCCCGCCTGCGCCACTCGGGCACCGCCGCGCGGTCGACGTCCGCCATGGTCGCCAGCAGCTCGGCGACCACGTCGTCGGCGCCGCCGTCGTCGCCGAGGACGGTCAGCAGGGACGCGGTGCCCACGTAGGCCCGCGCCCAGTCCTCGACGTACTGGTGCAGCCCGTTGTCCACCAGCGTGCCGAAGCAGTCCGCGGCCACCGCGAACCCGTGCCGCGCGGCCCCGTTGCGCCGCGCGTGCAGCGCCCACATGCCCAGGTGCACGCCGGCCTGCCCGCACAGCGCGTACCCCTGCTCGGTCGGCCGCGTCCGGGTCAGCCACCCCAGGCTGCCGACGATCTCCTCCCCCTGCCGGGACGCCTCCCGCGTCCGCCCCGACCGGGACAGCGTCGCCGCCGCCGACAGCGCCGTGCGCTGCTCGGCGAACCACCCGTCCAGGTCCGCCGGGCGCAGCGCGGCCACCGCGCGCAGCACCGCCAGCTGCGCGTCGAGCCCGCGGGCCACCACCGGGTCGGTGCCGAGCACCGCCCGGGCGTCGGCGATCGCGGCCACCGCTTCCTCCACCTCGGACAACCGGTGGCAGACGTAGCCGTAGGAGGCCCGCAGCCGGGCGGCCGGCACCACCAGGTCGTCGCGCCCGCCGGCGATCAGCCGCCCGTAGTGCTCCAGCCCGGCGACCGCGGTCTCCCGCGCGGCCGGGAAGTCGCCGAGCTCCAGCAGCGCGTTGGCCAGCCGTCGCGTCGAGTCCGCCAGGTCCGCCTCGCCCCGCACCCCGGTCGTGACGAGCATGGCCAGCTCCTCCGACGACTGCCGCAGCACCTGCACCGACTCGTCCAGGTGCCCCGCGTCGCCGAGCGCGGCGCTCAGGCTCTCCAGCACGAGCACCCGCGTGAAGCCCGGGTCGTCCGCGTCGGCCAGCAGGTACAGCGCGTGCTGGTAGCGGCCGCACGCACCCACCGGGTCGCCGGCCCGGCGCAGCAGCACGCCGTGCTGGCGGTGCGCCATCGCGGCCAGCGCGCGCCACCGGGTCGACGGGCCGGTCTCCGGAACCAGCCGCAGCACCGCGTCGAACTGCTCGCGCGCCCCGGCCGGGTCGCCGGCCTCCATCAGCGCGGTTCCGTACCGCTCCCGCGCGGTCCCCAGCTCCGCCAGCCACGCCCCCCGCTCGTCGAGGCGTTGCCACAGCTCCACCGCGCGGCGCGCCACCTCCGCGCCGGCCCGCGGGCCGGCCAGCTCGCGGGTCAGCGTCGCCTCGTGGTCGTGCGCGGTGGCCAGGTCGCCGGCGAGGTCGGTCCGCCCGTCCCGCACCACGGCCGCCGCCAGCATGACCCGCGCCGCGCGGTAAGCGTCCAGCGCGGGACGGGGCCGGCCAAGGCTCGCGTGCGCCCGCCCGACCAGCGACCACGCCCGCCCGAGGTCGCCGGCCAGCTCGTGCCGGCCGTGCTCGCGCACCAGCGGGGCGAACCGGTCGACCGCCGCCAGCGCGTGGGCCAGGACCGTCGCCGGCGGCCGCCGCGCCAGGCACGCGCGGTCGAGCGCGATCCGCCCGGCCAGCACGGGATCGTCCGGCTGGAGTCCGGCCAGCAGCCGGTCGGCGAGGTCGGGCGCGCCCGCCAGGTCCAGCGCCTTCGCCTTGGCCACCCTCGACCGCGCCACGCCGGCCGGGTCGCCGGCCCATTCGTAGGCGGCCAGCGCCTTGGCGTACAGGTCCGGGTCGCCGAGCGCGCCGGCCTTGGCCAGCAGGGCGGCGCCGAGCACCTCGGGGTGGCCGGTCAGCTCCTCGGCCACCGCGACCGCCCGGTCGTGCGTCCCCACCGGGTCGTCGTGCGCGGCCAGGTCGGTGAGCACGGTCGCCAGCAGCAGCCGGGAGTCCGCGTCGGCGCGGTCGGTGAGCAGGTCGGCGCAGACCCGCAGGTTCGCCACTCCGGTGCCGGTGTCGCCGTGGCGCAGCGCGGCCCGGCCGGCGTCGGCACGCAGCCTGGCCCGCGCCCACACCGTGCCGGCCTGGTCGAGCACCCGCCGTGCCACCGCGAACGCGCGCACCTCCTCCTGGGCGCGGTCGCCCGGCCAGAACACCGCGGCCGTCCGCGGGTCGAGGCCGGCGGTCTCGTAGGCGAACGTCAGCCAGGCCCGCGGATCGCCGGGCGTGGTGTCGAGTACGGACGGGCGGGCCGGAGGCGGGCGGTCGGTCAGCGCGGCCGCCACGTCGCCGAGCGACGCCGGGCGCTCCGCCGGGTCGAACCGCAGGCACGTCCGCAGCAGCTCGACGACCGCCGGCGGCACGGCGACCCGCCAGCGCCGCTGGGACACGAGCTGTTCGAGCACCGCGTCGGCGAGGGTGTCGGCCGGCCGGCTCCGCTCGCCGGCGAACATCTCCAGCACGGTGGCCGCCCAGCTCCACACGTCCGCGGCGGGCCCGACCGGCTGGTCCCCGGCCTGCTCCGGCGCGGAGTACGCGCTTCCGGCCGCGGCCGGGGCGACACCCGGGTCGGTGAGCGTGGCCGTGTCGTCCGCGGTGAACAGCACCACCTCGGGCGTGACGCCGAGGTGCGGCACGCCCATCGCGTGCGCGGCGTCGAGCCCCCACGCGGTCTCGGCCGCGATCCGCAGCACGGTGCCGGTGGGGTCGTCGCCGGCGTAGAGGCTCCCGTCGCGGATCCGGTCGGCGAGCGAGCCGCCCGGCGCGTGGTCGGTGAACACGAACAGCTCGTCGCCGGTGGCGCGGACGAACCGGCAGGCGGTGAGGTGCGGGTGCGCCGGCAGACCGGCCCAGCGCCGGGCGTCGGCCAGGAACCGCCGCTGCGCCACCAGGTCCCCGGGCGCGACGCGTGTGACGGCGTACCGATCACCGTCGCGCACCACGGTCACCCGCCCGTGGTCCTGCTCGACGGTGAACTCGCCCAGAACGGTCGCTCCCTGTCGCCACTCGATCGCACTCACCTCATGACCGCTGCCCTCGGACGGAGGTATGGACAACAAGCGCGCGGACGGGCACCAGGTGCTGTCCACCACCACGATCGCGGTCTGGGCGGGCGGCCTGCTCGCTCTCGCCGCGGTCGTCGTCACCGTGCTGTGGACCGTACTCGGCTCCGGGCAGGCACGGGACACCGTGCGGCTGGACGTGATCCGCACGGCGTCGAGCATCGTGCTCGGCACCGGCGGCGCGGCGGCGCTGCTGCTGGCCGCCCGGCGCCAGCGGGTGACCGAGATCGACGTGCGGCAGCGCGACTGTGTTCCCGCACCGCGAACCCGGTGACCGGACTTCTTACGAGCCGCCGTGGGTGGTGGCCTCCTCGATGTTGCCGCCCAACTCCGGGCGGAGGCTCTCCATGTACTCCCTCGACCGGCCCGACAGCACCCACCGGTCGCCGACCAGGTAGACGCCGCCGTACAGCAGTCCGGACTCCAGCCAGTCGCGCTGCCCCCGCACGGTGTCGAAGTCGAGGAACACGATGGTGTACCCGTCCTTGACACAGGCCGCGTGGCGGAAGTCCGCCGCCCGCCCCTGTAGTTTCGCCGTGCAGCCGACGGTCGCCGCGAGCTCCCGCCAGGTGTGGAACTCCGACGGCATCGACGTCGTGGTGGCCGGCGCGCCCGCACCGTGCCGGTCCTGCTCGTGCGACGACCCGTACGCCTCGGCGGCCCGCAGGTCCTCCGCACTCAGCTCACCGGCACACCCGGCGAGCAGGACCGACACCACGGCGAGGCACGAGGCGAGTAGTCGGGTCACACCAGCAGATACGGGCGCCGCCCCGGCTCCGGTTCACCCGTTCCCGGCGGCGAGGAACTCTCCCCGCGCTACGACGACCGCCGAGCCCGACACCTCGATCCGCTCGACCCCGGCGTCCGACCCCGTGACCTGCGCGTACATGGTCGACGGCCGCCCGATCTCCACGCCCTGCCCGATCTCGACCCGGGTCCCGTAGGGCACGATCCCGTGCCGGGCGAGGTGCAGCGCGAGCGGTCCCGCGGCCGACCCGGTGGCCGGGTCCTCGGCGACCCCGTAGGCGGGGGCGAACATCCGCAGCCGCCAGGTGGTGCCGGAGCCGGCGAAGCAGTTCGCGCCGATGTCCTCCAGCTCGGCGAGGGCCCGCTGGTCCGGCCGCAGCGCCGAGAGCGCGGCGACGTCCGGCAGCCCGACGTAGACGTGCCGCGGCCCGTTCCGGTACGCCACGACCGGCGTGGTCGACTCGGCGACCCCGAGCGCGGCCAGCAGCCGGTCGGCCTCGGCGTAGGGCTCCCAGGTCGGGATCGGCTGCCGCATGGTCGCCGCCCGCACCGCACCGCCGTCCCGCTCGAACCGGAACGGCACCGGCCCCAACCCGGTCTCCAGCACCAGCCCGTCGGCGTCCGAGCCGGCCGCGAGCACGATCGCCGTGCCCAACGTCGGATGCCCCGCGAACGGCAACTCGTTGACGGTCGTGAAGATCCGCACCCGCGCGTCCCCGCCCTGCTCCGGCCGCAGCACGAACGTGGTCTCCGAGAGGTTCATCTCCCGGGCGATGCGCTGCATGCGCTCGCCCGGGATGCCGTCGGCGTCCAGGAACACCGCGACCGGGTTGCCCAGCAGGGCCTCGTCGGCGAACACGTCGGCGATCACGTAGGGAGTCACGTCGCCACGCTACCGACCAAAGTCGAACCCGCCGGCGACCGCGGACCGATGCGTGCCGGCGGGCACGCGCGCGATGCTGGGCCCATGGCCATCCCGTTCGGATATCTGATCACCGTCGGCATCGTCGCGGCGGGCACGTACTGCGCGCTGGTGGCGCCGGCCCGACCGCGGTTCCTGTGGCCGGTGACGTACCGCCTCGGGGTGCTGGTCTCCCAGGTGCCGTTCCTGGTCGGGTACCTGCTCGCGGGGGCCACGGCGCAGACGTTCGCCGAGGGCGGCATCCGCGGCCCCGTCGGCTGGGCCGCCGTCGGCGCCGCGGCGGTCACCGTGGTCGGCCTCGCCGCGGTGGTCCGCCGCGCGCTGGCGTCCGGTGCTCGGGACCTGCCGTGGGCGCGGATCCTGTTCGCCCCGTTCGCCGTCCGCCGCCGAGGCGTGACCCGCGTGCGGAACCTCCGCTACGGCCCCCACGGCCGCCGCAACCTGCTGGACGTCTACCGCCCGGCGAACCCGACCGGCCGGACGCTCGTGTACTTCCACGGCGGCGGTTACTTCAGCGGCCGCAAGAACCGCGAGGCCAGGCTGCTGCTGTACCGCCTCGCGTCCCGCGGCTGGACCTGCGTGAGCGCCAACTACCGCCTCCGGCCGCGGGCGACCTTCCCGGACCACCTGGCGGACGCGAAGAAGGTCATCGCCTGGGCCCGCGAGCAGGGCGTCGCCCAGGGCCCCGTGGTCGTCGCCGGCTCCTCCGCGGGCGGCCACCTGGCCACGCTGTGCGCCCTGACGCCCGGCGACCCGCGCTACCAGCCCGGCTTCGAGGACGCCGACACGTCGGTCGACGCGGCGGTGTCCCTGTACGGCTTCTACGGCCACTACTACGGCGACGTCGAGGACTCCTCCCCCTTCGACCACCTCCGCCCCGACGCACCCCCGATCCTCCTCGCCCACGGCGACCGGGACTCCCTGGTGCCGGTCGCCCAGGCCCGCGACCTGGCCACCCGCCTCCGCGAGACCTCGACGAGCCGGGTCACCTACCTGGAGCTCCCCGGCGCCCACCACGCCTTCGACCTGTTCGTCTCGATCCGCTTCGCCGCCCTGGTCCACAAGATCGAGGACTTCCTCGCCGACACGGTCCCGGTGAGCCGGTCGCGGAATGTGACGATTTCGGAAGGCGTGACTTTCCGGCGGTAGCCGTTATGGTGATTCGGTGAAGATCGCCGTGGTCGGCGAGACCCGACCGGGCGAGCGGCGGGTCGCGCTCGTGCCCGGTCTGGTGTCCCGCCTCATCGAGGTTGGCCTGCGAGTCGTGGTCGAGCCGGGAGCCGGCGCGGGCGCGGGGATCAGCGACGACGCCTACCGAGACGCCGGCGCCGAGGTCGACGCCGGGGCGCTCGACGGGGCCGGGGTGGTGCTGTCGGTCCAGCCGCTGGCCGCGGGGCGGGTGCGGGACCTCGCGCCGAACGCGGTCACCATCTCCTTCCTCCCCGCCGCGCAGGAGCTCGAGCTGGTCCGGGCGCTGCGCGACGCCGGGCACACCGCGCTCGCGATGGAGCTCGTCCCGCGCATCTCCCGGGCGCAGTCGATGGACGCGCTGTCCTCGCAGGCGTTCGTCGCCGGGTACCGGGCGGTGCTGGTCGCGGCCGAGCGGCTAGCGCGGTTCTTCCCGCTGTCGATGACGGCCTCGGGCACGATCCCGCCCGCGAAGGTGCTGGTGCTCGGCGCGGGCGTCGCCGGGCTGCAGGCGATCGCGACCGCACGGCGGCTCGGCGCCGTCGTCCGGGCCTACGACGTGCGGGCCGCGTCGGCCGAGGAGGTGCGCAGCCTCGGGGCGGAGTTCGTGGAGCTGGAGCTGCCGACGCTGGAGGGATCCGGCGGGTACGCGCGGGAGATGACCGAGGAACGCTCCCGGCTGCAGCGCGAACTGCTCGCCCCGCACGTCGCCGACGCCGACGTGCTGATCACCACCGCCGCGGTGCCGGGTCGTGCCGCGCCGCTGCTGGTCACCTCGGAGATGGTCGCGGCGATGCGGCCGGGCTCGGTCGTGGTGGACCTCGCGGCCGAGTCGGGTGGCAACGTCGAGGGGGCCAAGCCGGGCGAGGAGGTCACGATCGGCGAGGTCTCGGTGTGGGGCGGGCAGAACGTGCCGAGCCAGCTCGCCGCGCAGGCCAGCCAGCTCTACGCCACCAACGTGGTGAACCTGCTGCTGCTCCTGCACTCCGGTGACAAGTCCGGTGACAACTCCGACGACCACTCCGACGGCGCGATCGTGCCGGACTTCGACGACGAGGTCGTCGCCGGCGCCTGCGTCACGCACGCCGGCGAGGTCCGGCACGCCCCCACCCGCGAGCTGCTCGGAGAGGAGTCCTAGATGGACGGAATCGCGCTGCTCACCGTCTTCGTGCTGGCGGTCTTCGTCGGCTACGAGGTCATCTCCAAGGTGTCCTCGACCCTGCACACCCCGCTGATGTCCGGTTCCAACGCGATCAGCGGCATCGTCCTGGTCGGCACGATCGCGGTCGCCGCGCACACCGACTCGACCGCCCTGTTCGTGCTGGAGCTGGTCGCGATCGTGCTCGCCACGATCAACCTGGTCGGCGGTTTCGTGGTGACCGACCGGATGCTGCAGATGTTCCGCTCCCGCAAGGAGAAGGAGCCCCGCGCGTGAACGACGACTGGACCGCGCTGCTGTACCTGGTCGCCGCCGTCTGCTTCATCATCGCCCTCAAGGGCCTGTCCTCGCCGAAACGCGCCCGGCTGGGCAACGTGATCGGCGCCGCCGGCGCGCTCGTCGCGGTGCTCGTGGTGTTCGCCGCCGAGCGGCCCGACCGGCTGGTGTGGATCCTGCTGGCCATCGCGGTCGGCGGCGCGATCGGCGTCGTCGCCGCGCGGCGGGTCGCGATGACCGCGATGCCGCAGATGGTCGCCCTGTTCAACGGGGTCGGCGGCGCCGCGGGCGCGCTGGTGGCGCTGCTGGAGCTGGCCGAGGGGACCGGCGGCGGGCTGGTGCACCTGGCGGTGCTCGCGTTCACCGTCCTCATCGGATCGGTCACCTTCTCCGGTTCGGTGCTCACCTTCGCCAAGCTGCAGGAGATCGTCACCGGGCGGCCGATGCTCTTCCCCGGCATGCGCTGGGTCGCCACGGCCGTGGTCGCCGGCTCGCTCGCCGCCGGGACCTGGGTCGCGCTCGACTCCTCGGTGCTGGGTGCGGTGATCCTCACCGTCGTGACACTCGGGCTCGGGCTGCTGCTCGTGCTCCCGGTCGGCGGCGCCGACGTGCCGATCGTGATCTCCCTGCTCAACGCGTTCAGCGGGATCACCGTCGCGGCCAGCGGCTACGTGCTGTCCAACACGCTGCTGATCGTCGCCGGCACGCTGGTCGGCGCGTCCGGCACCCTGCTGACCAAGATGATGGCCGACGCCATGGGCCGGTCGCTGGTGAACATCCTGTTCGGCGCGTTCGCCGGCGGATCGACGCTGGGCAGCACCACCGAGTCCAACCGCCCGGTCCGCTCGGCCGGCGCGGCCGACATCGCGATCCTGCTCGCCTACGCCCGCCGGGTCATCGTCGCGCCCGGCTACGGGCTCGCGGGGG
>DATABL010000184.1:0-18206 GCA_036259595.1 Actinophytocola sp.
CGGTACCGATCGACGCGGCCACCTGCTGGATGATGTTCAGGCTGGTCGACGCCCGCGCCACGTCCTGGGGACGCAGCGTCTTCAGCGCGATCGACATGATCGGCATCATCGACATGCCCATGCCGAGGCCCATCACGAACAGCGCGACCCCGATCGTCCAGTAGGAGGTGTCGGCCGCCAGCTGGGTGAACACGAACATCGAGCCGACGATGATCAGGATGCCCAGCTGCGCCGTGCGGGCCGCGTAGCCGCGGTCCACCAGCATCCCGGCGAGCGGCATCATGATCATCGCGCCGATGCCCTGCGGGGCGATCAGCAGACCGGCGTTCAGCGCGCCCTCGGCCCGCACCTGCTGGAAGTACAGCGGGAACAGCAGCATCGCGCCGAAGAAGGCCACGGTGAACAGCACCATGGTCACCATCGCGACTGAGAAGCCCCGGTCCCGGAACAGCTTCAGGTCGATCAGCGCGTTCGAGGTCCGGGCGGCGTGCCAGATGAACGTCGCCACCAGGATCGCGCCGATGATCGCCGGGACGTACACCTCCGGGTGGCCGAAGCCCTCGTGCGAGGGAACCTGCGCGAGGCCGTAGATCAGCGCGGCCAGCCCCGGGGACAGCAGCACCAGGCCGACCACGTCGAGCTTCTCGGTCGGCCGCGGCTCGTCCGGCTCCAGGATCTTGGCGCCCAGGGCCATCGTGATCAGGCCGATCGGCACGTTCACGAAGAAGATCCAGCGCCACGACACGTCGTCGACGAGCCAGCCGCCGAGGATCGGGCCGACGATCGGGCCGAGCAACATCGGCACGCCGAGCACGGCCATCACCCGGCCGACCCGCTCGGGGCCCGCCGCCTTGGTCAGGATCGTCATGCCGAGCGGCATCAGCATGCCGCCGCCGAGGCCCTGCAGGACCCGGAACAGGATCAGCGACTCCGCCGACCACGCGGTGCCCGCGGCGGCCGAGCCGAGCATGAACAGGAACACCGCGGCCAGGTAGATCCGCTTGGTGCCGAACCGGTCGGCGGCCCAGCCGGACAGCGGGATCACGGTGGCGAGCGCCAGGGTGTAGCCCGTGGCGACCCACTGCATCTGGTCCAGGGTGGTGTTGAACTCGACGATGAGGTGGTCGAGCGCGACGTTGACCACGGTGATGTCGAGCATCGCCATGATCGCGCCCAGGATGACGACCGAGCCGATCATCAGGACCCGCCGGTCGAGCTTCAGGTCCTCCGGCCGCGCCGCCCCCGCGGCGGGAGTCGGAGGTAGTGGTTCCATCAAAGCCTTATCCCCTTGCTTGGCATCTACAGGCAGCCGGTCGTGGCTGCGTTGTGGTTCCCCCGAGCGAGAATCGGCGCCAGCGCCGCGGAGAGCCGCTCCCGCTCGTCGGCGTTGAGCGACTCGACACACTCGCGGACGGCCGCGCGGTGCGCCTGCACACAGCCGGCCACGAACGCGCGGCCGTGCTCGGACAGGCGGACCCGCTTGACCCGGCGGTCGTGGTCGTCCTCCCGGCGCGTGACCATCTCGGCCCGGGTCAGCGCCTGCACGGCACGCCCGGCGGTCGCCATTGACAGCGCGAGACACTCGGCGAGCTCGTGGACGGCCAGTTCCCCCTGGCAGTCGGCGAGCACGAACAGGGCACGCAGCTGGGAGAATGACAGATCGAGCCCGGCGGCGACACCCAATATCTGGGCCTCGCCGCTCTTCTTCAGGTGCGACAGGAAACCGACGACATCGTCGGTCACGGACTCGACCGAGGACCCGATTGGTTTCACGGCCGCAATCATTCCAGCCAGGAAGCTAACTGCAAGTAACTGTGAGCGGCAACTCAGTTCACGATCAGCGGAACTCTGGGCGGACTCTAGGCATCCTGTGATGACAGATAGCGACGAGCGACGTTCTGCTCACTCGACGCACCCGGCTGCCACGGCGCGATCCACGGGCCGGTCCCCTCGCTCTGGTCCAGCACCCCCGCCTCCAGCCAGGAGTACCGGCCGTCGAGGGTGGCGGCGGCGAGCCGGCGGTCGGCGTCGTCGGTGTTCGACCACAGGGAGTCGAACAGCCGCTCGACCCGCAGCCGTGACTGGCGGCAGAACACGTCGGCCAGCTCGGGAGCCGTGTCGCCCAGCATCTCGGCCCGCACGCACGCGGCGGACATCGCGAAGAGCTCGGCGCCGATGTCGACGATCCGGCCGAGGAAGCCCTGCCGCTGCTCCAGCGCGGCCTGCCAGCGGGCCATGCCGTAGAAGGTGGCACGGGCGAGCTTGCGCGCGGTCCGCTCCACGTACCGCAGGTGCGGCGCGAGCGGGCCGAACTCGCGGTACGAGGTCGGCAACTGGCCCTTGCCGGTGACGAGCTGCGGCAGCCACTTCGCGTAGAACCCGCTCGCCTTCGCCGCGGCCCGGGCCTTGCGGCCGGCGTCGGCCTTCGGGTCGGCGAGGTCGCCGGCGGCGGCGAGGTGCGCGTCGACGGCCTCGCGCGCGACCAGCAGCCGCATGATCTCGCTGGAGCCCTCGAAGATCCGGTTGATCCGCAGGTCGCGGACCAGCTGCTCGGTGGGCACGGCACGTTCGCCGCGGGCGGCCAGCGACTCGGCCGTCTCGTAGCCGCGGCCGCCGCGGATCTGCACCAGCTCGTCGGCGACCACGCAGGCCATCTCGCTGGCCCACAGCTTCGCCAGCGCCGCCTCGATCCGGATGTCCTTGGCGCCCTCGTCCTCGAGCTGGGCGGACAGCTCCAGCACGGACTCCAGCGCGAACGTGGTCGCGGCGAGGTAGGAGACCTTGTTCGCCACGGCGGCGTGCCGGCCGACCGGCCGGCCCCACTGCACCCGCTCGGCCGACCACTCGCGGGCGATCTTGAGCGCCCACTTCGCGCCGGCCGTGCACAGCGCGGGGATGGCCAGCCGGCCGGCGTTCAGCGTGGTCAGCGCGATCCGCAGCCCGTCGCCCTCGCGGCCGACGAGGTTGGCCTTCGGCACCCGCACCTGGTGCAGCCGGGTGACGCCGTTCTCGAGGCCGCGCAGGCCCATGAACGTGTTGCGCCGCTCGACGGTGATCCCCGGCGTGTCGGCCTCGACCACGAACGCCGAGATGCCGCCCGGCGCGCGGGCCATCACCACGAGCAACTCGGCCACGACCCCGTTCGTGGTCCACAGCTTCACCCCGTCAAGGAGGTAGTCGTCACCGTCCGGGGTCGCGGTGGCGGCCAGGCGCGCGGGGTCGGAGCCGACGTCGGGTTCGGTGAGCAGGAACGCGGAGATCGCGCCGCGCGCGCAGCGGGGCAGGAACGCACGCTTCTGCTCCTCGCTGCCGGCGAGCTTGAGCGGCTCGGGCACGCCGATGGACTGGTGCGCGGACAACAGCGCGCCGAGGCTCGGGTGCACGCTGCCGACGAGCATCAGCGCCCGGTCGTACGCGGTCTGGGAGAGCCCGAGCCCGCCGTACTCGGCCGGAATCTTGATCCCGAAGCACCCGAGCTCGACCAGCCGTCCCACCCAGTCCGCCGGGATCCGGTCCTCCCGCTCGATCACCCGGCCGTCCATCCCCACGCAGGCCTCGCGCAGGTCGGCCAGGAAGGCCCGCGCCCGCTCCTCGACCTCCGGCTCCGGCGTCGGGTGCGGGTGGATCAGATCGAGCCGGAACCGCCCCAGGAACATCTCCTTGGCGAACGACGGCTTCGACCACCCGGCCTCCCGCGCCTCCTCGGCAACCGCCCTGGCCTCTTCCTCACTGACACCCATGGCGCACCTCCTGGACCGTGCGCTGTGGCTACCCGTCAGTAGCCACGCCGAAACTCCGGCTGTCCCTGTGACGCGGCACAATGCCCCTCGTGACCGTGACTGCCACTCCGCCCTCCGTGTTCCTGCGTATCGCCGAGGAGCTCGACGTGGCCGAACGCCAGGTGCGCTCGGCCGTGGAGCTGCTCGACGGCGGGTCGACCGTCCCGTTCATCGCCCGGTACCGCAAGGAGGTCACCGGCGCGCTCGACGACGCCCAGCTCCGCACGCTCGAGGAACGCCTGCGTTACCTGCGCGAGCTCGAGGAGCGCCGCGTCGCCGTGCTCGAGTCGATCAAGAGCCAGGGCAAGCTCACCGACGAGCTGACCGCGCAGATCACCGCCGCCGACTCCAAGGCCCGCCTCGAGGACATCTACCTGCCCTACAAGCCCAAGCGGCGCACCAAGGCGCAGATCGCCCGCGAGGCCGGCCTCGAGCCGCTCGCCGACGGCCTGCTCGGCGACCCGACCACCGACCCGCAGACCGCGGCGAGCGTGTTCGTCGACCCGGAGAAGGGCGTCGCCGACGCGCAGGCCGCGCTCGACGGCGCCCGGTCGATCCTGGTCGAGCGGTTCGGCGAGGACGCCGACCTGATCGGCTCGCTGCGGGAGCGCATGTGGGGCCAGGGCCGGCTGGTGGCCAAGGTCCGCGACGGCAAGCAGGAGGCCGGCGCGAAGTTCGCCGACTACTTCGACTTCTCCGAGCCGTTCACCAAGCTCCCCTCCCACCGGATCCTCGCGATGTTCCGCGGCGAGAAGGAGGAGATGCTGGAGCTGACGCTCGACCCGCACCCCGACGAGCAGCCGCCCGGCCCGACCGACTACGAGGCGGCCATCGCGTCCCGGTTCGGCATCGACGACCAGGGCCGCCCGGCCGACAAGTGGCTCGGCGACACCGTCCGCTGGGCCTGGCGCACCCGCATCCTCGTCCACCTGGGCATCGACCTGCGCACCCGGCTGCGCCAGGCGGCCGAGGACGAGGCGGTCCGGGTGTTCGCCGCGAACCTGCGCGACCTGCTGCTCGCCGCGCCCGCCGGGACCCGCGCCACCATGGGCCTGGACCCGGGCCTGCGTACCGGGGTGAAGGTCGCGATCGTCGACGCCACCGGCAAGGTCGTCGCCACCGACACGATCTACCCGCACGCCCCGGCCCGGCGCTGGGACGAGTCGCTGGTGAAGCTGCACCAGCTGGCGAAGGCACACGACGTCGACCTCGTCGCGATCGGCAACGGCACCGCGTCGCGGGAGACCGACAAGCTCGTCGCCGAGCTGCTGGCGAAGGCGCCGGAACTGAAGCTGACCAAGGTCATGGTGTCCGAGGCGGGCGCGTCGGTGTACTCGGCGTCGGCCTACGCCTCCCAGGAGCTGCCGAACCTGGACGTGTCGCTGCGCGGCGCGGTGTCGATCGCACGCCGCCTGCAGGACCCGCTCGCGGAGCTGGTGAAGATCGACCCGAAGTCGATCGGCGTCGGGCAGTACCAGCACGACATCTCCGAGTCCAAGCTGTCCCGCTCGCTCGACGCGGTGGTCGAGGACTGCGTGAACGGCGTCGGCGTCGACCTCAACACCGCGTCCGTGCCGCTGCTGACCAGGGTGTCGGGCATCGGCTCCGCGCTGGCGGCGAACATCGTGGCCCACCGGGACGCCAACGGGCCGTTCCGGGCGCGCTCCACGCTCAAGGACGTGCCGAAGCTCGGGCCGAAGGCGTTCGAGCAGTGCGCCGGCTTCCTGCGCATCCCCGGCGGCGACGACCCGCTGGACTCGTCGTCGGTGCACCCCGAGGCCTATCCGGTGGTGCGCCGGATCGTGTCGTCCAGCGGGCGTTCGCTCGACGAGCTGATCGGCAACACGAAGGTGTTGAAGTCGCTGTCGCCGCAGCAGTTCGTCGACGAGACGTTCGGGCTGCCCACGGTCACCGACATCCTCGCCGAGCTGGACAAGCCGGGCCGCGACCCGCGGCCGGCGTTCAGGACGGCGGCGTTCAACGACGCGGTGCACACGCTGGCCGACCTCAAGGTGGGCATGGTCCTCGAAGGGGTGGTCACGAACGTGGCCGCGTTCGGCGCGTTCATCGACATCGGCGTGCACTGCGACGGACTCGCGCACGTGTCGCAGCTGTCCCGCAACTTCGTGAAGGACCCGCGCGAGGTGGTGAAGTCCGGCGACATCGTGCGGGCGAAGGTGCTGGAGGTCGACACCCAGCGCAAGCGCATCTCGCTCACCCTGCGGCTGGAGGAGGACACCACCGGCCGCGGCCGGCCCCAGCCCGACGACCGGCGCGGCGGCGGCCAGCGGGACGGTCAGCGCCGGGGTCAGGGCGGCCAGCAACGCCGTGGCAACCAGCGCGGCAACCAGCGCGGCGGCGACGCCGGCGGCGGCGCGATGGCCGACGCGCTCCGCAAGGCCGGCTACCGCCCGAACTGAGTTTGACCTGGAGCGCGCTCCAGCTCGTAGCGTCGGAGCCATGACGACTCCACAGCACAAGATCGGATCGGGTTTCGGCGCCAGGAGCACCGCGGACGAGGTCCTGGCCGGCATCGACCTGACCGGCCGGCTCGCGATCGTCACCGGCGGCTACTCGGGCATCGGCCTGGAGACCACCCGCGCGCTCGCGAAGGCGGGCGCGCGCGTGGTGGTGCCGGCCCGCCGGGTCGAGCAGGCCAGGGACGCGGTCGGCGAGCTGGGCGAGGTCGACGAGCTGGATCTCGGTGATCTGGCGAGCGTGCACGCGTTCGCCGACCGGTTCCTCGCCACCGGCCGCGACATCGACATCATGGTGAACAGCGCGGGCATCATGGCCTCCCCGGAGACCAGGGTGGGTCCGGGCTGGGAGGCGCAGTTCGCCACCAACCACCTCGGTCACTTCGCGCTGGTCAACCGCCTGTGGCCGCGGCTGGTCTCCGCTGGCGGCGCGCGGGTGGTCTCGGTCTCCTCAATCGGGCACCGCGCCTCGGACATCCGCTGGGACGACCTGGCGTTCGAGCGCGGCTACGACAAGTGGGCGGCGTACGGCCAGGCGAAGACCGCGAACGTCCTGTTCGCCGTCGAGCTGGACCGGCTCGGCGCCGACACCGGGGTGCGCGCGTTCGCGCTGCATCCGGGCGGGATCAGGACTCCGCTGCAGCGCCACCTGCCGACCGAGGAGATGGTCGCGCTCGGCTGGTTCGCCGAGGACGGCACCCCGCTGTACGAGTTCAAGACCCCCGAGCAGGGCGCGGCCACCCAGACCTGGGCGGCCACCTCGCCGCGGCTGGCCGGCATGGGCGGGGTGTTCCTGGAGGACTGCGAGGTCGCCGAGATCTCCACCGACGACGCTCCCGGCGTGCGGCCGTACGCGGTCGACCCCGAGGCGGCACGTCGCCTGTGGACCGTGTCCGCCGAGCTGACCGGGGTGGACGCGTTCGCCGGGTAGGTTGGCGGCATGGGGAAGGTCTACAGCGGGATCGAGCCGCGGCTGCGGAGGTTCATCGAGGAGCAGAAGGTGTTCTTCGTGGCGTCCGCGCCGCTGGCCGGCGACGGGCACGTCAACCTCTCGCCCAAGGGGCGGGAGGGCACGCTCGTCGTGCTCGACGATACGACGGTGGCGTACCTCGACTTCGGCGGCAGCCACGCCGAGACGGTCGCGCACCTGCGGGAGAACGGGCGGATCACGCTCATGTGGTGCGCGTTCACCGGCCCGCCGAAGGTGTTGCGGGTGCACGGCCGCGGCGAGCCGGTCTTCCGCGACGATCCGCGCTGGCCCGCGCTGATCCGGCACTTCGCGGCGGTCGACGGGCCGGGTGCGCGGGCGATCGTGCTCGTCCACGCGACGATGGTCAGCGACAGCTGCGGCTTCGCGGTGCCGTTCCTGGACTACCGCGAGGAGCGCACCCAGCACGCCGAGCACTTCGGGCGCAAGTCGGAGGAGGAGTTCGCCGCGTACTGCGCGCGCAAGCCGCACAACGGCACGAGCATCGACGGCCTGCCCGCGCTCCCGCTGCCCCTACCGGGGCGGACGGCGTAACCGGAACGCGACGTAGCTGACCGTGGTGTCCTGTTTGGTCAGCTCCTCGGTGGCGAGGACCTCCCGGTGGAACCCGTTCCCGTCGGCCACCCGGTACAGGTGGTCCAGGTCGCCGGAGGTGCCGAAGAACATCAGGATCCGGCCGTCCGGGGTGAGGTGGTCGGCGGCCTCGGTCAGGAAGCGGGTCTGCGCCGCGTAGTTCTCGTCGGCCATGCTCGCCTCGAGCAGGTCCCGCGGAGCGAACCAGCGAAACGGCGGATCGAACACGATCAGGTCGAACCGCCCGTCCACGGTCGAGAACACGTCGCTGTCCCGGAACGTGGTGCGGTCCGCCACCCCGTTGCGCTCGGCGTTGGCCACGGCCGACGCGACGGCGGCGGGGTTGATGTCCACGCCGAGGACGTCCGTGGACCGGGAGGCGGCGAGGATCGCGTTGACCCCGCACCCGGTGCCCATGTCCAGGACCCGGTCGGTGTCGCGCACCTCGTCGAGGACGGCCTGCCCGAGCAGCCGCGACGCCGCCGCCGGCGGGAACACCCCGGGCGGGACGACGAACGTGCGGCCGAGGTAGTCGACCGTCTGCTCGCCGAGCTCGGCGACCGAGCGGTAGGCCGACTCGTGCCAGTCGCGGATCCGGCGCTCGTCCTCCGCGGACATGCCGGGGCGGTAGGTCACCGCAGGTCTCCCTTCGCCACGGGGACCGGGGTGCGGGACACCAGCCCGAACTCGCGCGCGAACCCGACCACCGGGTGGAGCCGCAGCAGCACCGTGGGCCCGCCGAGCGGGGTGTCCTCCTCGCCGACGCGGTAGGTGAGCCGGGTCGGCTCGGGGTCGGGGTGTTGCTCGGTCACCACGCCGCCGAAGATCTCGCGGGCCGCCTCCCAGGTCAACTCGATCTCGCCGGGGATGTCGGTGCGGCGCCAGCGGAAGTAGGCGAGGTCCGCGTAGTCCGGCCGGCTGAACTGGTACCACCCGTCCCCGCCGGCGAGAAAGCTGTAGGACTCGTCCTCGAACACGGAGTGGTGCAGCCCCGAGGCCGCCGACGACCACTCCCCGACCAACTCGTCCATGCCGCCATTCTCCCCATGATCAACGCACCCGGCATCCGCGGGGCGGGTCAGGCGCGGCCGCTCGCGCCGTAGCGCAGCCCGTCGACGAGCAGGCCGACCATGCGGTGGACGTGGTCGGACCCGTCGTCGTCGGCGGCGACGCACAGGTTCCGCACCGCGTGCAGCAGGTCGTCGGCGTCGACGTCGGCGCGGATCTCACCGGCGGCGACCGCGGCCTCCAGCAGCGATCCGAGAGCGGGCCGGAGGCGTTGGTCGAAGTAGGCGGGCAGGACGTCGAAAGCGGGGTCGCCCGAGTGCAGGGCGGCGGCGAGCCCGCGTTTGGTCGCGATGAAACGGGTGTACCGCCGCAGCCACCCGGTCAGCGCCTCGCCGGGCTCGTGCTCGGCCGCCAGCGCGGGGGCGGCGTCGGCGCATGCGTCGACCTCGTGCCGGAACACGGCGACGACCAGGTCGGACCGCTGCGGGAAGTGGCGGTAGAGCGTGCCGACCCCGACGCCGGCCCGGGCGGCGATCTCGCGCACCGGGGCGTCGACCCCGGACACGGCGAACACCGCCTTGGCCGCCTCGCGCACCGCGTCGATGTTGCGTTGCGCATCGGCGCGCACCCGGCGTGCCGGCGTTCCCGGGGTGTCACCGTGCTCGGTCACGCCAGGCCTCCCTTGCTAAAACGGAACAAGGTTCCGTATAGTTCTGGAACATCGTTCCGCTTCGTCATGATACCTCTGAGGAGAACCTATGCGGTACCGCACGTTGGGCCGGACCGGGATCAAGGTCAGCCCCTACTGCCTGGGCGCCATGATGTTCGGGGCCGCCGGCAACCCCGACCACGACGAGTCGATCCGGATCATCCACAAGGCCCTGGACGCGGGCATCAACTTCGTCGACACCGCCGACGCGTACTCCCGCGGCGAGTCGGAGGAGATCGTGGGCAAGGCGCTCGCGGGACGCCGCGACGACGTCGTGCTCGCTACCAAGCTGCACCTCCCGATGGGCGACGACCCGAACCGCCAGGGCAACTCCCGGCGCTGGATCATCGCCGAGGTCGAGAACTCGCTGCGCCGCCTGCGCACCGACCACCTCGACCTGTACCAGGTCCACCGGCCGGACCCGTCGGTCGACGTGGAGGAGACGCTCTCGGCGCTGTCGGACCTGATCCGCGGCGGCAAGGTGCGGGCGGTGGGCTCGTCGTGCTTCCCGGCCTCGGAGATCGTCGAGGCGCAGTGGGTCGCCGAACGGCGCGGACTGGAGCGCTTCCGGACCGAGCAGCCGCCGTACTCGATCCTCGACCGGGGCATCGAACGCGAGGTGCTGCCGGTCTGCCAGCGCCACGGGATGGGCACCCTGGTCTGGAGTCCGCTCGCGCAGGGCCTGCTCACCGGCCGGTTCCGCAAGGGCCAGCGGATCGACAGCCACCGAGCCGGCTTCGGCCACCAGCACCTGCGCGACGAGCACCGCCTCGACGCCGTCGAACAGCTCGTCCCGCTCGCCGAGAAGGCGGGCCTGTCGCTGACCCACCTGGCGATGGCGTTCGCGATCGCCCACCCGGGCGTGACCTCGGCGATCATCGGCCCGCGCACGATGGCGCACCTCGACGACCTGCTGGCCGGCGCCGGAACCACCCTCGACGACGAGGTCCTGGAGCGGATCGACGAGATCGTCCCGCCCGGAACCGACGTCGGCCGGCTCGACATGGCCTACCAGCCGCCGGCCCTCCTGGAGGCGAGGCTGCGCCGCCGCCCGGCCGACGAGCGCGTCGCCGCCTGAGCCGGCCGGCTCCCGGGACCGGCGCTCACCGGCGGATGCGTTCCATCCGCGGGTCCACCAGCGGCTCCTCGGCGACGGTCCCGGCCAGCCGCTCCCCGAAGTACTCCACCTCGACCCGCGTGCCGGGCACCGCGGTGGCCGGCAGCCACGCGTACGCGATCGGCCGGCCGACCGTGTGCCCGAACGCCGCGCTCGTCACGTACCCCGCCGGCCGGCCGTCCACGAACACCGGCTCCTTGCCGAGCACCACCGACTCCGGCTCGTCCATCGTGACGCACGCCAGCCGCCGCTCCGGCGGCCCCAGCGCGGCCAGCGCCGACCGCCCGACGAACTCCCCCTTGTCCAGCTTGACCGCGAACCCGAGCCCCGCCTCGAACGGCGTGTGCTCGGTCGTCATGTCCACGCCCGACAGCCGGTAGCCCTTCTCCAGCCGCAGGCTGTTGAACGCCGCCCGTCCGCCCGCGACCACCCCCAGCGGCTGACCCGCCGCCCACAGCGTGTCCCACAGCGCCAGCCCGTGCTCGGCCGACGTGTACAGCTCCCAGCCCAGCTCCCCCACGTACGAGACCCGCAGTGCCACCACCGGCACGTGCCCCACGTAGGCCCGCGTCGCCCGGAAGTACCCCAGCCCTTCGTGCGAGAAGTCCTGCCGGGACAGCGGCTGCACCAGGTCGCGGGCCAGCGGGCCCCACACGCCGACACAGCACGTCCCGCCGGTGATGTCCCGCACCGCCACGTCCGGCGGCGCGTGCCGGGACAGCCAGTCCTGGTCGACGTTGCCGTTCGCGCCGACCTGGAACAGCTCCGGCCCGAGCCGCGCCACGGTCAGGTCGCTGCGCACCCCGCCCGCGTGGTCGAGCAGCAGCGTGTAGGTGACCGACCCGACCCGCCTGGCCACGTTGTTCGTCGTCATCCGCTGCAGGAACTCCAGCGCGCCCGCGCCGGTGACCTCCAGCCGCTTCAGCGGCGTCATGTCGTAGAGCGCCACCCGCTCGCGGGTCGCCAGCGCCTCCGTCGCCGCGATCGGCGACCAGTACCGCGACGCCCACTCGCCGCGTGCGGGCACCTCGGCCGGTGGGTTCGCGGCGAACCAGTGCGGCCGCTCCCACCCGCCGGACTCGAGGAAGTACGCGCCGAGCTCCCGCTGTCGCGGGTGGAAGGGGCTCGTGCGCAACGGTCTCGGCTCCGCCATCGGCTGCAGCGGGTGCACGACGTCGTACACCTCGACGAAGTTCCGCGCGCCCCGCGTCGCGACGAACTCCGGGCCGAGCTGCACCTCCTCGAACCGGTACAGCTCGCACTCGTGCACGTCCACCGACGAGCGTCCGTCCACAAGGGACTCGGCGACCGCGCGGGCCACACCGGCCGAGTGCGTCACCCACACCGCCTCGGCGACCCAGAACCCGGCCACGTCGCGGGATTCGCCGATGAGCGGGAACCCGTCGGTGGTGAAGGAGAAGATGCCGTTGAACGCGTCCTCCACCTTGGACTCGCCGAGCGCGGGCAGCAGTTCGACCGAGTCCTGCCAGGACGGTGCGAAGTCGTCCTCGGTGAACGGCAGCACCGACGGCATCACGGTCGCCTCGTCGTGCCGCGCGAAGTCGTCGACCGGCATCGGCCGGTGCGCGTAGGAGCCGATGCCGACCCGGTCGCCGAGCTCGCGGAAGTACAGGTCGCGGTCCTGGTGCCGCAGGATCGGCGCGGTGGCCTCCGCGGTGGCACCCGAGAGGGCCGGCACCGGCGCGGTCACCGCGTACTGGTGCGCGAGCGGCTGCAGCGGGATCGTCAGCCCGACCAGCCGCCCGACCTTCGGCCCCCAGAACCCGGCGCAGCACACCACGACGTCGGCGGCGAACTCGTCGGTGGCGGTGACCACGCCGGTGACCCGCCCGCCCGCGGTGCGGACCTCGACGACCTCCTGGTGGGCGAGGAACCTGGCTCCACGGCCGGTGGCGCGCGCCGCCTGCGCCTCCCCCGCGGCGACCGCCTTCGCCAGCCCGTCGGTCGGCACGTGGAAGCCGCCGAGGACGCGGTCGCGGTCGAGCAGGGGGTGCAGGGCCGCGCACTCGGCCGGGGTGCGCAGCGCCGAGGGCACCCCCCAGGACGTGGCCCAGCCGTGTTTGCGGTGCAGGTCGGCCCAGCGCTCCGGCGTCGTCGCCACCTCGAGCCCGCCGACCTGGTCGAACACGCCGAGCGAGGTGAACTTCTCCACGGTGTAGCGGGCGAAGTCGGTCATCGCCTTGGCGGGGTTGGTCTGGAACACCAGCCCCGGCGCGTGCGAGCTGGACCCGCCGGTGGCGAACAACGGGCCCTGCTCGAGCACCGTGACGTCGGTCCACCCGCGCGCGGTCAGCTCGTCGGCCACCCCGCACCCGACGATCCCCGCACCGATGATGACCACCCGAGGCAGCGCCATCGTTCCCTCCTCCACAACGTGCGGAGCAATACGCAACAGTCGCAAGCGACCGCGTGCACGTCAACCCTCTAGGGTGAGGCCATGTTCTACGTCGGCTGCTACACCTCCGCCAGTGGCGGCAACGGCACGGGGATCACCGCGCTCCGCGAGAACGGGTCCGGCGAGCTGGTCGCGGTCGCCGAGTTGCCGATGACCTCGCCGTCGTGGCTGGTCCGGCATCCGACGGCGCCGATCCTGTACGCGGTCAACGAGTCGGCCGACGGCGCGATCACCACCGTGTCGCTCGACCCGTTCGAGGTGCTGGACACCACCCCGTCCGGCGGTGCGGACCCGTGCCACCTCGCGATCACGCCGGACGAGTGCTTCCTGTTGTGCGCCAACTACTCGAGTGGCAGCCTCGCCGTGTTCGGCCTGGCCGCCGACGGCCGGGTCACGGGCCGCACGGACCTGGTGGAGCACTCGGGCAGCGGTCCGGTGCCCGGCCGGCAGGACGCCCCGCACGTGCACATGGCCGTGCCGCTGGAGACCCCGCAGGGCACGCTGGTGTCGGCGGTGGACCTGGGCACCGACGAGATCCACACCTACCTGCTGTCCTCGGACGGCTCCCTGTCGCCGCTGGCGGTGTCGGCGCTGCCGCCGGGCACCGGCCCGCGCCAGCTGGTCCGCCGTCCCGGCACCGACCTGGCCTACGTGCCCGGCGAGCTGGCCGGCACCCTGGTGACCGTGCGCGAGTCGCCCGCCGGCACGTTCGCGGTGGTCGACGTGACCACCGCGACCTCCCGGCCCGAAGGCCCGAACCACGTCGCCCACGTCGAGGTGCTGGGCGACCGGCTGCACGTGTCCAACCGCGGCCCGGACACCATCACCGAGTTCGACCTCACCGGCGCCACCCCGCGCGCGGTCGCCGAGCGTCCGTGCGGCGCGTTCCCCCGCCACTTCACGATCGTCGACGGCACCTGCCACACCGCCGCGCAGAAGGACGAGGCGATCGTCTCGTTCACCCTGCCCGACGGCGAGTCCCGGCGCTTCGCCACCGGCACCCCGACCTGCGTGATCGCCGGCTGACGGGTCAGCGGCGGGCGACCGGGTTGGTCAGCGTGCCGAGGCCCTCGACGGTGATCGAGACGGTCTGGCCCGGCTCCATCGGGCCGACGCCGGCGGGGGTGCCGGTCAGGATGATGTCCAGCGGGCGCAGGGTCATCACCGCCGAGATGTACTCGATCAGCGCCGGGACGTCGTGCAGCAGCAGCGACGTGCGGGAGTCCTGCCTGACCTCGCCGTCCAGCTCGGTCCGGATCGCCACGTCCGACGGGTCGAAGGCGGTCTCGATCCACGGGCCGAGCGGGCAGAACGTGTCGTGACCCTTCGCCCTGGTCCACTGGCCGTCGGCCTTCTGCTGGTCGCGGGCGGTCACGTCGTTGGCGATGGTGTAGCCGAGCACCGAGGACAGCGCGCGGTCGGCGGGGATGTCGCGGCCGCCGGTGCCGATCACGACCGCCAGCTCGGCCTCGAAGTCGACCCGGGTCGAGTCCGGGGGAAGCTTGATCTCCGCGCCGGGCCCGATGACCGCCGTGTTCGGCTTGAGGAACATGATCGGCGCGTCCGGGACCTCGTTGCCCAGCTCCTTGGCGTGCTCGGCGTAGTTCCGTCCGATGCAGACGATCTTCGGCGGGAGGAACGGAGTGAGCAGGCGGACGTCGGCCAGCGGCCACTTCGTGCCGGTGAACGTCGGATCGGTCCACGGCGTGGTCTTCGGGTCGTTGGCGATCTCGGCGGCGACCAGGTCGTCCCCCTCGCCGTGCACGGCGGCGAAGGCGACCCCGGTGGGCGAGGCGACTCGGGCTATACGCACGTCAGCAGCGTACTGATAGCCCGATTGCCGGCTAGGCAGGGCGTACCGCACCTGGTTACGTCGAAGGGTTCCGACCCTGCGATTTCGGAGTACCTCATGCGACGACTACTGGCCACCCTCACCGTGCTGTTCGCGTGCCTACTCGGTTTGCCGGCCACCGCCGGCGCGGCCGCACCCGCGCCGCTCGGCGGCGGTGCCGTCCTCTACGACCCCACGGGCACCACCCAGTGCACCGCCGCCTTCGCCGCACGCGCGGGCACGCAGTGGATGCTCGTGACCGAGCCGAGCTGCGCCGGCGCCGGCGAGCTGTACAGCGGCAACCTGGTCCCGGTCGGGAAGGTGGTCGCGACCAACCCGGCCTACGCGCTCGTCCAGGTCACCAACACCACCGACTGGGAGCTGGTGCCCTGGATCGACACCGGCGCCGGGAAGGTCGTGATCACCGGATCGCGCGAGACGCCGGTCGGCGGCTCGGTGTGCCTGGTCGACCACGCGCTCGGGTTCTCCTGCGGCACGGTGACCGCCAGGAACCAGACCATCGTCTTCCCCGAGGGCGCGATCCACGGGGTGACCAGGACGAACGTCTGCGCGTCGACGCACGCCGTGGCCTTCCTCAGCGGCGGCCAGGCGCAGGGGATGCCGCTCGGCGGGTCCGGCTTCTGCACCACCACCGGCACCAGCTGGTTCCAGCCGATCAACCCGATCCTGGCGGCCTACGGATTGACGCTGCTCACCGGCTGACCGACCCGCATGGCCTTGTGCGCCAGGGCGTCGCAGAGCGCGAGCCAACTCGCCTCGACGATGTTGCCGTGCACACCGACCGTGGTCCACTCGTGCTCACGGTCGGTGGACTCGACCAGCACCCTGGTCACCGCGTCGGTACCCGGCTGGTCGGCGAGGATCCGCACCTTGTAGTCGGCCAGCCGGACCTCGTCCAGCCACGGCAGGTGCGGGCGCAGCGCCTCGCGCAGTGCGGCGTCCAGCGCGTGCACCGGGCCGATGCCCTCCGCGGTGGCGATCGCCCGGGTGCCGGCCACGTGCACCTTGACCGTCGCCTCGGCGACGACCTCGCCGTCGAGGCGGTGGTCGAGGATCACCCGGTAGGACTCCAGCGTGAACGGCGGGGTGTCCACGACGGACTCCGCCAGCTCCCGGCGCAGCAACAGCTCCAGGGAGGCGTCCGCCGCCTCGAACGACCAGCCGCGGGACTCGAGCTCCTTGACCCGGCGCACCGCGCTGGTCAGCGCCGCGGGCTGGCCGGCCAGGTCGATCCCGAGCTCGCGTCCCTTGAGCTCGAGACTGGCCCGGCCGGCCATCTCGGTGACCAGCACCCGCATGTCGTTGCCGACCACCTCGGGGTCGATGTGGTTGTACAGCAACGGATCCACCTTGATCGCGCTCGCGTGCAGCCCCGCCTTGTGAGCGAAGGCCGACGACCCGACATAGGCCTGGTGGGTGTCGGGTGCGAGGTTCGCGATCTCGGCCAGGGCGTGCGAGACCCTGGACAGTTCCGGCACGCACTCGGTGGGTATCACCGGCATGCCGAGCTTGGTGACGAGGTTCCCGACCACCGCGAACAGGTCCGCGTTGCCGGCCCGCTCGCCGTAGCCGTTGGCGGTGCACTGCACGTGGGTCGCACCCGCCTGCACCGCGGCGATGGAGTTGGCCACCGCGCACCCCGTGTCGTCCTGGCAGTGGATGCCCACCCGGTACCCGGTCCGGGCGACGACCTCACCGACGGTGTCCGCCAGCCGCAGCGGCAGCTGCCCCCCGTTGGTGTCGCACAGCACGGCGACGTCGGCCCCGGACTCCACTGCCGCGGACAGCACCCGCAGCGCGCAGTCCGGGTCGTGGGCGAACCCGTCGAAGAAGTGCTCCGCGTCGAGGAACACCCGCCGCCCCTCGCCGACCAGGAACGCGACGGTGTCCCGCACCATCGCGCAGGCCTCGTCGACGTCGGTGCGCAGGGCCCGCTCGATGTGCCGGACGTCGGACTTGGCGACCAGCGTGACCACGGGTGCCTGCGAGTCGAGCAGTGCGCGCACCTGCTGGTCCTGGTCGACCGCGGTGTTCGGCCGCCGGGTCGACCCGAACGCGACGAGCGCGGCGTGCCGCAGCCGCAGCTCCCCGGCGGCGGCGCGGGCGAAGAACTCGGTGTCGGTGGGCAACGCGCCCGGCCAGCCGCCCTCGATGAACCCGACCCCGACCTCGTCGAGCAACCGCGCGACGGCGAGCTTGTCGGCCAGCGAGTAGGTGATGCCCTCCCGCTGCGCGCCGTCCCGCAGGGTCGTGTCGAACACGTGGAACGAGTCGCCGAGCGGGGTCTCGGCAGGGGTCGTGCGAGTCACGACTGGTCCCTTCATGGCTGGGCAGGGCGGTGGCTGGGCACAAAAAAACCTCCCGCGAGGATGCGAGAGGTCAGCGCGCCGGGAAGGTAGCTCGGCTACCCGGCGCGCTCGTCGATAATGATCACGACAGAAGTGGTCACGGAGGCATCGTGCCACACCGATCCGGCCCGTACCAGCCTGCGGTCCCCTGGTCCCACATCTCGGGAAACGCGACGAAGGACACCTTCGTCGCGATGAGTGCGACGAAGGCGTCCTTCGGTGCGTTCTAGAGTTCGACCCCGGTCGCCGGGTTGTTCGACGAGACCAGGGCGGCGAGGCGGTCGCCGATGGCGAAGGTGCTGCCCGGCGACGGGTGGTCCCGCGTCGCCAGGTCGAACGCCACCGACGCCTCGATCCGCCGGGCCGCCTCCTGCTCGCCGAGGTGGTCGAGCAGCAGCGCCACCGACAGCACCGCGGCCGTCGGGTCGGCCACGCCCTGGCCGGCGATGTCCGGCGCGCTGCCGTGCACCGGCTCGAACATCGACGGGTTGCGGCGGGTGATGTCGATGTTGCCGCTGGCCGCGAGGCCGATGCCGCCGGTCACCGCGGCCACCAGGTCGGTGAGGATGTCGCCGAACAGGTTGTCGGTGACGATCACGTCGAAGCGGCCGGGGTCGGTGACCATGTGGATCGTCGCCGCGTCGACATGCTGGTAGGCCACCGTCACGTCCGGGTGCTGCAGCGACACCTCCTCCACCACCCGCGACCACAGCCCACCCGCGTGGGTGAGCACGTTGGTCTTGTGCACCAGCGTGAGGTGCTTGCGCGGGCGCGCCACCGCCCGGGCGAACGCGTCCCGGACCACCCGCTCCACGCCGTAGGCCGTGTTGACGCTGACCTCGGTCGCGATCTCGTGCGGGGTGTCCTTGCGCAGCAGGCCGCCGTTGCCCGCGTACAGGCCCTCGGTGCCCTCCCGGATCACCAGCATGTCGACCTCGC
>DATABL010000185.1:0-3175 GCA_036259595.1 Actinophytocola sp.
GCGTACCCGACCGGTCAGGAGTGGGCGCAGCGCTACCTCCAGCCGCTCGCCGAGGTGCTTGGGGAGCGGGTGCGGTTCGGCGCCCGGGTGGTCGGGGTGGCGCGGCGTGGGCGGGACCGGGTGGTCGACGCCGGCCGCGAGGCGGAGCCGTTGACCGTGCACGTGGAGACCGCTGACGGCGAGGAGCGGATCCTCGCCCGCGCTGTGGTCGACGCGTCCGGGACGTGGGCGTCGCCGAACCCGCTGGGCGGGGACGGTCTCCCGGCGGTCGGGGAGCGCGCCGCGGCCGGGCGGGTCGCCTACCAGGTGCCGGACCTGGCCGACCCGGACGTGCGGGCCCGCTACGCCGGCAAGCGCGTCGCGGTGGCCGGGAGCGGGCACTCGGCGCTGACGGCGCTGGTCGCGTTCGCCGAGCTGGCCGCGGCCGAGCCGGGCACGCACGTGCACTGGCTGCTGCGTCGCGGGCAGGTCGGGGACACCTTCGGCGGCGGGGACGCCGATCAGCTGCCCGCCCGCGGTGCCCTCGGCACGCGCGCCGCCGCCGCGGTCGAGGCCGGCCACATCACCACGGTGACCGGGTTCCGCACCGCCGCGGTCGAGCAGACCGTCGACGGCGTGGTGCTGGAAGCGCTCGACGGGCGCCGGCTCGCCCCGGTGGACGAGGTCGTGGTGCTCACCGGGTTCCGCCCCGACCTGTCGTGGCTGTCGGAGGTCCGCCTGGACCTGGACCCGGTCCTGCAGGCCGCCCGAGCGTTGGCCCCGCTGATCGACCCCAACGTGCACTCCTGCGGCACGGTGTACCCGCACGGGGCCGCGGAGCTGTCCCAGCCCGAGCCGGGGGTGTTCCTGGTCGGGATGAAGTCCTACGGGCGCGCTCCCACGTTCCTGGCGCTGACGGGGTACGAGCAGGTCCGCTCCGTCGCCGCCGCGATCGCCGGGGACCGCGAGGCCGCTGCGCGGGTCGAGTTGGTGCTGCCCGACACCGGGGTCTGCGGGGGTGCCGGGCTGTTCGACGACCCTACCCCGACCGCCGGGGTGGGCGCGGGTGGGTGTTGCGGGCCCGCCGAACCGGTGGCCGTCGCCGGGGGCCACGTGGATCGATGATGAGCGATCAGGAGGTATAGCCGTGCCGCAGGACGCCGCCACGTCCGCCCACTGGCGGGACGTTCCGTTCGACCCGTCCCTCCGCGACGTCGTTCGCGAGCACTACGCCGCCGCCGCGCGGCGTTCCGCCGCCGGCTGTTGCACCGACCGCTGCCGCGGAACCACACCCGACGCGGCGGCGTTCGGAGGTGACCTCTACGGCGACGAGGCGTCCGGGGCCCCCGCCGAGGCGGTCTCCGCGTCCCTGGGCTGTGGCGTGCCGACCGCGGTCGCCGAGCTGCACCCCGGCGACACGGTGCTCGACCTCGGCTCCGGAGCCGGGATCGACGTCCTCATCTCCGCGCGCCGGGTCGGCCCGCGCGGACGGGTGATCGGGTTGGACATGACCGCGGAGATGCTCGACCTCGCCCGCCGCAACGCCGCGCTGGCCGGCGTCGACAACGTCGAGTTCGTCCAGGGCTACCTGGAACAGATCCCGCTGCCCGACGCCTCCGTCGACGTGGTCATCTCCAACTGCGTGATCAACCTGGCCGCCGACAAGACCGTCGTCCTCGCCGAAACCGCCCGCGTGCTCCGGCCGGGTGGGCGGTTCGCCGTCTCCGACGTCGTCGCCGACCCGGACCTCGACCAGGCGACCCGTGACGATGCCGACCAGTGGACGGGCTGCGTCGCCGGCGCCCTGACGCGCGAGGACTACGAGGGCACCTTGCGCGACGCCGGGTTCGTCGACGTCGACACCACCGAGACCCATCGCGTCCACCCGCACGCCGTCTCCGCGATGTTGCGTGCCCGTGTTCGGGGGTGAGCTGGGTCATGGCCGTACCTTGCGTTCCTGGTTCGATGGTGTTGAAGATAGACGCGTGTCGAACCTGCTGCCGCTGTTGATCTCTTCTGCGGCCACCCGCGCTGCGCTCAGCGCCGATGAGGCCGCCGAGCTCGCGACCGCGTTCAAGGCACTCGGCGACCCCGTCCGGCTGCGGCTGCTGTCGTTGATCGCCGCACACGAGGGGGGAGAGGCCTGCGTCTGCGACATCTCCGGCGCCTTCGACCTGACCGGCCCGACGATCTCGCACCACCTGAAGGTGCTGCGCCAGGCCGGGTTGGTCACCAGCGAGCGACGCGCCACCTGGGTCTACTACCGGATCCGGCCCGAGACCGTCGCGATGCTCGCCGACGTCCTCGTTCCCCGCGGCACGTTGCCTTCGAGCGACTGCTTCTCCGACGAAAGCGAACGCCCCGCATGAGCGCCGCTCCCGACATCCACGCAGCCCCGGATGAGCCGGTCGTCACGAAGCTCTCCACCCTCGACCGGTTCCTGGCCGTGTGGATCCTCGCCGCCATGGCGGTCGGCCTCGGCGCCGGCCGGCTGATCCCCGGTCTCGGCGAGGCGCTGGACGCGATCTCCATCGACGGCGTCTCGCTCCCGATCGCCCTCGGACTGCTGATCATGATGTACCCGGTGCTGGCGAAGGTCCGCTACGACCGGCTCGGCACCGTGACCGGCGATCGCCGCCTGCTGATCAGCTCGCTGGTGCTCAACTGGATCCTCGGCCCGGCGCTGATGTTCGCGCTGGCCTGGCTGATGCTGCCCGACCTGCCCGAGTACCGCACCGGGCTGGTCATCGTCGGGCTGGCCCGCTGCATCGCCATGGTCATCATCTGGAACGACCTCGCCTGCGGCGACCGCGAGGCCGCCGCCGTGCTCGTCGCGATCAACTCGATCTTCCAGGTCGTCGCCTTCGCCGGCCTCGGCTGGTTCTACCTCTCGGTGCTGCCCGGCTGGCTCGGCCTGCCCCAGGCGGACCTGGACATCTCGGCCTGGCAGATCGCCCAGTCCGTGCTCATCTTCCTCGGGATCCCGCTGGTCGCCGGCTACCTCACCCGGCGGATCGGGGAGAAGGCCAAGGGACGCACGTGGTACGAGGAGAGGCTCATCCCGCGGATCGGCCCGTTCGCGCTCTACGGACTGTTGTTCACCATCGTCATCCTGTTCGCGCTGCAGGGCGACGCCATCACCTCCCAGCCGCTCGACGTGGCCCGGATCGCGCTGCCGCTGCTGGCCTACTTCGCG
>DATABL010000186.1:0-33591 GCA_036259595.1 Actinophytocola sp.
GTGCTCGTTCAGCAGCTCCCGGAACGCGAACAGCACCCGCGACCGCGCGGCCAGCGACGCGTCCCGCCAGGCCGGGAACGCCCGTGCCGCGGCGGCGACCGCCTCGTCCACCTCGGACCGGGAGGCCAGGTCGACGTGCCCGCTGACCTCGCCGGTCGCCGGGTCGTACACCTCGCCCCGCCGCTGCGCGACCCCCGACCACGTCTTGCCGTCGATCCAGTGGCTGATCCGCGCCATCACCGCTCCCCGTCCGCCGCGGCGATCGCCCCGGCCAGCATCTCCAGCGCCTCGTCCAGTTCCTCCGCCGTCAACGTCATCGGCGGCGCCAGCCGGATGACGTTGTTGTGCAGCCCGCCCTTGCCGACCAGCAGGCCACGCCGCCGGGTCTCCTCGAGGACGGTGACCGCGGCGGCCGGCGACGGTGTCGTGGTACCCGGCTCGACGAGCTCGACACCCACCATCAGCCCCTTGCCCCGCACGTCGCCGACCACCGGGTGCCGTTCCGCGATCCGCCGCAGGCCGCCGAGCAGCGCCGAACCGAGCGTCGCCGCGTTGGCCTGCAGGTCGTGGTCCAGCAGGTAGTCGAGCACCGCGCGGGCGCCGACCGTGGACACCGGGTTGCCGCCGAACGTGGAGATCGAGTTCGCGCCGAGGCAGTCCATCACGTCACCGCGCGCCACCACGCCGCCGATCGCGAGCCCGTTGCCCAGCCCCTTGGCGAAGGTCATCATGTCCGGCGTCACCCCGTGCGCCTGGATGCCCCAGAAGTGCTCGCCGGTGCGTCCCCACCCGGTCTGCACCTCGTCGGAGATCAACAGGATCCCGTGCTCGGCGAGGACTTCCGCGAAGCTCGTGAACAAGCCGTCCGGCGGGAGCGAGAACCCGCCGACGCCCTGGATCGGCTCGGCGATCATGCACGCCACGTCGCCGGAGGTGCCGGTCTGCAGGACGTCGCGCAGGTCGTCGGTGCACGCGGAGATGTAGTCGGTGTCGGACAGGTGCGCGAACGGGCTCCGGTAGCGGTACCCACCGTGCACGTAGGACACCTTGACCGGCGAGAGCGCCGACGCCGACCAGCCGCGGTTGCCGGTGATGCCGACGGTGGCGAACGCGCGGCCGTGGTAGGAGTTGCGCAGGGCCAGCACCTGGTTGCTGCGCCGGTACTGGGTGGCGAGCATCAGCGCGGTCTCGTTGGCCTCGGTGCCGGAGTTGGTGAAGAACACCTTCGCGTCCGGGATGCCGGACAGCCGCGCGATCTGCTCGGCCAGCTCCACCTGGCTGCGGATCAGGTACAGCGTCGAGGTGTGCAGGATCCCGCTGTCGAGCTGCTTGCGCACCGCGTCGCTGATCTCCGCGACGTCGTAGCCGATCGCGTTGGTCAGGATCCCGGCGAAGAAGTCGAGGTAGGTCCTGCCGTTCGAGTCGGTGACCCGGCGGCCGTGCCCGTGCACGATCTCCAGCGGGTCGTCGTAGTAGAGGGCGAGCCAGCCGGGCAGGACGGCACGGTGACGTTCGACGAGGGACGGTTCGGCCATGCCCCGAGTGTGGCGGCGACGATGCCGGCGCGCCATGGACAGTGTGTATCGGCGCGGCCGTAGGGTGTGCACACTATGTACCCGACCGTGGCCGACGTGCTCGCGCTGCCGGTGATCCGGCAGGGCGTGGCCACCGTGGTCGCCGGCGCCGGCGGCCTGGACCGGCGGGTGCGCTGGGTGCACGTCGCCGAGATCGCCGACATCGCGCCACTGCTGCGCGGCGGCGAGCTGGTGCTGACCACCGGGATCGCGCTGCCCGACGACGCGGCCGCGCTGGGCACCTACGTCGACGAGCTCGCCGCGGCGGGCGTGGTCGGCCTGGTGGTGGAGCTGGTCCGGCACTGGAGCCACACGCTGCCGCCGGCCCTGGTCGCGGGCGCCGAGCGGCACGGGCTGCCGCTGGTCACGCTCTCCCGGGAGACCCGCTTCGTCGCGGTCACCGAGGCCGTCGTCGGGCTGATCGTCGAGGCGCAGGTGGCGGAGCTGCGCGCGGCGGAGCGGGTGCACGAGACGTTCACCGCGCTGACCGTCGCGGGCGCCGAGCCGGCGGAGGTGCTGCGCGAGGTGGCGCGCGCGTCCGGGCTGCCGGTGGTGCTGGAGACCCTCGGGCACGACGTGCTGGCCTACGACGCGGCCGGCGCGGACCCCGCGGAGCTGGTGGCCGAATGGGCGGCGCGCTCGCGGGCGGTCACCGGCACGGCGCGGACCAGCTACGACGCCGGCGCGGGCTGGCTGGTCACGGTCGTCGGCGCGCGCGGCAACGACTGGGGCCGGCTGGTGCTGGTGACTCCGGGCGAGCCGGCGCACCGGGTGGTGGTGATCGCCGAGCGCGCGGCGTCGGCGCTGGCCGTGCACCGGCTGGTCGCCCGCGACCGGGAGGGCCTGGAGCGGCACGCGCACCGCACGCTGCTGACCGAGCTGCTCGGGTCGCCGACGACACCGGCGGACCTGACCGCCCGGGCGGACGCGCTCGGCGTGCCGCTGTACCGCCGGCAGCTGCTGGGCGTGTCGGTGCGGCCGAGCACGGTGGCGTCCGCGCCGACGATGGCGACCCAGGAGGTGCTGCGCGACCTGGCGGAGGCGACCGCGCTCGCGGCCCGGCGGGCGAGGGTGGCGGCGCTGGTCGGGGTGGTCGACGACATCTCGGTGCGGGCGCTGCTGTCGCTGACCCCGCAGGCGGACGCGTCGTCGGTGGTGCGTCGGCTGGCGAAGGAACTGCACCAGGCGGCCGCCGCCGGCCCACCGCCACCACGACCGTGCAGGCGGTGCCCGACGCGCGGCGGAGCCTGGTGGAGGCCGCGCACGTGGCCAAGGCCGCGCTCCGGTTCCCGGACGCCCGGCCCTACCACCGCCTCGACGACGTGCGGCTGCGCGGCCTGCTGCACCTGCTGGCCGACGACGACCGGGTGACGGCGTTCGCGGAGCGGGAGCTGGGCCCGCTGCTGACCAGGGACGCCGCGCACGCCAGCCGGCTGGTCGAGGCGCTGCGGCACTTCTGCGAACACGGCGGCAACAAGTCGGCGGCCGCGGCGGCGGCACACATGTCGCGGACGGCGTACTACCAGCAGCTGGCGCGGATCGAACAGGTGCTCGGCGTGTCGCTGGACGACCCGGAGTCGGTGCTGTCGCTGCACGTGGCGCTGCTGGTGAACGAGATCGGAGCATGATGAGGGACGGCGACCGCCTGGTCCGATGCGAGCAGGGGCACACGCACTGGGGCCGCTACGGTGCCGCGGGCCTGCTGCCGTACGCCGACGGGCACGTGCTGTTGCAGCACCGGGCCAGGATCACGATCGGCGGCAACACCTGGGGCGTGTTCGGCGGCGCGCGGGACCGCGACGAGTCCGCGGTGGACGCCGCGCTGCGGGAGACCGCCGAGGAGTCCACCCTGGACGCCGCCGAGGTCACCGTGCACGGCGTGATGCACGAGGACCACGGCGGCTGGGCCTACGACACGGTGCTCGGCACGGTGCCGTCACTGCTGGCCGTGGAGCCGGCGTCCTGGGAGTCGAAGGGCGCGGCGTGGGTACCGGTCGACTCGGTGGCCGAGTACGACCTGTTCCCCCCGTTCGCCGCCGCGTGGCCTCGACTGCGGCCGGCCCTGCGCCGCCCGGTGCTGGTGGTCGACGTCGCGAACGTCATGGGTTCCCGGGCGGACGGCTGGTGGCGCGACCGGGCCGGCGCGGCCGCCCGCCTCCGCGACGAGATCGCGGCGGTCGACGGCTTGACCGGGATGGCCCCGTTCGACCTGGCCTACCCGGAGAAGATCCTGGTCGTGGAGGGCAAGGCCCGCGACATCGGCCCCGGCGACACGACCGTCCGCGTGGTCGCGGCGAAGGCCGACGGCGACGACCAGATCGTCGCCACCGTCGCCGAGACCATGCGCGATCCGGAGGTCGTGTGCCTGGTGGTCACCGCGGACCGGGCGCTGAAGGCCCGCGTTCGCGCGGAGGGCGCCGAGGTCACCGGCCCACGCTGGCTGCTGAACCAGCTCTGAGTGAGCCACCCAAGCCCGGTACCCGTGCTCGATCCGTCAGGAGGGAGAGGGCCGGCAGGTGCCGACCGTTCCACCGTTCGGGTAGTACACCTGCCACAGCAGGGCCTTGCGAGTGTCCGGGCCGTAGACACCGTCGTCGGCGACGCCCCGCCGGTACTGCGCGTACGCCAGGGCCTTCTTGGTTCGGCTCCCGAAGTCCCCGTCCACGACAAGGCCGGACGCGAAGTTGCAGTGCTTCAGCGCCAGTTGGAGGATTCGCACCGCGTTGCCGGAGGAGCCCTGGGCGAGCAGACAGTTCCTGCTGCCGGTCGCACTGTGCACCGGGTGGTGCATGGTGTAACCGGCGCTGTTCACCCTGACCTTCTTCCACGAGTCGCACCAGCCCACCGCCGAGGCGGCCACCGACGGCGACACCGAGGGCGCGGGCGCCGCCGACGCCGCCGTGGTGGAGAGGCCGAGCCCGGCCAACAGCGCCGCCGATGTCGCGACCGTAGCGAGAAGTCTCCTCATGGTTCCCCCTTCGTTCTCGGCACGTTCCCCGCCGCACGTGCCCGCGCCACCCTCGTGACGCCGGGAACGATCCTGGCCGACGGCACCTTCCCCGCACTTTCACGCGGGTGAAAGTGGCCCGGCCGCAACTGACAGAGTGCCCACCGTCAGCGTCAACGGTGAACACACTGACACTGCCTCCCCGCTCCCCGTGCGCCCACGATGCCGGGATGGCGCAGATCACTCATCCGGACGGCCGGGTCGACCTCACCGACCACGCCGGCATCCGTGACAGCCGCTTCCACAACGACGAGCTCGCCCCCGTGCCGGTCGAGCGGCGCACCTGGTCCACCTACAACTACTTCGCCCTGTGGATGGGGATGGCGCACAACATCCCGAGCTACCTGCTCGCCTCCGGGCTCATCCTGCTCGGCATGGACTGGGTCCAGGCGTTCATGACGATCACCGTCGGCAACATCATCGTGCTGCTGCCGATGCTGCTGAACAGCCACGCCGGCACCCGCTACGGCATCCCGTTCCCGGTCTTCGCCCGCGCCTTCTACGGCATCCGGGGCGCGAACCTCGCCGCCCTGCTGCGCGCGTTCATCGCCTGCGGCTGGTTCGGCATCCAGACGTGGGTCGGCGGCCAGGCCATCTACGTCATCGTCGGCAAGCTCGCCGGCAGCGGGTGGAGCGACGCCGCCGAGCTGTTCGGCGAGCCGCTCACGCTGTGGCTGTCGTTCGCGGTGTTCTGGATCATCCAGATGCTGATCATCTGGCGCGGGATGGAGGCCGTCCGCAAGTTCGAGAACTGGACGGCACCCCTGGTCACGGTCGGGTTCCTCATCCTGCTGGCCTACGTGCTGATCAAGGCCGGCGGGCTCGGGCCGATCCTGGAGCGGCCCTCGCGGCTGGGTTGGGGCATTGACTTCTGGAAGGTGTTCGCGCCCTCCCTGATGGCGATGATCGCGTTCTGGGCGACGCTGTCGCTCAACATGCCGGACTTCACCCGGTTCGGCGGGTCGCAGAAGCAGCAGATGCGCGGGCAGATCCTCGGGCTGCCGACCACCATGTCGTTCATCGCGATCGTGGCCATCCTGACCACCTCCGGCGGCGCGGTGCTCTACGGCGAGGAGATCTGGGACCCCGCCCAGCTCGCGGCCCGCTTCTCCAGCCCGGTCGTGGTGGTGGTCGCCCTGGTCGCACTGGTGCTCGCGACGATCTCCGCCAACCTCGCGGCCAACGTGGTCAGCCCGTCCTACGACTTCTCCAACGCCTTCCCCCGGCGAATCAGCTTCGCGCTCGGCGGGCTGATCACCGGCGTCATCGGCATCCTGGTGCAGCCGTGGCGGCTGCTGGCCAACGCCGACGTCTACATCAACGGCTGGCTCGTCTTCTACGGCGGCGTGCTCGGCTCGGTCGCGGGCGTGCTGATCACCGGGTACTGGGTGCGCGCCCGCACCCACATCGACCTGGCCGCGCTGTACCAGGAGAAGGGGCGGTACTGGTTCTCCGGCGGGTGGAACGTCCCCGCCCTGGTCGCCACGGTCGTCGGCGCGGTGCTCGCGGTCGGCGGCGCCTACACCAACCCCGGATCGGACGGCCCGTTCCCCACCGACGGGCTGATCCCGTTCCTCAAGGGGTTCTACGACTACAGCTGGCTGGTCGGTCTGGTGGCAGCATCGCTGGTGTACCTCCTGCTGACCGCGGGACGCAACCGAAAGGCCCCCGAGCCGGCGCCGGCGCCGGCCCAGGAAGGAGAGGTAAGTGTCTGAGATCGTCAGGGCAGCCCTCGTCCAGCAGCGCTGGACCGGGGACAAGGAGTCGATGATCGAGGCCGCCGCGGCCCACATCGCCACCGCCGCCTCACAGGGTGCCCAGGTCCTGTGCCTGCAGGAGCTGTTCTACGGCCCGTACTTCTGCCAGGTGCAGGACGCCGACTACTACTCCTACACCGAGCAGATCCCGGACGGTCCGACCACGCAGCTCATGTGCGAGCTCGCCGACCAGCACAGCATGGTGCTGGTCGTGCCGATGTACGAGCAGGAGCAGCCGGGCGTCTACTACAACACCGCCGCGGTGATCGACGCCGACGGCACCTATCTCGGCAAGCACCGCAAGAACCACATCCCGCAGGTGAAGGGCTTCTGGGAGAAGTTCTACTTCCGGCCCGGCAACCTCGGCTACCCGGTGTTCGACACCGCGGTCGGCAAGGTGGGGGTCTACATCTGCTACGAACGGCACTTCCCCGAGGGCTGGCGCGCGCTCGGGCTGGGCGGCGCGCGGATCGTGTTCAACCCGTCGGCCACCAGTCGCGGGCTGTCGGAGTACCTGTGGAAGCTGGAGCAGCCGGCGGCGGCCGTCGCCAACGAGTACTTCGTCGGCACGATCAACAGGGTCGGCGTGGAACCGTTGGGCGACAACGACTTCTACGGACAGTCCTACTTCGCCGACCCGCGCGGGCAGGTCGTCGGGGAGACCGCGTCGGACACCGAGGAGGAGGTCGTGGTCCGCGACCTGGACATGGGTCAGCTGACCGCCGTCCGCGACCTGTGGCAGTTCTACCGCGACCGCCGCCCGGACACCTACGACCCGCTGACCGGGGCGTGACGCCGATGCGCACGCTCATCCGCAACGGCACGGTCGTCAACGCGGGCGGCGCGCTGGCCGCGGACGTCCTGGTCGACGGCGAGACGATCGCCGCGGTCGCCGCGCCCGGCCTGTTCGACACCGCCGACCGGATCATCGAGGCCGACGGGCGCTACGTGCTGCCCGGCGGGATCGACGCGCACACGCACATGGAGATGCCGTTCGGCGGCACGTTCTCCGCGGACACCTTCGCCACCGGCACCACCGCGGCGGCGTGGGGCGGGACGACGACGATCATCGACTTCGCCGTACAGGCCAAGGGCACCTCGCTGCTGTCCACACTGGACAAGTGGCACGAGAAGGCCGACGGGCACTGCGCGGTCGACTACGGGTTCCACATGATCGTCTCCGACGTAAACGACCAGTCGCTCAAGGAGATGGAGTCCTGCATCGACGCGGGCGTGAACAGTTTCAAGATGTTCATGGCCTACCCCGGCGTGTTCTACGCGACCGACGGGGAGATCCTGCGGGCGATGCGCAAGGCCACCGAGACCGGCTCGATGATCATGATGCACGCGGAGAACGGCATCGCGATCGACGAGCTGGTGGCCGACGCCGTCGCCTCCGGGCGCACCGATCCGGTGGAGCACGGGATCACCCGGCCGCCGGAGCTGGAGGGCGAGGCGACCTCGCGGGCCATCCAGCTGGCCAGGGTCACCGGCGCGCCGCTCTACATCGTGCACCTGTCGGCCCGGCACGCGCTGGAGGCGGTGGCGGAGGCCCGCGACACCGGGCAGAACGTGTTCGCCGAGACCTGCCCGCAGTACCTGTACCTGTCCATCGAGGACCTGGCGAAACCGGAGTTCGAGGGCGCGAAGTACGTGGCGTCGCCGCCGCTGCGGCCCAAGGACCACCAGGCCGACCTGTGGCGGGGGCTGCGCACCAACGACCTGTCGGTGGTGTCGACCGACCACTGCCCGTTCTGCTTCAAGGACCAGAAGGAGCTGGGGCGCGGGGACTTCTCCAAGATCCCCAACGGGATGCCGGGCGTGGAGCACCGGATGGACCTGCTGCACCAGGGCGTGGTGGCCGGCGAGCTGACGCTGGCGCGCTGGGTGGAGGTCGCGTCGGCGACGCCGGCGCGGATGTTCGGCCTCTACGGGCGCAAGGGCGTGATCGCGCCCGGGGCCGACGCGGACATCGTGGTGTACGACCCGGCGACGCCGCAGACGCTGTCGGTCGAGACGCACCACATGAACGTCGACTACTCGGCCTACGAGGGCATGTCGATCACCGGTCGCGTCGAGACCGTGCTGTCCCGCGGCTCGGTGGTGATCGCCGACGGCGAGTTCCACGGCCGCGAGGGCCACGGGAAGTTCCTGTCCCGCGACCTGTCGCAGTACCTGGCGTAGGAGGGGCCTTCGATGGACTTCGGAGTGGTGCTGCAGACCGACCCGCCGGCGCGGGACGTGGTGCGGTTGATGGCCTCGGCCGAGGAGCAGGGCTTCCGGTACGGCTGGACGTTCGACTCGTGCGTGCTGTGGCAGGAGCCGTTCGTCATCTACTCGCAGATCCTGGCGAGCACGCGGTCGATGGTCGTGGGGCCGATGGTGACCAACCCGTCCACCCGGGACTGGTCGGTCACCGCGTCGCTGTTCGCCACGCTCAACGACATGTTCGGCAACCGCACGGTCTGCGGGATCGGCCGCGGAGACTCCGCGCGGCGGGTCATCGGACAGAAACCGGCCTCGCTGTCGGTGCTGCGCGACTCGATGCACGTGATCCGCGAGCTGGCCGAGGGCCGGGAGGTCGCCCACCACGGCGCGCCGGTGCGCATCCCGTGGGTGCGGGACGGGCGGCTGGAGATGTGGATGGCCGCCTACGGGCCGAAGGCGCTCAGGCTGGTCGGCGAGCACGCCGACGGCTTCATCCTGCAGACGGCCGATCCGGCGATCACCCGCTGGACCATCGAGTCGGTGCGCGCGGCGGCCCGCGAGGCCGGGCGCGACCCGGGCGGGATCACGATGTGCGTGGCCGCGCCCGCGTACGTGGGCAGCGATGACGGCGACGACCTCGCCCACCAGCGGGACCAGCTGCGGTGGTTCGGCGGGATGGTCGGGAACCACGTGGCGGACCTGGTGGCCCGGTACGGCGAGTCCGGCCCGGTGCCGCGCGAGCTGACCGACTACATCCGCGGCCGGGAGGGCTACGACTACGCCCACCACGGCAAGGCCGGCAACCCGTCGACCGACTTCGTTCCCGACGAGATCGTCGACCGGTTCTGCCTGCTCGGTCCGGCCGCCGCCCACGTGGACCGGCTCACCGAGCTCGCCGAGCTGGGCGTCGACCAGTTCGCCATCTACCTGATGCACGACGCGAAGGAGCAGACCCTGGCGGCCTACGGGAACGAGATCATTCCCAAGTTGACGACGTAGACAACGATCGGCCGGCCCGGCGGCGGATCACGCAACGAATGCGCGGTTCGCGCAATAGTTCGCGGATGAAACTGTCGCCGGCTGGCCTTAACCTGTTTATATGTCGATGACTGCCGCCGACCTGATCACGCTCGACGAGACGTGGAGCACGCACAACTACCACCCGCTGCCGGTCGTCCTGGCCGAGGCCGAGGGCGCCTGGGTGACCGACGTGGACGGCAAGCGGTACCTCGACTTCCTGGCCGGCTACTCGGCGCTCAACTTCGGCCACCGCCACCCGGCGCTCGTCGAGGCGGCGGTGACGCAGCTGGGCCGGCTCACGCTGACCAGCCGCGCGTTCCACCACGACCAGCTCGGCCTGTTCTGCCAGGAGCTGGCCGAGCTGACCGGCACCGAGATGGTCCTGCCGATGAACTCGGGCGCGGAGGCCGTGGAGTCCGCGATCAAGGTGGCCCGCAAGTGGGCGTACCAGGTGAAGGGCGTGCCGGACGGGACGGCCGAGATCGTGGTCGCCGGCTCGAACTTCCACGGTCGCACCACGACGATCGTCTCGTTCTCCACCGACGACACCGCACGCGCCGACTTCGGCCCGTTCACCCCCGGCTTCCAGGTCGTCAAGTACGGCGACACGCAGGCGCTGGAGGCCGCACTGTCGCCGCGCACCGCCGCGGTCCTCATCGAGCCGGTGCAGGGCGAGGCCGGCGTCCTGGTGCCGCCGGCCGGCTACCTCCACGAGGTCCGCGAGCTCTGCGACACCCACGACACCCTGCTCATCGCCGACGAGATCCAGTCCGGCCTGGCCCGGACCGGCACCCTGTTCGCCTCGGAACACGACGGCATCCGCGCCGACCTGTACACCCTGGGCAAGGCCCTGGGCGGCGGCATCCTGCCGGTGTCCGCGGTGGTCGGCCGCCGCGACGTGCTGGGCGTCCTGCGCCCCGGCGAGCACGGCTCGACCTTCGGCGGCAACCCGCTGGCGTGCGCGGTGGGCCGGGCGGTGATCCGCCTGCTGTCGACGGGTGAGTTCCAGGAGCGCTCGCGGACGCTGGGCGCGCACCTGCACGCCCGCCTGGGCGCCCTGGTCGGCCACGGCGTCGCCGAGGTCCGCGGCCGCGGGCTGTGGGCCGGCGTGGAGATCGCCCCGGGCGGCCGCACGGCCCGCGAACTCAGCGAGATCCTGATGACCCAGGGCGTCCTGTGCAAGGAGACCCACGACACCACCCTGCGCATCGCCCCACCCCTGGTCATCTCGAAGACCGACCTCGACCACGGCATCGACACCTTCGCCGCCGCCCTCGCCGGCTGAGTGCCGGGCTCAGCGGGCGCGGTCGACCCGGGCCTCGTCCCAGACGGGTTCGGCGGTCTCGGCGACGACGCCGTCGGAGCGGAAGACGAGGTAGCGGTCGAAGGAGCGGGCGAACCAGCGGTCGTGGGTCACCGCGACGACGGTGCCGGTGAACTCCTCCAGGGCGTCCTGCAGGGCTTCCGCCGAGGTCAGGTCCAGGTTGTCGGTCGGCTCGTCGAGCAGGAGGAGCGTCGCGCCGGACAGTTCGAGCAGCAGGATCTGGAACCGGGCCTGTTGGCCGCCGGACAGCGTCTCGAAACGCTGCTCCCGGGCGGCGGCCAGGCCGTAGCGGGACAGCACCGCCGACGCGCGGCCCTGGTCCATGCCGGACCGCTCGCCGTCGCCGTGCCAGAGGATGTCGATCAGCGTGTGGCCGACCCACTCCGGGTGCTGGTGGGTCTGCGCGAACAGGGCCGGCGCCACCCGCGCCCCCAGCCGCGCCTCGCCGGTGTGGGCCACCTCCTCGCCGGCCAGCAGGCGCAGGAAGTGGCTCTTGCCCGAGCCGTTCGAGCCCAGCACGCACACCCGGTCGGCGAAGAACACCTCCAGGTCGAACGGCTTCATCAAGCCGGTCAGCTCCAGGTCGGCACACGTGATGGCGCGGAGCCCGGTCCGGCCGCCACGCAGCCGCGGCCGCACCCGCTGCTCCCGCGGCGGCAACGGCGGCGCCCCGGCCTCCTCGAACTTCCGCAGCCTGGTCTGCGCCGCCTTGTACCGGGCGGCCAGGGCGTCGCTGTTCGCCGCCGCCTGGCGCAGGGACAGCACCAGCTCCTTGAGCTTCTCGTGCTCCTCGTCCCACCGCCGGCGCAGCTCGGCCATCCGCTCCCAGCGTGCGACCCGCGCGTCGTGCCAGGTGCCGAAGCCGCCGCCGTGCACCCAGGTCGTGCCGCCCTCCAGCGTGACGACGTGGGTGGCGGCCGAGGCGAGCAGCTCCCGGTCGTGGCTGACCAGCAGCACCACCTTGCCGCAGTCGGCGAGCCTGCCCTCGAGCCAGCGCTTGCCGGGGACGTCCAGGTAGTTGTCCGGCTCGTCGAGCAGCAGCACCTGCTCGGGGCCGGTGAGCAGCGCCTCCAGCACCAGCCGCTTCTGCTCGCCGCCGGACAGCGTCCGCACCTCGCGGAACCGCGCCCGGTCGAACGGCACCCCGAGCGCGGCGACCGTCACCGTGTCCCACAGCACCTCGGCCTGGTAGCCGCCGGCCTCGCCCCACGCGTGCAGCGCGTTCGCGTACCGCAGCTGGGTCGGCTCGTCGTCGGTGTCCATCATGGCGAGCTCGGCGGCGTCCAGGTCGTCGGCGGCCGTCCGCAGCGGTGGTGGGGCGACCGCGAGCAGCAGGTCGCGGACCGTCCGGTCGTCGCGGACCGAGCCGATGAACTGCGGCATCACGCCGAGCCCGCCCTGGACGGTCACGCCGCCGTCGCGGGCGGCCAGCTCGCCGGCGAGGATCCGCAGCAGCGTGGTCTTGCCCGCCCCGTTCGCGCCGACGAGCGCCACCACCTGCCCGGTGCTCACCCGGAACGACACGTCGCCGAAGAGCCGGCGGCCGTCGTCGAGCCGATGACCGAGCCCGTTCGCCTCGAGGAATCCGGTAGCCACGCCGCGATCGTCCGGGAAATCACCGATTCGTGCGACCCAGTTTTGGCCGAAGTGATATTGGGGTGCGGGTGCCGCGTTGCGGATCCGAGGCGGTACGCTCCGTAGCCTGCGAGGGCTACCTGCGACGGGAAGGGATGGGCGTGACCGACACCCCGATCTACGACCAGATTCGGCAGGAGCTCGAGTCCGGCGGCCAGCGTTCCGAACGCCCCTCCGCCCGCCGGTCGAGGGCGGCCGACGAGCCGAGCCAGAGCGTCTCCGTGTGGTCGCTGGTCAACCAGCACCGCTCCGGGAAGCGCCACTGAAGCGCCTGAAGCACCTCTGACACACCTCTGGCGAGGGCCGCCGATCGCATCAGATGCGAATACGCGACTGTGTGACCGGCGCTGCGACATGACCTCTCCATCGCGCCCCCAGCTGGGGATGCTGGGCAGTCGAGATCGAGGACGAACTCACCGCCGCCAGCGGGCCGTCGCTGGTCGGGTCACATGTTCGGGTGCTGGCCATTTGGCGACGCCCCCGCCCGGATGAATGGTTCTGGGTGGATCAATCCGGCTGGGTGTTGAGTCTGTCGGCGGGCACGCGTTCGATGCGGGTCCAGCCCTTCCAGCCTCGCTCCTCCAGGATCGCCACGACCCGCTCGCCACCCGGTGTGGACTTGACCATGGCGTCCAGCAGTTCGACGAACGAGTCGTCGGACGGGTCGTCGATGCCGTCGGTACCCATCTCACCGGCCTCCACAGCGCGAATCATCAGGCGCTCCACGATGTCGGCGACCTCAACGACCCGCGGATCGTCGGCCGACGCGTCGAATGCCCCGCCGACCAGGCTGTAGAGCTTCACCAGGTCGGGGTCGTTCAGATACTCGTGCTTCTGGGCCATCACGGCGTCGATCAGGTGCGGTATCTGAGCGGCGACCATGATCCAGCCGTCCCGCTCCAGCTCGATGTACCGCTCGTCGACGCCGAGACCGCGCAGCCGGTCGAGGTAGCCCACGACGCTCTGCGGGAGCGCCAGATGCTCCCCGGCAGCGAGGCGGCCGAGCCGTTTACGGGTGCCCTGCAGGCGCCGGATCTCGGCGCGCAGGTCCTTGTCGATCTCCTGGACGCCCTCGGCGAACTCCTCCGGGCCGGCGGCGAGGAGTTCCTGCACCCTGGCCAGCGGCACGCCGGCAGCGGCCAGGGCGTGGATCCGGATCAGTCGCACGACCGCGGCCGCGTCGTAGGTCCGGTATCCGGACTGGTCACGCTCGGGCTCCGGCAGCAGCCCGATCTTGTGGTAGTGGCGTACCGCCCGCACCGTCACCCCGGCGTACGCCGCGAGCCGGCTGATGGTGAGCATGGGTCCCAGCCTGCCTCAGCCTGCCTCTGTCAGGCGATCTTCTTGCGGTAGGCGACCATCGCGAAGAGGTAGGCCACGACGAGGACGCCGACGCACCAGGCGAGGGCGGTCCAGATGTCGTCGCCGACCGGCTGCTGGGCGAACAGGTCGCGGATGGTGTTGACGATCGACGTCACCGGCTGGTTCTCGGCGAAGGCGCGCACCGGGCCGGGCATCGTCGCGGTGGGCACGAACGCCGAGCTGAGGAACGGCAGGAAGATGAGCGGGTAGGCGAACGCGCCCCCGCCTTCCGCCGTTTTAGCGGAGAGGCCCGCGATCACGGCGATCCAGGTCAGCGCCAGGGTGAACAGGAGCAGGATGCCGGCGACCGCGAGCCAGGCCAGCACGCCGGCCCCCGAGCGGAAGCCCATGAGCAGGGCGACGACCACGACGACCACGAGCGAGATCAGGTTGGCGACCAGCGAGGTCAGGACGTGCGCCCACAGCACGCCCGACCGTGCGATCGGCATGGACTGGAATCGGTCGAAGATCCCGCTCGTCATATCAGTGAACAGTCGGAGCGCGGTGTAGGCGATGCCCGACGCGATCGTGATGAGCAGAATGCCGGGCAGCATGTAGTTCACATACTTGTCCGACCCGGTGTCGATCGCGCCGCCGAACACATAGACGAACATCAGCATCATCGCGATCGGCGTGATCGCGGTGGTGATGATGGTGTCCATGCTGCGCGTGACATGGCGCAAGGTCCGTCCCGTGAGCACGGCAGTGTCACCGAAGAAGTACGTCGTCATCGTCATCCTTGTTCCCTGGTGATCGTGCCGGCGGCGCCGTTCTTGTCGCCGATGACCGCGAGGAAGACTTCCTCCAGAGTCGGCTGCTTCTCGACGTACTCCACCGTGGCGGCGGGGAGGAGCTGCTTGAGCTCGGCGAGGGTGCCGTTCGCGATGATCCGACCCTCGTGCAGGATCGCGATCCGGTCGGCCAGCTGCTCGGTCTCGTCCAGGTACTGCGTCGTCAGCAGCACCGTCGTGCCGGAGCCGGCGAGCTGCTTGACTGTCTGCCACACCTCGATGCGCGCCTCGGGATCGAGTCCGGCGGTCGGCTCGTCCAGGAAGATCACCGGCGAATTCCCGATGAGGCTCATCGCGATGTCCAGCCGGCGGCGCATCCCACCCGAATACGCCGACACCCTGCGGGCGGCCGCGTCGGTCAACGAGAAACGCCTCAGCAGGTCATCCGCGATCGCGCCCGGGTCCTTGAGGTGCCGCAACTTGGCGACCAGAACGAGGTTCTCCCGACCGCTGAGGATCTCGTCGACGGCCGCGAACTGTCCGGTGAGGCTGATCGACGCCCGCACGTCCGCAGCCTGCGTGGCGACATCGAAGTCGTTGACGCCGGCCGTGCCCGCATCGGCCTTCAGCAGCGTGGCGAGGATCCGCACGGTCGTGGTCTTGCCCGCCCCGTTCGAGCCGAGCAGGGCGAAGATGCTGCCCCGCGCCACGTCGAAGTCCACGCCCCGTAGCACCTCGAGCTTCCCATAGGACTTCTCCAGACCCCGCACGCGAATCGCCACGTCGGCGGCCGGTCGGGCCGTCATGAGCGGGACCGTCCGTCTTGTGCTTCAGCGCGCTCGATGGCGTCGACCAACCGCGCCCGCTCCTTGTTGATCCCGCGTTCGACCTCATTGTGGAATCCGCGCTCGATGGCGCTCATCGACGGATCGCGCTGTGCGCTGGTCCACTGACCGTCGGAGTAGTTCCGGAAGAAGGTCTCGGCGAACTCCACCGGATCCTCTCCGGTGACCGTGCGGATCGGGGCTCCCTGTGCTGCGGCCTGCTCGAACAGGTCGGCCAGATCCTCGAGCATCGACATCAGGACGTCCGTCGGGATGTCCCCCTTCGTGATCATCCCGAAGTACGTCAAGTACCGCTCCAGTGCCTCGCCCGTCGTGCGATAGCCCGCGGGAAGCGCTTTGACGCGCGCCCCGTACGCCCGCCACCGACGCTTGTAGCCGAGTTCGCCGACGATCTTCTCGATGAGTGTCGTCATCGTCCGCCTCCTTGGTGGAGCCACCGCAGTCGTTCCGCAACGAGGCTCCCGCCAAGGATGGAGGGTTGACCCAGCGTCAAGGTCAAGCCCGCCCCCGACCACTGCATCCAGACCGCGGCCGCCCGTGCAGGTCGTCCCGCGATCCGTTCCCGCCGGGAGACGGTTGGGCGTAGCGTCTCCAGCGTCGAAGAAGTCGGAGTCGGCGACAGTGGAATTCGCGACTGTGCCAGTCGCGCCCTGAAGCACTACTGAAGCGCCACCGAGCAGCCCGCCGGCGCGTCGTGCTGTGATGCTCCCATGCACCTGCTGCGTCCCGACGAAAATTTTCCCCTGGGCGATCTTGCGCTGGAGAACATCTACTCCTACCCAACATCGCTGAGCCGACCGTTTGTCCAGGTGAACTTTGTCGCCAGTGCCGACGGTGCGGCGAGCTCGGGAGGAAAATCGGCCGGCCTGTCACACCCGGCTGACAAGAAAATTTTCGCGCTGGGACGCGACCTCGCCGACGTGGTGCTGGTCGGGGCCGGCACCGTGCTGGTCGAGGGGTACCGGGGCGTCAAGCGCACCGAGGTCCGCGCCGAGCGGCGCGCCCGACTCGGCCTGGCCGAGCTGCCGCCGATCGCCGTGGTGACCGGACGCTGCTCGATCGGGCCGGAGTCGAGCCTGGTCGCCGACACCCGCGTGCCGCCGATCGTGCTCACCACCGAAGCCGCGCCGGCCGCCCGCCGCGCCGACCTGACCGCCGCGGGCGCCGACGTCGTCGTGGCCGGCGCGGAGAAGGTCGATCCGCACCGCGCGCTCGCCGCCCTGGCCGAGCGCGGCCTGCTCCGGGTGTGCTGCGAGGGCGGCCCGACCCTGTTCGCCGACCTGATCGCCGCCGGCCTCGTCGACCAGCTGTGCCTGACCGTCGCCCCGCTGCTGACCGGCGCCGGCGCCCCCCGCGTCGCCGAGGGCGTGCCGAGCCCCGAACCACTCGGCCTGGAGCTGGCCTCGGTCCTGACCGAGGACGGCTTCCTGATGCTGCGCTACCGCAAGCGGAGTTGACCCCGTCGCTTCCCTCGGCCGCTCGCCGCTACCTCAGGATGTCCGCGATGTCGAAGCGGACCGGCGTCTCGAGCTGGTCGTAGGTGCACGAGCGCGGCTCCCGGTCCGGCCGCCAGCGGACGAACTGCGTCGTGTGCCGGAAGCGCACGCCCTCCATGTGGTCGTAGCGCACCTCGAGCACCCGCTCCGGCCGCAGCGGCACGAACGACAGGTCCTTGCCCGCGTTCCACCGGCTGACCTCGTTCTTGCGCGGCGTCCGCTCCCCCGCCTCGTGCGCGGCCCACGCCCACGGGTGGTCGTCGAACGTGGTCACCAGCGGCTGGAGCTCCACCATCAGCTCCTTGCGCCGCGCCATCGGGAACGCGCCGACCACACCGACCGACGCGAGCTTGCCGGCGTCGTCGTACAGGCCGAGCAGCAGCGACCCGATCGCGTCCGGACCGGACTTGTGCACCCGGTACCCGGCGAGCACGCAGTCGGCGGTGCGCTCGTGCTTGACCTTCTTCATGATCCGCTTGTCCGGCTGGTACGGCTCGTCCAGCTGTTTGGCGACCAGTCCGTCCAGGCCGGCGCCCTCGAACAGCTCGAACCACGAGGCCGCGACGTCCCGGTCGGTGGTGCCGAGCGTGAGGTGCACCGGCGCCTTCGCCGGCTCCAGCGCCTTCTCCAGTGCCGCCCGGCGCTCGCCGAACGGCCGGTCGAGGTAGGACTCGTCGCCGAGGGCGAGCAGGTCGAACGCGATGAAGCTGGCCGGCGTCTGTTCCGACAGGAGTTTCACCCTGCTCGCGGCGGGGTGGATGCGCTGCTGGAGCGCGTCCCAGTCGAGGCCCTTCTTCTCGGTGCTGGCGATGACGATCTCGCCGTCGACCACGCACCGCTCCGGCAGGTTGGCCTTGACCGCCTCGACGACCTCCGGGAAGTACCGGGTCATCGGGCGCTCGTTGCGGCTGCCGATCTCGACCTCGTCGCCGTCGCGGAAGATGATCGACCTGAACCCGTCCCACTTCGGCTCGTAGAACAGGTCGGCCGGGATCCCGGCGACGGACTTGGCCAGCATCGGTGGCACGGGTGGCATCACAGGCAGCTGCACCGGCCCATTGTGGCTCACGAAAGCCACACTTGTACCGTGCGACGCTGCGATACGACCAGGCGAGTTCCAGGGGAGGACAAGGGCACGTGAGGCGCTGGCGCAGTCGGATCGCCGTGGTGTGCGTCCTCGCTGGGCTGGTCGCGTCGTGCACGGCGGGGCCGTCGATACGGCCCGAGGTCGTGGTCAACGACGCCCCCGCGCCGAGCCGGGCCCCCGAGGAGCAGGGCACCGAGGTCCCGCCCCTGGAGGAGATGCCGCCGGGCGCGAACTGGCGCCCCTGCTCGGAGGAGATCCAGGCCCGAGTCGACGAGCAGCCACCGCCCACCTGGCTGCGGATCGAGTGCGGCCGGCTCAACGCCGTCCTCGACTCGCCGTACGCGCCCGACCGCGGGGTCGCCCGGATCCAGCTGCTGCGCGCCGGCCACGGCCCGGTGCCGATCGCCGTGGTCAACGACGTCGGGGGGCTGCCCGGCACCATCTACTCCGCGCGCCTGGCCGCGACCCTGCCGCGGGAGTTCTTCGACACGTTCTCCCTGATCGGCATGGACCGCCGCGGTACCGGCAACTCGGCGGCCGCCAACTGCCTGCCGCAGGAGATCCGGGACGCGCTGATCGAGACCGACCCCGTCGACCTGCCGATCGACGCGTGGCTGGAGAGCGCGCAGACCGCGGGCCAGCAGTGCTCGATCCAGCTGGAGGACCAGCTGCCCGCGCTGGACACCTGGCGCACCGCCGCCGACCTGAACAGCCTGCGCGAGGCGCTCGGCCAGTCGCGGCTCAACGGCATCGGGCACGGCGAGGGCTCGCGGGTGCTGTCGGTGTTCGCCGACCGCTGGCCCGACCAGGTGGGCCGGATGGTGCTCGACGGCCTGCCCGACCCGACCCAGGACGCGGCGATCGCGCTGGAGGGCGTGGCGAAGGGCGCCGAGGCGGCGTTCGAGGCGTTCGCCGACGACTGCGTGAACCGGGGCTGCGAGCTGGGCGACGACCCGAAGCAGACGCTGCTCGAACTGCTCGGCGAGCTGCGGGCGCGCCCGCTGGACGTGGTGGGCGGCGAGGTCACCGCGGGCTCGGTGCTGCACGCGGTGCGGATCGGTCTGGCCGACCGGCGCGCCTGGCCAGCGCTGGCGACCGCACTGGCGAAGGCCGGCGCCGGCGACCCGACGGGCGTGGCGGCGATCCTGGAGCCGGTGCTGTACGGCTCGGACGTGCAGGCGCCGACCATGGACGGCGCGTTCGTGACCAGCTGCAACGACACCAAAACCCGCCTGTCGCCGGAGCGGATCGAGCAGCTCGGCACGGACTGGGCGGAGCGCTTCCCCCTGTTCGGCCAGCTGTCGGCGCAGCGGTTGGCGCAGTGCAGCCCGTGGACGGTGCCGAACCAGCCGCTGCCGACCCCGACGGCCAACGGCGCGCCCCCGATCGTGGTGGTCGGCACGGCCGCCGACGCGGTCACCCCGCACGAGGGCTCGGCGCGGGCGGCGCGACAGCTGGCGTCGGGGGTGTTCCTGTCGTGGCAGGGCGCCGGGCACGGTGCGCTCGGCTTCTCCCCGTGCGCGACCGACGCGGCGGTGGGCTTCCTCACCGAGGCGGTGGTGCCGCGCGACGGGACGGTCTGCCCGCCCTGATCGGCTAGTCCTCGGGGCGCACCCGGTACTCGCAGCCGTACTCGACGGCGTAGCAGAGGTCGTAGTGGTGCACGATCTTCGGGCCCTCGTGCAGGTGCACGTGGGTGACGGTCGAGCGCGGCTCCTCGGGCAGCTCGGTCAGCGTGTCCACCCGACCGTCCAGCGGCCCGCCGACATAGCGCACGACGTACGTCTTCGTCACGATGACCTCGCCTCCCTCCTGCTCGACGCGCTCTTCCGATGCTTCCTGCTGTGCTGGTGGAAATCAACCGCACCCGCGGGTAACGGCTCGCACGGCGGTCAAAGGCGGTGGTCAGACACCTGGAGCGCGCCTGGAACCGGAGAAACCCGCGTACGTCGAGATACGTATCCCGGTCGCGCGTCCGTGCGGACGACACGCCACCGCGGCGGACCTAGCGTCACCGGTATGCGTAGCGACACGACCGACCGTGCACTCGGGCTGCGGCCCGCCTGGATCGGCGCGCTGGCGCTGCTCGGCGTGCCGCGGGTGGTCGCGCACGACCTCGACCTCGTCGGCCCGGTGGTCAACGCGGTCCTGGTGTTCCTGCCGCTCGCCGCCTGGCTGGGGGTCGTGCTGTGGCGGCGGGTGCCCAACCCGTTCCTGACCCTGGCCGCCGTCGGGCTCGCCTACGGGGTCCTGCTCGCGGTCACCCACCAGGTGCTCTGGGCGGAGTCCTTCGGCGGCGAGCCGCCCAGTCTCGGCGGCAATCTCGCCGGCGCCCTCTCCCCCGGCGCCGAGGGGTTCGTGTTGCGGATCTTCGCGTTCTTCAGCAGCCTGCTCACGGGGCTGGGCGTCGGCGCGGCCACCGGGGTGGTCGGCTGGGTGCTCGCCCGGCTGGTGCCCGGGTTCCGGCCGCCCCGGCGGTGACGGACGGGACGGTTGTGGCGGCACAGGACGAGCAGCGGCGGCGGTTGGCCGTCGACACCGGTCTCGCGATGCTCGTGCTGGTGGTGGTCGGCACGGCCATCACCGCGAACGTCGGCACGGACGGCGACCCGGGCCTCGCCGCGTACGCGTTCGGCGCGCTGCTCGGCGGGCTGATGCTCGTGCGGCGCCGCTGGCCGGTCGCCACCCTGGTGATCACGGCGGCGGCGCTGCTCGCGTACTACATGTTCGGGTTCCCGCCGGTCGGGCTGGCGGTCCCGGTGGCGGCGGCGCTGTACTCGGCCGCCGAGCAGGGGCGCGTGCGCTGGGCGGCCGGCACGGCGGTGGTGCTGCTGGTGGTGTCGACGGCGGTGCGGGCCGGCGAGGGCGACGACCTCGCCTACCTGCTCGGGCTGGAGCTCGCCACCTCCGCCGGGCTGATGGCCGCGGTGATCGCGCTCGGCGACAGTGTGCGGTCGCGGCGCGGCTGGCGGGCCGAGCTGGCCAAACAGACCGAGGTCGCGCGGCTGGAGCGGGAGCGGGAGGCGGCGCGGCGGGTCGAGCAGGAACGGGTGCGGATCGCGCGCGACCTGCACGACCTGCTCGGCCACACGGTCTCGGTGATCTCCCTGCACACCGACGTCGCGCGGGAGGCGCTGCGCGACGACCCCGAGGCGGCCGAGCGGTCGCTCACCGCCGCGCGGGCGGCGTGCAGCGACGTGGTGCGGGAGCTGCGCGCGACCCTGCGGGCACTGCGCGGGGCCGACGGTGCGCCGGTACCGGGCCTGGCCGACCTGGACGACCTCGCCGGGCCGGTGCGGGCCGCCGGCCTGGACGTGCGGGTGCGGACCACCGGGCGGCCGGCGGCGCTGTCCTCGGTCGCGGACGCCACCGCCTACCGGGTGGTGCAGGAGGCGCTGAGCAACGTGCTGCGGCACGCCGACGCGGGCCGCGTCACCATCGACGTGGACTACCGCGAGGACGAGGTGCTGCTGACGGTCGGCGACGACGGCCGGGGCGGCGAGGCGGCGGCGGGCTGGGGCATCACCGGCATGCGCGAGCGGCTGGCGCTGCTGGGCGGTAGCTTGCGGACGACGTCGCCGCCCGAGGGAGGGTTCGTGGTCGAGGCGCACGTGCCGCTGCCGGGCACGCCGTGATCCGCGTGGTGCTGGTGGACGACCAGCCACTGGTGCGGGAGGGGCTGCGGGCGCTGCTCGACCGGGCCGAGGACATCTCCGTCGTCGGCGACGCCGCCGGCGCGGACGAGGGCGTGGCGCTGGTCGCCCGGACCCGACCCGACGTGGTGCTGATGGACATCCGGATGCCGGGCGCCGACGGGTTGTCGGCCACCCGCCGGATCGTCGCCGACCCGGAGCTGCGGGCGGTGCAGGTCGTCGTGCTCACCACGTTCGACACCGACGAGCACCTCCTCGACGCGGTCCGCGCGGGCGCGGCGGGCTTCCTGCTCAAGGACACCAGCCCGGAGGAGCTGCGCGAGGCGGTCCGGATCGTGGCCGGCGGCGACGCGCTGCTCTCCCCCGCGGTGACCCGGCGGGTGATGCGGGCCGCGGCGGCGGTGCCGAGGACGCGCGGGGCGGAGCGCCTGGACGTGCTGACCGACCGCGAGCGCGAGGTGCTCGCGGAGGTCGGCGCGGGCCTGTCCAACGGCGAGATCGCGCAACGCCTGGTGATCAGCCCGGCGACGGCCAGGACCCACGTCGGCCGGCTGCTGAGCAAGCTCGACGCGCGGGACCGGGCGCAGCTCGTCGTCCTCGCCTACGAGACCGGCCTGGTCGCCCCGGGCGGGGACCACCTCGCGTGAACGCTGCCGCGGTCAGTCCTCCTGGCGGGCCCGGGACGGCTGCACCCGCTTGGGCTCGCCCTTCATCTTCGGGTATTCCGGCGGGTACGGGAGGTCGCCGAGGCCGTCGCGCTCGTCGCGGGCGACCAGCTCCAGCAGCGGCTCCAGCGAGAACGCCTCGGTCGCGACGCCGGCGTGCGGGTCGCCGATCCGCGCGAACCGGGCGGCCATCGTGTGCACGTCGAAGTCCTCCGGCGCGACGTCGCCCAGCTCGTCCCAGGTCAGGGGGGCCGAGACGAGGGCGCGCGGGGTCGGGCGGATGGAGTACGCGCAGGCGATCGTGCGGTCGCGGGCGGCCTGGTTGAAGTCGACGAAGATCCGCTCGCCGCGCTCCTCCTTCCACCAGTTGACGGTCACCTGGTCGGGCATCCGCCGCGCCAGCTCGCGACCGAGAGCGATCAGCGCGCGCCGGGCCTCCACGAACGTCCAGCGCGGCTCGATCGGCACGTACACGTGCAGACCCCGGCCGCCGGAGGTCTTCGGGTAGCCGGTCATGCCCAGCTCGTCGAGCAGCCCGCGCAGCTCGGTCGCCACCACCACGGCGTCGGCGAAGTCCGTCCCCGGCTGCGGGTCGAGGTCGACGCGCAGCTGGTCGGGGCGGTCGACCTCGGGGCGGCGCACCGGCCACGGGTGGAACGTGAGCGTGCCGAGGTTCGCCGCCCAGGCGACCACGGCCAGCTCGGTCGGGCACACCTCGTCGGCGGGCCGGCCGCTGGGGAAGGTGATCCGGGCGGTCTCCACGTACTCGGGCGCGCTCTTGGGTGCCCGCTTCTGGTAGAAGGCGTCGCCCCGCTGGTCGGCCCGGGTGACGAGCTTCGCGCCCTCGAACACCCCACCGGGCCATCGCTCCAACGTGGTAGGCCGGTCACGCAGCGCGTTCAGGATCCCGTCGCCGACGGACAGGAAGTACTGGACCACGTCGAGCTTGGTGACCCCCTTGTCCGCGAAGTAGACCTTGCCCGGGTTCGACACCCGAACCGACCTGTCGCCGACCGTGATCTCCGTCGCCTCAGCCACCTCGCCAGCCTAGTGTGATCCGCCCGATCGCGACCCCCAGCGGTTACCGTGGACCCATGCCCCTGAAGACCCCCGACGACGACCGCCGGCCGGCGGACCCGCTGGCCAAGCGGTTCGACGACGACCTGGTCGGGCTCGACCCCGACGACCCGGAGGCCAGGGCGTTCGCCGAACACCTGGAGCGCCAGCAGCGGGTCCGGCCGAGCTACACAGTCGAGGGGTACATCTCGGGCATGGGCGACTTCGCCGGCTCCGCGAACCGCCTCGGCGGGCACCGCAGGCTGATGGCGACCCTGCTGGTGCTGCTGATCCTGCTCGGCGTGATCGTCGCGGCGTGGGACGCCATCGTCTACGTCGTCACCGTGTTCCTCGGACAGGGTTAACGTGGACGGTATGAGTTCCGAAGTCAGCGCCAACCCGTCCGTGGTCAAGTCCGATCAGGAGTGGCGCGAGCAGCTCACCGCCGAGGAGTACGCGGTGCTCCGGCAGGCCGGCACCGAGCGCCCCTGGACCGGCGAGTACACCGACACCAAGACCGTCGGCGTGTACCGGTGCCGGGCCTGTGGCGCGGAGCTGTTCCGCAGCGACACCAAGTTCGACAGCCACTGCGGCTGGCCGTCGTTCTGGAGCCCGCTCGCCGAGGACCGGGTGATCCTGCGCGAGGACGCCTCGATGGGCATGGTCCGCACCGAGGTCCTGTGCGCGACGTGCCACAGCCACCTCGGGCACGTGTTCGAGGGCGAGGGCTACGACAACCCGACCGACCAGCGCTACTGCATCAACTCGATCTCGCTCACCCTCGCCCCCGAGGAGGGGGGCGACGGGTGAACTCCAGCTCGAACCGGGCGCCAAGGCGCTCCCACCCGGCGATGGACTGACGGATCGCGTCACGGTCGCCGGTGAGCCGGCCTCGGGCACGCGCCACACACGCCGCCGCCCACTCGTTCTCCACGCACGTGCGCTCCGCTTGCGCCAGTCGCTCCGGGGCGTCGGACAGCCCGGCGAGCACCGCGAGCTCCGCACCCGCGGCGTTCGCGTAGGCCCGGTACCAGGGTTGTGGGAACTCCTCGAACGCGTCGCGCACCAGCCGGGCGACGTCGGCCCGGTTACCGGTGTGCACCGCGAGCCGGGCGTCGACGAACGCCGCGAACGACACGAGATGCCGAGACTGCCCGGGCTCGGCAACACCGGCGAGTTCCAGTGCCCGCGACCGCCAGGGACCCTCGTCGCCGTCGCGTAGGGCCGCCGCCAACGCCACCGACATCAGCGAGGGCGAGAGCCAGGCGAGCAGCGGAGCACCGGCCCGCTGCCACTCGGCATACGCCGTCTCGCCGAGTCGGACAGCGTCGTCGAACCGTCCGGACAGCGCGAGCGGGGCCAGGAACTTCATCCGCGACACGAACGGATAGTCACCGTTGACCGGGTCCTCCGCCGTGGCCCGTGCGGCGATCGCCAGTGCCTGTGGCAGGTCACCGATCGCCAGCGCGCAGACCGCCGCGGAGTGGAACAGGTCGAACATCTCGATGGCGTCGGCGGGCCGGTGCTTCGCGAGCGTGGGCATCAGGTCCAGCCGTTCGCGCGTGATCCGGCACGCCTCGCGTAGCTCGCCCCGGCTCGCGGCCGCGGACCTCGCGCAGTCCAGGGCACCCTGGATCAGAATCGGATCCCCGGCGTCGTGCGCGGCCTTGACCGCGGCCTCGGCCAGCTCCCGGTCGGGCTCGGGCCGAGGCGCGCCGGCCTGCCAGGCCCGCGCGGTGAGCAGGACGGCGGTGAGCTCGTGGTCGCTCTCGTCGTGTGCCCGCAGGGCACGCCGCAGCAGCACATCGCGCCGCGCCGCGGGAACGGCATGGCGAAAGTCCCCGGCGAACCGGTTCGCGACGATCACCGCCAACGCCAGCATGACGGCCCGGTCGCGCTCGGTGTCCGCGCGGTCGGCCCCCGCGAGCAGCAGGTCGAAGGCGTCCTCGCCATCCGCGAGGCACTGCGCTGCCTCCGAGGCGCTGCGCAGGTCGCGAACGGTGTCCCCGGGCGACGTGGCCCGGTCGGCGGCGGCGTGCGAACGCGTGCGCGACTCGACGAAGTCACCGCGCGCGCACGCGAGGTGGGCGAGCGCCCGGCCGAGCCGGTGCGCGACGGGATCCGGCGTCGGATCGGTCCGCAGCAACGCGGCCCGCAGGTCGTCGACAACCTCCTCGTACCTCGCCGGCCAGTCGCTCGCGTCGAGTCGGTCGGCCAGCTCCACCGCGACCCGGCTGGCCCACTCCAGATGCGCGCGCTGCGCCGCGGCGTGCTCCCCGCTGTCGCGGAGCCGCTCGGTCGCGAACGCACGGACCGTCTCGAGCAACCGGTATCGAGTCCTGTCGGTACCGGCCGCGACCCGCCGCACCACCAGGCTCTTCTCGACGAGCCGGCCAAGCAGGTGCGCGACCGCGCTCGGCCGTTCGTGCGGCGAGACCGCCGCGGCGGCGTCCAGGTCGAAGCCGGCCGCGAACACGGCCAGCCTGCTGAACAACACCCGTTCCGCCGGCTCCAGCAGGTCATAGCTCCAGCCGAGCACGTCCCGCAGCGAATGATGCCGCGCCTCGCCGCCACGTGCCCCCGTGACCACGCGCAGTTGGTCCTCCAGGGCGGTGAGCAGCCCGTCGATCCCGATGGCGGCGGCCCGCGCGGCCGCGAGCTCGATGCCGAGCGGCAGCCCGTCGAGTCGTGCGCATGCCGCGGTGACCAGCCCGGGATTGGCGGTGAACGAGCGATCGACACCGCGGGCGCGGTCGAGGAACAGGGCCTCGGCATCCGAGCGCAGTGGCAGTGACGGGACGGCCCGCGCCTCCTCGCCGGCGATGCCGAGCCGTTCCCGGCTGGTGGTGAGGATCCGCAACTGACGGCCGGCGCGCAGCAGGACCTCGACGACGCCACCGACCTCGTCGAGCACGTGCTCGCAGTTGTCCAGCACCATCAGCATCACCCGCCGGCGCACCCGGTCGGCGACGCTGGCGAGCAATGGCCGTGGTGGTCGTTCGGTGACGCCGAGTGTGCTCGCCATGGCCGGCACCACCTGACCGGCGCGCACGGGCACGAGGTCGACGTACACCACGCCGGCCGGGAACCGTGGGGCCGCCTCCCCGGCCGCGGCGATGGCGAGCCTGGTCTTGCCCACCCCGCCAGGACCGGTGAGCGTCACCAACCGGCTGGTGGCCAACGCGATCCGCACGGCGTCAAGCTCCTCGACACGGCCGACGAAGCTGGTCCGGGCCTCCGGCAGCACCGCGTCGTCGGGCCGCATCTCGAGGTCCGCCACCTGAGCGGCGAGCACGGCGAGCTCGCGGCGGTCGCTCGCGCCGCACTTGCGCAGCAGCGCCGACACGTGGCTCTCGACCGTGCGGGCCGAGATGTGCAGCCGGCTCGCGATCTGCGCGTTGGTGAGGTGCTCGCCAACGGCCGCGAGCACCTCGGTTTCCCGGGCGGAGACGTCCTCCCACGGCAGCGAGCCCACGCCGCCCATGATTCCGTACCCGATCCGTGCTCACCACGGAGGTGCACCCGCGCCGGGTGGCGCAGGCTGATCCCATCGCACAGCAAGCCACCAGGAGGAAGTCATGCGACGCATCATCAACTCGACGTACATCTCGCTCGACGGCGTGATCGAGAACCCGCACCTCTGGCCGTCGAGCGGGTCCGACGGGGGTGCCGGCGAGGCCATCCAGACCGAGCTGCTGCTCTCGTGCGACACCTTGCTGATGGGGCGGCGCACCTACGAGGGCTTCGCACCCGTGTGGCCGACCCGGTCCGGCGACCCCGCCAGCGACCACATCAACGCCATGACCAAGTACGTCGTCTCGTCCACCCTTACCGACCCCGCGTGGAACAACACGACCGTCGTCGACGACGACCCGATGGTCGCGATCGAGCGGCTCAAGGCGGAGCCCGGCAAGGACATCGTCCAGTTCGGGTTCGGCCGACTCACCCACGCCATGCTGGAACACGGCCTGCTGGACGAGGTGCGGCTGTGGGTGCACCCGCTGCTGGTTCGCGGTGGTGGCCCGGGGGATCTGCTGTACCGCGACGGCGCGCTGACCCAGCTCAGGCTCGACCGGGTGACCCAGCTCGACTCCGGCATCGTGATCCTGGGTTACCAGGTCCAGTAGCGGGTCCCGGTGACCCGTCCGGGTGAGACACGGGGACCGGGGCATGGCGTCGACCTGGTTGGGCACCCCGTGCGGCGTGACTGCTGGTGCGCTCGACCCCGCCGACCGTGACCTCGCGGTAGAACTGTTGACGCGGGTCGTGACCCGGGCGGTCGACTTCAAGCTGCGTGAGGCGGTGTTCGAGCGCCGGGAGGCGCCGGAACGGCTGCGGGACGTGCTGCTCACCGAACTGCCGCGGGCCGAGGCCGGCGCCGTGTCCGTGGTCGACCAGGTGCTCGCATCGGCGTTGCCGTTCTGCAAGAACGAGGCCAGCCCACGATTTCTCGGGTTCGGTGACACCGGCGCGGACCTGGCGGCGTTGTGCGGTGGTGTGCTGGCGTTGTTCACCCAGCAGAACCTGCTCGACCAGGACCTGGACGCCCCGTGGGCGACGTTCGCCGAGATCGCCGTGCTGCGCTGGCTGCGGGAGCTGCTGGGCTACCCGGTCGCGCCACCCGAGCAGGTGCGGTCGGTGTGGGACGTCGGCGCGTTGATCACCGCCGGCGGCACGATGAGCAACACCGTGGCGATGCTGCTGGCCCGCGAACACGCGGTCCCGGGCACCATGCGGGACGGGGTGCGCGATCCGGACCGCCACGGGGTGGTGGTGCCCGCTGGCATCGGCCACTACAGCCTCACCGCCGCCGCTGGTTGGATCGGCACCGGCACACGCCTGATCGAGGTGGACACCGTCGACTACCGCTACGACCAGCAGGCGCTGCGGCGGACGTTGCGTGAACACCGGGGACGGGTGATGTGCGTGGTCGCCTACGCCGGCGACACCCGGACCCAGACCATCGAACACCTGCGCGCCGTCGCCGACATCACCCACGCCGCGGATCCCGGCATCTGGCTGCACGCCGACGCCAGCTGGGGGCTGATGGCCGCGCTCACCGACCGGCTGACGCCCAGGCTGGACGGCATCACCGAGTACGACAGCATCACCGTCGACCCGCACAAGGTGATGGACATCCCCTACAACCTCTCTGCCCTGCTGCTGCGCGAACCCCGGACCCTTCGACTGGTCGGCTCCTTCAGCGAGGAGACCACGGCGGACCGCTTCGACCTGGGTCAGGCCAGCCCGTTCATGGGCAGTCGCGGATGGTGCTCGCTGATGCTGTGGACCACGATCCGTGCGCACGGCCGGGAAGGCCTGGCCGCGAGGGTCGACCACCGACTGGACCTCACCCGTCGCTTCACCGATCTGGTCGACGCCTCACCACGGCTGCTTCGTCTGCACGAACCCGACATGACCGCCGTGGCGTTCCTGTACCTGCCACACGACTTCGACCCGTCCCGACCGGACCTGAAGGCTCTCGACCGGGTCAACGCCGCCATCCACGACGCCCTGCTGGAGCGTGGCGACTGGTACTTCCACCGCTTCGCCCTGCACGACGCGGGCACCATCCGCCGCGGTGCCGAACTGCACCCACTGCGGTTCGCCGCCAGCAACCACCGCACCACCCCCGAACACCTGCGAGCAGCCCTCGACGAGGTCATCCGGCTCGGCCGACACTTCGAGCACAAGCGTCCATGACGGCGAGCGGGCGAGGTCAGGACGGCTCGTTCGCCAGTCTGACCAGTCGTGCTTCGGAGGGCACGCCGCTGCTGTCGACGACGACGAGCATGTAGTCCCCGGGCGGTGCGGCGGCCTGGTTGTCCGGCGGCAGTGCGTCGATGTACCACGTGTCGCCGACCTGGCTTCGGTTCGGCACGTCGAGGTACACGTAACGCTGTTCCATGTTGTTGCCGTGGGTCGCGGCACCCAGGCGGATGAGTGCGACCTTGGCACTGGCGTCCAGGCTCGCTCCCGTGACGAGCAGGGTGAACGGCTGGTCGTAGTACAGAGTCGTGTCGGCGTCCGGGCCGGTGACGGGGAGTACGAGTTCGATCGATGGTCGGGGTCCCCGCCACAGATAGGGCGGGAGGTAGCGTTCGGCGTCGGTACGGCTCAGGAACCACGCGTTGTCGTTGCTGCTGCCCTCGTCCTGTCCTCGTGGTGGTCCGCCGAAACCGCCGGTGCTGCCCGCTTTGAGCAGGGTTCCGTCGGGCAGGAGCAGAGCCACGGAGTGATACCGCCGCGGTGTGAAAGCGGTGGCGGCGGAACGGAACTTGTTGTTCTCCGGGTCGAAGAGCACGGCCTCGTTGACCGGGTTCGAGTTGTAGTTGGCCCATCCGTTCGACGCGCCACCGGTGACCAGAACCGTGCCGTCGGCGAGCAACGTGGCGTCACACAGGAACCGCGCCCGGAGGGCGTCCAGCCGCTTCCAGGTCCCCGTGGCGCCGTCGAGCGGCTTGCTCAGGTCCAGTTGCAGCAGGTCCGCGGTGGCTGTCGCCGGTTGGGTCTGGGCCTCCTTGCTGGTGGTGTTGGTGTAGAGGGTGCTCGTCTCGACGGCGCCACCGACGGCCAGGATCCCCATGGTCGTCCGCCCGGGGTGCAACGGAAGCAGGACCGTGGAGCCGTACCAGGGGTAGCTGCGCGACCCCTTCGTCGTCATGGCGCGGACGCCGCCGACCTGTTCGAGCGGTTCGCCGGTCTGGTACTTGTGCAGCCAGGCCCGGTTGGTCTCGATGACCGCGATCACGGTACCGCCGTCCTTTCCGGGCAGGACGAACACGCCCGGATAGGTGGCCAGCGGGGCGTTCTTGATCATTTTTGCGGCGACCAGCGGGGTGTGGTAGATCACCTTGTTGTCGTCGGGATGGTAGATCGCGTAGTTGTTGTGGATGGCGTTGAAATACTCGTCGTTCCACAAACCTTCGTAGCTGCCGCCGACGATCAGCATCCGGCCGTCGGGCAGCGGTGTCACGGTGGGATACCACCGGACGTAGCCCATCTGCGTCCCGACTCGTGCCCAGCGGCTCGACGCCTTCGGGTCGTAGATGTGCAAATGCCTGCCGTTGCTGTCGTGGCCTTCCGCGGCGTGGACGTGCCCACCGGCGATCAGCACCCGACCGTCGGGAAGGTGACTGGCTCCGCTGCAGAAGATGTTGCCCGTGTTGGGATAGGTGTCCTCAGTGGTCAATGTGGTCAGATCGAGCGTCCTGGCCTCCAGGCCCGTCATGTCGTCGACGTCCCAGACCCAGATCTCCTTGGTCACCCCGTCGGCATTCGGGCGTCTCTTCAGTTCGCCGTTCTCGTCGCGTTCCCTGGGCGGGGAGTACATCATCACCTCGGGACCGTTCCTGCCGCGCACGAGGGCCGCGTGGATGGCGACGATCCCCAGGTCCAGCGGGGTCTCGTTCGGACCGGCGGGGACCCATCGGCCTCCGACGGGCTCGATCCACGCCGCTACCCGCACGCTGGCGCGGCCGTCGCTGACGACGATCCAGTCGCCCGGCACCGAGTGTCGACCGATCTTGCGCGGTACCACCCACACGGTGGCCGGCGCGTCCGCCGTGACCCGCACGTCGACGCTCTGTGCCTGGCCGGTGTCGCGATGGGACCCGACCGTGGTGCCACCGGTGGTGCTGCTGACCTTGACGGTGGTCGTTCCCGGCGACGTCGTGCTGATGAGCAACGGCATCGCGTCGCCGAGAACCGGCGGAGCCACCGTGTCGTCGATCGTCAGCGACAGTCGGTCGGGTTTCACCCGCAACATCGACCGCGGTACGTCCAGGTGGTTCTGCTCCGGCGGTTGCGGGTCCGCGGCGGCGACGTTCGGGGCGAGCAGACCGGCGCCGGTGACGAGGGCGCCGGTCAGCACCGTGCGCCGGGCCAGGTCATTGGCTGGTTCGTCCGCGGTGGACGTGCTTGGACCCGGGACGGGAGGTTGCTCGGACATGGGATGATCCTCTCCGAGAAGTCTGTGGTGTCAGGCGGTCTTCTGGTTGCAGGAACTCAGGAACGACAGGCTGGGTGCGAAGAAGTACTCGGCGCCCCGGAGTTCCACCCAGTCGCCGCCGACCCGGCACTTGACGGTGTCCGTCGTGCCGTACTTCGTGGGCCACGCCTGTGCCAGCGGCTCCGTTCCCTTCGGTGACTGGCCGATGACGGGATCCAGGCCCACGTCACCCTTCACGAAGTTCTGGTTGTTCGCCCACATTTGCTGCATGAATACGAACTGGTGCTGGATCGAGGCTTGTACGCAGAGGAAGAGCAGACCCACGTCCTTCGTCGAGTTGCCGCCGGCTTCGGTATCGTCATAGGTCACACCCCGGCGAGCTATGCGGACCGTGCTCTCGGTCGGATTACTCGTGTCCCCGCGTGGATTCGTCTTGCGGATGTGTGCCTGCAGCGGACACTTGTCACCCGTCGGGGCCGTTCCGTAGTCGAAGTCGTCGGTCCGGTCGTCGCCCGGGGTGTCGCGGTGGATCACCGGTGTGCCGTCGGTGAATCGGCCCATCATGTAGGCGCCGGCCAGGTCGTCGTAGTACTTGCTCTCGTGACCGTTCCCGTCCTGCTCCTTGAGCTTGTGTGCCAGCGCGTTCCGGTCCCTGCGGAAACGGTCGACGTGCTGCCTGAGTTTCCGGTAGACCACGTACGACCCGCACGACTCACGGCCCGGCTCCTTGGCCAGGACCAGGTTCAGCGGAGCGCTCGGGTCGTACTGGTCATTGCTCGATGCGGACTTCGCCTCGTCGATGTCCTTCTTGAAGAACAACGGCTGCGCGATGCCGTCCACGAAACCGAACTGCTCGCGTGGCGGGCCGTTCAGCGTGGGAACACCGTCCTCGTCGGTCCGGAGGGCCGCACCCTTCTGGGTGAGCACGACCGTACCGGCCGAGTTCGTCGCCAGGAGGGCGACAATCTCACCCACCTTTTCGTGCATCTTCGCGGGATCGTCCTCCGCCACCATGACGACGGCATGGAGGTCCCGCTGAAACCCCTGTTCCCACTGGCCGCACGGAGGATCGTTGAGCTCGCAGGCGTGCTTCTTCGCGCCGGCGCGGAAAACGTTGTCCTCAGGCAGCTTCAGCCCCAGCTTCCGGTACCCCGAAGCGGACAGCAGCACGTTGACGAAGACGGCGCTCGCACGGCGCACCATGAACTCCGCCGTCGCGGCCTCCCAGGCCGTCGGCGCCAGCTTGGCGGCGGCCATGAGTTCCGTTCGCCTGCGGGAGTCCTCCCACTGGGTGTGTGCGGAGGTGACCCGGCCGGCCATCTGGACCAACCAGTTCCTGGCCGCCACGACGTTGTCGAAGCTGACGAACAAATGAGTGCTGTGGTCCCGTCCGTGGCTCTTGAGCACATTTCCCTGGATGTCCCGCAGCAGGGCGTCGAGGGCATCGTCCGATTGGTTGGGGTCGATCCCATCCGTGTTGTCACGTTTGAGCAGTTCGTCGAGGGCATTTGCTGTCGCGGTCGCCACAAGATCGTCTTTCTGTCTCGAGTGTGGGTTCGGTCGCCGCCCCGTCTCGCCGGCACGCGCGGCAGAGGCTGTTCCCCGAGTCTTCGGCACGCCCACCGAGGGACGACGCACTCACGGGAATCAGGCGGACCAGACCGATTTCGCCGGCATGGCGCGTCATGCACCGGGAAGGCCGTCGTGATTGGTCATGTTGAGATGTCCATCCTCTTAAGACCTACCAGGATGCCGACCAAAAAGGCGGCCCACGCCGTGGATTCAGCCCGGAGTATCACCACGACACCCGAAGGAGTCGCACGCCATGCACGGCCGGTCACCGAAGCGGGAAGGGACACCACGCCACCCGTACCCGCCGACGGCTGATCGTGTTTGACCCCGCTCCCGTCGGGTAGCCGACGGCGTCTACCAGGAGCGATGGGAGATCCGCATGGCCGCCAACGACGTCGTCGACCACCAGGCCACCCCCACGGGGGTGACGCGGGAACAGCGCGGACGGGCCGCGCGCGCGGTCGCGTCCTACGCCGCCGACGCCAACGAGTGCGTCCTGCTGCTCGACATGCTCGGCCTGCCCGTGCCCGAACCGCGACGGGGCGAGACGGAGCTGTAGCGGCGCATCGGGGGGCGGGGGTTGCGCAGGGACGTGGTGCTGGTGGCGACCGCGCTGGCGGTCGTCTGCACGGTGTCCTCGTGCGCCGG
>DATABL010000187.1:0-26367 GCA_036259595.1 Actinophytocola sp.
CCCGCCCCCGCATGTGTCCGAAAGGACAGTCCGTCGTGTCCCGAGCGCTTCCCGCGCGGCGACTCCCTGAACCGGACGACGGTCGCCCTGTACAACGCTGTCCTCGCGATCAACGACCGATTTTCCGCGCAGCGAGGGCGAACGGTCCGACCGTGAGCGCGCCATGGCCGCCGAGTGGGACGAGCTCGTCTTCTCCAGCCGCATCTAGACGCGTGTCGGCGGAAGTGGACGATTAGTGGACAACATCGTGACGCCACCCCTCCCGGCGGCGCCGGCTCGATAGCCTCGTGCCGGCTGCGAACTGGGGAGTTGGGGATGGGCAAGCCGGATCAACCGAGGAACCCGGACGGCACCTGGAAGTCGCGCGGCGGGGCGGGGGTGGTCCTCGCCGGCGCGGTGCTCGCGTTGGGGGTCAACGGTATCGGGGGCGGAGCCGGGGTCGGCGGCACGGCGACCGAGTCGCTGGGGGCCGGGAACGTCTCGGCGGCACGGGTGACGCAGAGCCGGCAGGCGGCGAAGCAGGGCCGGGCCGACGCCGCGTGGCGTGGGCTGAACCTGCGCCGGGTCAGGCGAATCGCCGAGCCCGCGGCGAACTGCGCGTTGAACTCCTACGGGCAGGTGCGGGAGTTCTTCCTGCGCAACCCGTGCCGGTCACTCGACCGAACGCTGGTCACCCTCGCGGATCCGGGTGGCAGCACCGTCGTGGTGTCCGTGTCGTGGGTGCGGATGCGGCAGCGGGGCGACGTCGGGCGGCTCAAGCGGCTCATCGACGTCGACGGGACCGGCAGTGTCACCCAACTCGGAGCCCAGGTCCTCCGGCAGCGGGGGGTGCGGTTCACCGGCACCCCGTTCCGCTCGCGGCCGCGGGGCGGTGTGCTCGTCGTGGCGGAGGGAGCGGTCGTGTCCGGGCATCCGGACCCGGCGTTCTTCGCGCTCGTGGTGGACATCGCCGCGGAGCTGCCGCCGTGACCCTCGGTGAGTGGTTGACGACGGGGGCGGTGTGGCCGACGATTGGCGGGCACACTTACCTACTCGTGAGTAGTGTGCGGACGCCGTCATCGATGCCGGGAGAGAGCCATGCCTCGCCGTCTGCTCGCCGCCGTGACCGCCGCCGCCACCGCGGCCCTGACCCTGGTGACGGGCTCCGCTGTCGCCCAGGCCGCCGAGCCACTGGACTACGTCGCGCTCGGGGACTCCTACAGCGCCGCCTCCGGTGTCCTGCCGCCGGCCCCGGCGGCGCCGCTGCTGTGCCTGCGCTCGGCTCGCAACTACCCGCACGTGATCGCGGCCGAGACCGGCGCCCGGCTCGTCGACGTCACCTGCGGCGCCGCCGAGACCCGGCACTTCACCACCCCGCAGTACCCCGGCGTCCCGCCGCAGCTCGACGCGGTCGGCGCGGACACCGACCTGGTGACCATGACGATCGGCGGCAACGACAGCGGGGTGTTCATCGGCGCGATCCTCGCCTGCGGCGCGGCGGGCGTCGTCACGCTGGGGTACGGCAGTCCGTGCGCGGACCACTACGGCTCCTCCTTCGAGGACACCGTGCGCACCACGACCTACCCCGCGCTGGTGTCGGCGCTGCGGGCGGTCCGCGACAAGGCGCCGGACGCGGAGGTCGCGATCCTCGGCTACCCGTGGATCCTGCCCGAGACCGGCGGCTGCTTCCTCCGGATGCCCGTCGCCCGCGGGGACGTGCCCTACCTCCGCTCGCTGCAGGCGACCCTCAACGACGCGATCGCGCGGGCGGCGGCCGAGACCGGCGCCACCTACGTCGACCTCAGCGCGGTGTCCGACGGCCACGACGCCTGCCAGCCGCTCGGCGTGCGCTGGATCGAGCCGGTGCTGCTGGGCACGAACCCGGTCGTGGTGCACCCGAACGCACTGGGCGAGGCGAAGATGGCGGCCGAGGCGATGCGGGTCCTGGGCCTGGCGTGACGCTCACGTCCGGCGGCTCAGCACGACCGTGAGCACCCCGGCGACCACGACGCCGAGCAGGCCGACCCGCAGGCTCGACAGGTCGGCGACCAGCCCGACGAGCGGCGGCGAGGCGAGGAAGCCGAGGCGCAGCAGCCAGCTCACCACGGTCAGCCCGAGCCCGTCGGGCAGCCCGGGCAGCTCGTCGGCCGAGTGCATCGCGGCGGGGATCAGGGTAGCGACGCCGAGACCGGCCAGCGCGAAGCCGGCCAGCGCGGTGCCGATCGACGGGAACGCCAGCGCGACGCCCATCCCCGCCGCGGCGAGCAGGCCGCCGGTGCGGACCACGGCGCGCTGCCCGAAGCGGTCCACGGCGCGGTCACCGGTCAGCCGGCCGACCGTCATGGCGCCCTGGAGCGCGACGAACGCCAGCCCGGCGGTGGCGGCGGAGGCGTCCAGCCCGGTGAGGTAGAGCGCACCCCAGGACGCGCCGGCGTCCTCCACGAACGCCCCGCACATCGCGAGGACGCCCAGCGCGGCGAGCATCCGCAGGGCGGTGCCGCGGATCGACCGCCAGGCGGCGCCGGGCACCGCCGGCGCGGGCTCGGCGCGCTCGGCGTCCTCCGGCCCGGGGAGCATGAAGCGCAGCGCGACGAGGGCGACCGCGCTGAACAGCACCGCCGTGCCGGCGAGGTGCACGCCGAGCGGCAGCCGCAGCCCCGCGGCGGCCGAGCCGAGCAGCCCGCCGAGGACCGCGCCGACGCTCCACAGGCCGTGGAACGAGTTCACGATCGAGCGGCCGTAGCTGCGCTGCACCCGCAACCCGTGCGCGTTCTGCGCCACGTCGATCACCGCGTCGAGCGCGCCGAGGACGAACATCACCGCGGCGAACGCGAACCACGTCGGCACGACCGCCACCAGCATGGTCGCCGCCGCGAACGCCACGATGCCCAGCGTCGCCACCCGCGAGGACCGGAACCGGCGGATGGCCGCGGACGCGAACAGCCCGGCCACCAGCGCACCGAGCGGCATCGCCGCGACGACCGCGCCCAGCACCGCGTTGCTCATCCCCAGCTCGGCCTTGAGCTGCGGGTACCGCGGGACGACGTTGGCGAACAGCGCCCCGTTGGTGAGGAACACGGCCGCCACCGCGACCCGGGCACGGCGAGCCGTGCGCGTCGGCGCGCCCCGGGGAGCGGACTCGGTGGTCGACAAGGCGGTCCCGTCTGACGGTCGGCGGAGCGGGTCGGGCCGGCTGCCGGGACCCCCGCCAGACTATGGCTTCAGGACGGGGGTTCACGTGTGGTCCGGGTCTCATGCGGGGGACCACGATGGGGTGCGCCGTGGAGACGGGGGTCGTCGTCCGGACGTGGGGACGACGTGGGTGCGGCAGACCGCGGAGACGATTCGCGCGGCCGGATGCCTGGCCGGGTGGTCAGCGTCCCGGTGAGAGGCCGCTGCTCACCGGGACGAGCGGGCCACGGTGACCGCGTGGAGCACCGGCGGAGATCCCGGTTCGCTGCGCACCGCGCCGTTCGTCCCGGTCCACCGGCTGGCCGCCGCACCTTTCTGTCGCGACGGCACGCCGCGACGACCCCGCGGAATCGGCGGGGTGCGCGATCCTCGGTTGAACAGCGGTCAGCGGTGCTCGGTGCTGGGGGCGGTGGACAACAGGTCGTCGCGGTAGTCGTTCGGGAGCTGGGCCACCAGGTCGTCGAACTCGCCCTGGCTCACGTCGTTGCGCAGTGCCGCCACCACGGCCCGCGCGTGCTCCCGGGCACCGTCGGGCGTGCAGCCGCGACCCTCCTCGTCGGCGACCCGCCGGTAGAACTCCTCCACACCGAACGTGCCCCGGCCGCCGGTCTCCGGCAGCGCCTCGGCGATCGCGGGCGGCAGCTGACCGGCGAGGTTCCTCGGCTCCTCGCCGGCGAGCCGCTCCCCCAGCACCGCCAGCGTCGCCTTTGCGGCCGCGGTGGCGTGCTCGTTGTCCTCGAGCCCGGCCGTCGTCCGCACGGCCGCCACGATCTCGTGCTCCTTCATCACGCCTCCTGGGTCGTCGTCTACGTCCAGTCCCGCGTACCCACCGGGCGGCGCGGGTATCCGCGATCCGTCGCACCCGAGGACAGGAGGACGCCGTGTTCGTCGACGAGGACGTGCTGATCCCGCTGGACACCGGCCCGCTCGAGGCCCACCTCGCGCTGCCGGCCCGCGGCAGCGGGGTCGTCGTGTTCGCGCACGGGAGCGGCAGCGGCCGGCACAGTCCCCGCAACCGGAGCGTGGCCGGGGCTCTGCACGAGGGCGGCCTCGGCACCGTGCTGCTCGACCTGCTCACCGCCGAGGACGAGCGGCGCGGGGACTTCCGGTTCGACATCCCACTGCTCGCCGGCCGCCTCGCCGCGACCGTGGACTGGCTCGCCGACCAGCCCGCGACGAGGAACAACCCGCTCGGCCTGTTCGGTGCGAGCACCGGCGCGGCGGCCGCGCTGGTCGCCGCGGCCGAACGCCCGGCCGCGGTGCACGGGGTCGTCTCCCGGGGCGGGCGACCGGACCTCGCCGGGGACGCCCTCACCCGCGTCCAGGCACCGACGCTGCTCATCGTCGGCGGGCTCGACGAGCAGGTCGTCGAGCTCAACGAGGCGGCCATGCGCCGGCTGGCCGCGAGCAAGCGGCTGGAGGTCGTCGCCGGCGCCACCCACCTGTTCGAGGAGCCGGGCACCCTGGAACGGGTCGCCGAGCTGGCCACCGACTGGTTCCGGCGCCACCTGGGCGGCGGTGGTGCACCGTGAGCCACCGACTGCCGACCTCCAGAACCGTCACCTCAGGGGACCGTGACCAGTCCGAGCACACACTCCCCAACGCGACCAACAGGGACAGATCCGGGGAGGCGGGACAGCACGACGTGGTCGCGCTGGCGCGGCCGGTGCGCGACGCGGGTGACCTCGACGCGCTGCTGGAGCGGGTCGGCGACGCGCGGGTGGTGATGGTCGGCGAGGCCAGCCACGGCACGCACGAGTTCTACACCTGGCGGGCCTGCCTCACCCAGCGGCTGGTCGCCGAGCGGGGGTTCTCCTTCGTCGCGGTCGAGGGTGACTGGCCGGACTGCGACCGGATCGACGGCAGCGTGCGCTGCCTGCCGGACGCGCCGGCGGACCCGGCCGGGGCGCTCGCGACGTTCGAGCGGTGGCCGACGTGGATGTGGGCGAACGAGGAGGTCCTGGACTTCACCCGTTGGCTGCGCGCGCACAACCTCCGGCGGGATCCCGCCGAGCGGGTCGGGTTCCACGGCCTGGACGTGTACTCGCTGTGGGAGTCACTCCGGGAGATCCTCGCCCACCTGCGCGAGCACGACCCCGAGCAGGTGCCGGTGGCGCTCGCCGCCTACCGGTGCTTCGAGCCCTACGGGGAGGACGCCCGCGGCTACGCGACCGCGACCCGGTTCGCCTCGGCGAGCTGCACCGACGAGGTGGTGGACCTGCTCGTGGCGCTGCGCGAACGGGCCGCGGCCGACGGCGCGGGCCGGTTCGGGGCGTGGCAGAACGCCGAGATCGTGGCCGGCGCCGAGCGGTACTACCGGGCCATGGTCGGCGGCGGGCGGCAGTCGTGGAACGTGCGCGACCGGCACATGGAGCAGACCCTCGACCGGCTCCTCGACCACTACGGGCCCGGCGCCAAGGCCGTGGTGTGGGCGCACAACACCCATGTCGGCGACGCCCGCGCCACCGACATGGCCGCGGCCGGCGAGGTCAACCTCGGCCAGCTCGCCCGGGAACGTCTCGGCGCGGACCAGGTCGTGCTCGTCGGGCTCGGCACCCACCACGGCACGGTCGTCGCCGGCGACGCCTGGGGCGCGCCGGTGCGGGAGCTGCCGGTGCCACCCGCGCGGCCCGGGTCGGTGGAGGACGCCCTGCACCGCGCCGCGCCACCCGCGGCCCTGCTCACCGTCCCGCGCGGCGAGCGCCCCGGCCTGCTCACCGACGAGCTCGGCCACCGCGCGATCGGCGTGGTCTACCACCCGGAGCGGGAGCGGTGGGGCAACTACGTGCCCACCGTCCTCGGCGACCGCTACGACGCGTTCCTGTGGTTCGACGAGACCAGGGCGCTGCGGCCGCTGCCCGCCCGCCGGGCCGACGCCCTGGAGCCACGGAACTAGCGGCGCACCCTGAACCTGAGGTGTAGGACCCGGTCGCCCTGGATGACGACGTGGGGATCCTCCAGCAGATGCTGCCCGTCGATGCGGCCGAAGTAGCGCTTGCCCGACCCGAACACCACCGGCACCACGTCCATCGCCACCTCGTCCACGAGGCCGACCGCGAGGATCTGCCCACCCACGTCGCCGGCGTTCACGACGACGGTGCGCTCGCCGGCGAGCTCCCGGGCCTTGTCGATCGCGGCCGTCACGTCGTCGACGAAGTGGTACGACGCCTCGGGGTGCCAGCCCTCGGGCTTGGGCCGGTGGGACACCACGACCACGTGGTCGCCCGCCGGCGGCTGACCCTCCCAGCCGTTCACCAGGTCGAACAGGGTGCGGCCCAGCACGCTCACGCCGATCGCCGCCCACATCGACCGGACGTACTCCGCCGACGCGCGGGAGACCTGGAAGCCGATTCCAGCGCCGGAGTGGTCGTACCCCTGGTCACCGCCTGCGGTGATCGGGGTGTCCCCGTTGAAGTACCAGTCGTGGAGCGGCCCGACGTCGTCGCTCTCGTCGGCGATGAAGCCGTCCACCGACACCACGTTGTGCATGATCACTGTGCCCACACGTTCTCCTCGAGTTCCTCGCGCGTTCGCCTCCGATCTTGTCGCGCCGAGGGGCGGCCGTGCTTGTAAGAAATCACTCGGCGGGCATCGGACCGCTGTCGGGTGGGAATCCCGGCTCGGCGGGGAACCGTCGCCGCAGGGCCAGGTATCCGGCCGGGGTATGACCGGTGAAGTCCTTGAACTCCCTGCTGAAGTGGGCCCGGTCGAAGTAGCCCGCCGTGTGCGCGAGCTCCGACCAGTCGATCGGCTGCCGGGCGTCCACGGACAGGATCAGCCGCGCGAAGCGGTAGATCCGCGCCACCCGTTTCGGGGTGACCCCGACATGGGACTTGAACTGCGTGGCCAGGTGGTTGCCGCTCACCCCGGCGGCGTCGGTCAGCGCACGGACCGGGATCGCGCCGTGGTGGGTCTCCAGCCGTCCGCCGGTGTGCTGGACCAGGTCGAGACCACGCGACGGTGCCTCGGCGAGCCGCGATCGCAGCTCGTCCGCCAACGCCCGCAGTGTGTCGGTGGCCGATGCGCTGTCGCCGACCCGGTTCCGAAGCCGGTCCACAGACCGCTGCCAGACGGCGTCCACCGGCATCCATCGGTCCCGCAGCTCGGTCGCCGGCATGGCGACGAACGGCGACAGCCCCCACGGCTTGAAGTGCACCCCGACGAGCCGCACCCGGGTGGGGTACTCGAGGAGGAAACGCCTGGTCCACACCCCCATGAACCACCCGTCGGTGAACACCGCCGGCGGCACCGAAGGGACGGAGTCCCACAGGCGGACGGGTCCGCCCAGGTTGAGGAACAGGTGTGCCGACGGCATCGGCGGGACGTTCATCCGGCGGTGGCGCGGCACCCCGGTCAGGCAGTAGATGTCGTCGATGAACCGGTCGAGCGGCGGAGCGGGCACCCGGCCGACGTATTCCATGGGCCCAGTGTGGCCCTGGGCGTCAGGACCTCGACCAGCGGCGGCGGCGCCGCGTCATCGCCGCGTAGGTCGCGGCGGTGACCCAGCCGTAGGCGACGTGCGGCACGACGTCGGACACCCAGTCCGCCGTCGACCACCGCCGCGGGTCGGTGACGCCCATCGCGGCCATCGGCGCGGCGGACACGGCGATGGCCCCCACCGTGGTCAGCGCGGTGGCCGCGGCGGTCCGCGACCGCCAGCCCGCCGCCCGGGCCGCGCCGTAGCCGGCGCCGACCGCCAGGCCGGACAGGATGCCGAGCAACGCGCCGGCACCGGAGACCCGGTTCTCCCGGCCGTCCTCGGGGATCGGGACGCCCGCGACCTCCGCCAGCCGCCGCACGCTGTCCTCCGGCGTGGTGCTCGCCGGCCGGCCGCGCACGACCATGTCCAGGTAGGTGACGGCGTGCAGTGCCGTGGTGCCCGCGGCACCCGCCGCCACGCCGCACAGAACGGATCGCATCATGCCGGCGGATGCCCGACCCGCGCGGGGCGAAACCGCCGGGTCACCGCACGGGGTAGGCGTCGATGATCGTCCTTCCTTTCAGCCGCCTCGCCCTCGACGTGCACCGACACGGCCTGGCCGGACCGCGGCGAGATCGGGGCCAGCCCGAGGAACGAGCCGTCGTGGCGGGGTAGGACGATCGCCCGGTGCCAGTGCCGGCCCCGGTCCGTCGACGTCCACAGCGGAACGCGGCGGTGATGGCGGGTTGTCGCCATGTCCAGTATCCGCCAGTATGCTGAACCATGCTGGAGGCTCTGGGAATCACCGAGTTCGCCGAGAAGGTGTACCGGGCGCTGCTGGCGTCGCCGGGCCGCACCGCGTCCGCGCTGGCCCGCCAACTGGACCGGCCCGAACGGGCGATCCGCCGCGCGGTGGCCGAGCTGGAGGAGCTGGGCCTGGTCAGCCGCCTCCCCGGCCGCCCGGTCCGGCTCACCGCGGCCCGCCCCGACACCGCCATCGACCTGCTGGTCGCCCGGCGCCGCACCGAGCTCGACACCGTGACGCGCAACGCCCGCGCCCTGGCCGCGGAGATGGCCGACCGAGGCCAGCAACCCGACGAGCTGTTGGAGATCCTGGTCGGCCAGCAGGCCGTGGCCGACCGGTTCGCCCAGCTCGTGGGGGACTGCGAACGGGAGCTGATGGTCTTCGACCGCCCGCCCTACGCCGCCGACGCGCCGCGCTCCGAGGCCGGCGTGTCGACCCGGCTGCGTGAGCACCTGGCGGTGCGCGGCCTGTACGCGCCGGAGTCGCTGGAGTACCCGGGCGCGCTGGCGGCCGCCAGGCGCGCGGTGGAGCACGGCGAACAGTCGCGGATGCACCCGCGGGTGCCGATGAAGCTGGCCATCGCCGACCGGCGCACGGCGCTGTTGCCGCTGGTGCTCGAGGACATGGTGGCGAGCGCGCTGGTGATCCGCCCGTGCGCGCTGCTGGACGCGCTGGTGGCGCTGTTCGAGCTGCTGTGGGAGCAGGGCACGCCCCTGATCCCGGAACCGGGCGGCGCGGCACCGTCCGACCCCGGCCTGCTCGCCCTGCTCGCCGCGGGCGCGAAGGACGAGACGATCGCCCGCGAACTGGGCATCAGCTCCCGCACGGTGACCCGCCGGGTGGGCGAACTACTCGACGAACTGGGCGCGAGAACCCGCTTCCAGGCCGGCGCCCTCGCCCAGCGCCGCGGCTGGCTCGCCGGCTAGCCGGCCTCAGGTTGTCGGGTGAAATGGCCGAACTGTGGCGGCGCTCAGCGCAGCCGCTTACCGGTCTCCGCGCAGGAGTAGCCGCCGAGGGACTCGACGCGGGTGCGGAACCGGGGGTCGGCCAGTAGGGTCCACAGTGGAGCCAGCTGGGGGCCGTCCAGGTCCTCGGGGCGCAGGACCAGGTCGTAGGGTTCCTGGGCGACAGGGACGAAGTCGAGGTCGAAGGCGCGGGCGGCGGCCAGGATGCCCAGGCCGGCGTCGGCGCTGCCCGCGGCGACCGCGGCGGCGACGGCCAGGTGGGTGTGCTCCTCGCGGGTGTAGCCGCGGATCTCGGCGGGATCCACGTCGCGGCGGGACAGCTCGTGGTCGAGCAGGGCCCGGGTGCCGGCGCCGCGCTGGCGGTTGACGTAGCGCACGTCGGTGCGCGTCAGGTCGGTGATGCCGGTGAGCCCCAACGGGTTGCCCCTGGCCACGAGCAGGCCCTGGTCCCGGTGTACCAGCCGCACCACGGCGACGTCGCCCAGCAGACGGTCCACGTACGGCAGGGTGTACTCGCCGGTCGCCGGGTCGAGCAGGTGGGAGCCGGCGAGGTGGCACAGGCCGTCCCGCAGGGCGACGAGGCCGCCTAGGGAGCCGACGTTCGACGACGCCAGGGTGACCGTGGGATCGGTGGCGCGCAGGGCGGACGCGGCCAGGTCGAGCACCAGGTCGTGCGACCCGATCGCGACCATCGTGCGGTCGATCTCGCCCAGGCCGCGCAGCAGCTCCACCCGCACCCGTTCGCCGGCGTGGTGACCCTCCACCCCGGACGGCACGACGAGCAGGCCGTCGGCGCGTACCAGCGAGGTGAGCACGCCCGCGCCGCGCGGCAGTGGGGTGGCGACGACGCGGTCGCGCACCCGGCCGAGCCGGACCCGCACCCAGTCGTCCATGCCGATCGCCGACGGGAGCTTGCGGGCGAGGTGCGCGGTGGTCGACGGACGCTCCCGGACCGCGGCACCCTCCAGCTCGGCGAGCAGCGGGGCGGCGAAGATGTCGAACGTGAGCGCGGCCGACACCGGGTAGCCGGGCACGCCGACCACCGGCCTCGACCCCGCCGTGCCCAGGACGACCGGGTGGCCGGGGCGGACCGCCACGCCGTGCACGGCCACCGCGCCGGCGGCGGCCACGACCCGCGCCGTGTGGTCGTCGCGGCCCGCGCTGGAGCCGGCGATCAGCAGCACCAGGTCGGCGTCGCGGGCGGAGTCGAGCAGCACCTCGGCGATCCGCTCGGGGTCGTCGGGGACGATGTCGGTGACGTGCGCGGCGCAGCCGGCCTCGCGGGCCTGGGCGGCGAGCATCAGCGAGTTGGTGTCCGGGATGTCGCCGGGCGCCAGGTCGGCGCCGAGCGGGCGGATCTCGTCGCCGGTCGGCACGATCGCCACCACCGGGGCGCGGCGCACGGCCAGCTCCAGCACCCCCGCGGCGGCGCAGGCGGCCACGTCCACCGGGCGCAGCCGGTGCCCCTCGGGGAGCAGCAGCTCGGCGGCGCTGATGTCCTCACCGATCGAGCGGACGTGCTGGTAGGGCGGGACCGCGGCCCGCAGCTCGGCCTTGCCGTCGCCGGTGCGGTGCACGTGCTCGCGCATGACCACGGCGTCGTAGCCGGCGGGCAGCGGGTCGCCGGTGTCGACGACCTCGAAGGTGTGCTCGGCGAGCAGCACCGGGGCGGTCTCGGACGCGCCGAGGGTGTCGGCGGACCGGACCGCGATGCCGTCCATCCCGGACGCGTCGAACGCCGGCGAGGACCGCCTGGCCCACACCGGTTCCGCGGTCACCCGGCCGACCGCGTCGGCGACCGGTGCCCGGACGACGTCCACGCGGGCGGGGCAGCCGGCGGCGGCACGGGCCTCGCGCCACGCGGCGGCGGCCTCGGCGGCGGGGACGTCGGAGACGAACGGGCTGTTCATCGGTACAGGGTCACCTCGACCTCGGTGCCGGCGTCCAGCCCGGTCGCGGGCTCCGGCACGGTGACGTACCCGTCGGCACGGGTCAGCACGGACAGCAGCGCCGACGGGCCGAACAGCGGCTCGGCCACCCCGTCCCGCACGGTGACCTGCACGATATCGCGGCGCCCCGCGGCGGAGGCGAGGTCGCGGGCGAGCCGGGCGCGGGCGCTCGGCGCGGGCGGCGGGGTGTCGCAGCCGGACAGCCGCCACAGCAGCGGCACCCCGACCTGGCCGAACACGACCAGCGCGGACAGCGGGTTGCCGGGCAGCCCGACCAGCGGGACGCCGCCGCAGTCGGCGAGCAGCGTCGGCTTGCCGGGCTTGACGGCCAGGCCGTGGCACCAGACCTCGCCGACCGCGGCGACCGCGCCGGCCGTCTCGTCCCGCGCGCCGACCGACGACCCGGCGGAGACCACCACCAGGTCGGCGGCGGGCAGCACCTCGGCCAGCGCCGACTTCAGCGCGCCCGGCTCGTCGCCGACGATGCCGGCCAGGACGGGCTCGCCGCCCGCGTCGGCCACCAGCCCGGCCAGCGCGGACGCGGTGGCGTCCCGGACCTGACCGGGTGCCAGCTCCGCGGTGGCCGGGGGCACGACCTCGTCGCCGGTGGACACGATCGCCACCCGCGGGCGGGCGTGCACGGCGACCGACGTGACCCCGGCGGCGGCGAGCAGCCCAAGGTCGGGGGCACGCAACGGCCGGCCGGCGGGCACGAGCGCGGCCCCGGTGGCCACGTCCTCGTCGGCGCGCACGACCCCGCCGCCGGGCGCGACCGGACGGGTGACCTCGATCGTGCCCGGCATGGTCTCCGCGGTGTACTCGACCATCACCACGGCGTCCGCGCCGTCGGGCAGCACTCCCCCGGTCGGCATCGCCACGCAGCCGCCCGGCCGGACCGCGACCTCGGGGGCCGCGCCCATCCGCACCGCGCCCAGCAGGTCCAGGTAGGACGGCAGCCCGTCGGAGGCGCCGTAGGTGTCGGCCGCGCGCACCGCGTACCCGTCCACTGTGGAGCGGACGAACCCGGGCAGCGGTCCCGGTGCGGGCACCGGCCCGGCCGGCACCCGGTGCAGCGCCGCGGACAACGGCACCCGCTCGACGGCCGTCCGGTGGGCAGGCCGGAAGCCCGCCAGGGCCTCTGCAACGGTACGGGCGGTGAAGAACTCCCGTGAGGTCAACGCCCCGGCTGTTCTGTCGACCCGTCGGGGCGCGGCTGCGGACGGGCCGCGGCGCCGCCCTTGTCCATGCCGAGCACCGACACCACCGGTCCGAGCGCCACCTGGCCGAGCCCGCAGATCGACGTCTTGCGCATGGCCTCCTCCAGTTGCAGAATCCGCCCGCGCTGCTGTTCGTCCAGTGTGGACGATCCGGAGTCCAGCGTCCCGCGCAGCAGCTCATGTGCCTTGGTGGATCCCACCCGGCACGGCACGCACTTGCCGCAGGACTCGTTGCGGAAGAAGCGGAGCACGTTCGTCGAGGCGGCCAGCAGGTCGGTGCCCTCGGCGAGCACGACCAGCGCGCCCGAGCCGAGCATCGTGCCCGCCTCGGCGAGCGAGCCGAAGTCCAGCCGCAGGTCGAGCTGGTCGGGCCCGATGAAGTTCGACGACGCGCCACCCGGCTGCACCGCCCCGACCGGGGCACCGTCCAGCACGCCGCCGGCCTCGTCGATCAGCGCGCGGACCGTGGTGCCCATCGGCACGCAGTACACGCCGGGGCGCTGCACGTGCCCGGACACCGCGAAGAACTTCCAGCCGACCGAGTCACCGTCCCCCTGGGACTTCCACCACTCCGCGCCCTGTTGCAGGATCACCGGGACGTCGGCGAAGGTCTCCACCGAGTTGATCAGCGTCGGCCGGCCGTGCAACCCGTAGTTGCCGGGGAACGGCGGCTTGTTGCGCGGCTCGCCCCGGTGGCCCTCCATGCACTCCAGCAGCGCGGTCTCCTCACCGAGGATGTAGCCGCCGGGCGAGACGAACACGTCCAGCTCCAGCCGCCGCCCGCTGCCGCAGGCGTCCGGGCCGATCACCCCGGCCGCGCGCAACGCGTCGATCTCCGCGCGCAGCACGCGCTCCTCGGGGCCGTACTCGTGCCGGATGAACACCCAGCCCTGCTCGGCGCCGACCACGGCCATGCCGAGCAGCAGGCCCTCGAGCACCAGGTGCGGCTGGTCGGCCAGGATCTGCCGATCCTTGAACGTGCCCGGCTCGGACTCGTCGGCGTTGCAGATGGCGTACTTGACGCTGCCGGGCTCGGCGGCCGCGACCAGCTCCCACTTCTTGCCGGTGGGGAACCCGGCGCCACCCATGCCGCGCAGCCCCGAGTCCGACAGGGTGGCCACCACGTCCTTCGGGTCCAGCGAGCCGGCGAGCAGCGCGCGCAGGGACGCGTACCGCTCCCCCACCCCGGACACCGCCGGGTAGGGGTCGTTCGGCCACGGCTCGACCCGCGAGGCGACGCTCGGCTCGCCGACCCCGTCGTCACGCGCGGCGGTGACCAGAGCGTCCACATCGGACACCGGAACCGGATGTTCGTTGACGTCGGCCGCGGGTGCGGTGTCGCAGCGGCCGAGGCAGGACACCTCGACGAACTCGACATCGGGGTCCTCGCCGTAGCGGGCCCGCAGCTCCGCGATCCGCTCCTCGCCGCCGCGCGCCCAGCACGTCAGGTCGTGGCAGACGTGCAGGGCGACCTTCTTCGGCGGGATGGTGCGGAAGTGCGGGTAGAACGAGACGATCCCCTCGATCTCGTACCGCGGCCGCCGCACCTCGCGCGCCAGCTCCTCCAACTCCTCGCGCGGCAGCCAGCCCAGGCGAGCCTGGATGGCGTTGAGCGCCGGGATCAGCGACGGCCCGGGGAACTTCCCGGCACGCCCCTCCACCCCGGGCACCCACCGAGCCCGAGTCTGTGCCGCCCGCTCCGGCATCAACGTCATTCGCCAGCTCCCACCGCAACCGTGTGTGCCGCGCCCAGGGCCTCGACCTGGACCGCGCAGAACTTGAACTCCGGGATCTTGCCGTACGGGTCGATCTCGTCGATGGTCAGCAGGTTCGCCGCCGCCTCCCGGAAGTGGAACGGGATGAAGCAGTTGCCCAGCTGCTCGCGGTGGGAGATCCGCACCCGCAGCTCGATCACCCCGCGCCGGGACCGCACCCGCGCCAGCTCGCCGTGCGCGAGCCCGCGGTCGGCCGCGTCCTTGGGGTGCAGGTACACCTCGGCCTCCGGCGCGATGGTGTCCAGCGCGAAGGACCGGCGGGTCATCGACCCGGTGTGCCAGTGCTCCAGCAGCCGGCCGGTGTTGAGCACCAGCGGGTACTCCGCGTCCGGCAGCTCCTTCGCCGGCAGCCACTGCGCCGGCACGAGGTGCGCGAGCCCGTCGTCGGTGTTGAACCGCTCGTCGAACAGCACCACGGTGCCGTCGGAGTTCTCCGGGTCGGCGTTCGGGTAGAGCTTGCCGGTGCCGCCGAGGTTGTCGTGGCGCAGGTTCGCGTACGACGGCATCAGCGCGACCATCTCGTCGAACACCTCGCTCGGCGAGGAGTAGTCCCAGTCCAGGCCGATCCGCTGGGCGATGTCCTGCACGATCTCCCAGTCCACCCTGGCCTGGCCCGGCGGGTCGAGCACCTTGCGCCCCAGCTGGACCCGGCGGTCGGTGTTGGTGTAGCTGCCGACCTTCTCCAGGTACGACGACGCCGGCAGGATCACGTCGGCGAACTCCGCGGTCTCGGTGAGGAAGATGTCCTGCACGACCAGGAAGTCCAGTGCTGCCAGGGCCTTGCGCACCTTGTTGATGTTCGGGTCGGACAGGAACGGGTTCTCGCCGAGCATGTACATGCCGCGCACGCCGCCCGGTTTGAGCACCGAGCCGACGATCTCGGTGACGGTCAGCCCGCGGTTCGGGTCCAGCCGCGCGCCCCACGCCTGTTCGAACCGCTCGCGGGTCGCGTCGGCGTCGACGCCCTGGTAGTCCGGGTAGAACATCGGGATCAGGCCGGCGTCCGAGGCGCCCTGCACGTTGTTCTGCCCGCGCAGCGGGTGCAGGCCGGTGCCGGGGCGGCCGACGTTGCCGGTGATCGAGCACAGCGCGATCAGGCAGCGCGCGTTGTCGGTGCCGGTGGTGTGCTGGGAGATGCCCATCCCCCAGTAGATGACCGCGGCGCCCGCCTCGCCCCACACCCGCGCGACCTCGCGGATCTGGTCGGCGTCCACGCCGGTGATCTGCGCGGCGCGCTCCGGCGGGTACTCGGCGACCGTGCGGGCCAGCTCGTCGTAGTTGGACACCCGGGCGGCGATGAAGTCCCGGTCGATCAGCCCGAGCCGGATCACCTCGTGCATGATCGCGTTGTAGAACGCCACGTCGGTGCCCGGCTTGACCTGGCAGTGGTAGTCGGCGTGCTCGGCGACCGTGCTGGCGCGCGGGTCCACGTAGATGATCTTCGTGCCGCGCCGGCGGGCCTGCTTGAAGAACGAGCTGGCGACCGGGTGGTTCGCGGTCGGGTTCGACCCGGTGATGATCACGACGTCGGCGTTGGCCACGTCGCCGTAGGTCGTGGACACCGCGCCCGAGCCGACGCCCTCGAACAGCGCCGCCACCGACGAGGCGTGGCACAGCCGGGTGCAGTGGTCGACGTTGTTGGTGCCGAAGCCCGCGCGGATCAGCTTCTGGAAGAGGTAGGCCTCCTCGTTGGAGCACTTCGCCGAGCCGAACCCGGCGATCGCGCCCGGCCCGCCCTCGGCGTGGACCTCCTTGAGCCGGCGGGCGACCAGGTCGAGCGCCTCGTCCCAGGTCGCCTCGCGGAAGTACGGCATGACCTCGTCGTAGTCGACCAGGCCACCGGGCTTGCGGCGCCCGTCGCGGCCCTTCTTCCCGCCGCCCCCGCCGCGGCCGCGGTCGTTGCGCACGTCGCCGCGCACGTCCGCGGACAGCGCGCCCTTGGGGTAGGCGGAGTCGACGCGGATCAGCGGCGTGGTGAGCCGCTGCGGGGAGGCCGCGTAGTCCCAGCCGTAGCGGCCCTTGACGCACAGCCGGCTCTGGTTGCCCGGCTGGTCGCGGCCCTCGGCGAACGCGATCGCGTCGCGGGACCGGTCGACGTAGTAGGTCAGCGCGCAGCCGACCCCGCAGTAGGGGCAGACGCTGTCGACCGCGTCGAGCTGCTCGCGCGGCTGGATCGGGATCCCGTTGATGGCCTTGTTGGTGATCGCCCCGGTCGGGCAGGCCTGCACGCACTCGCCGCAGGTCACGCAGGAGCTCTGCCCCATCGGGTCGTTCAGGTCGAACGCGATCCGGGTCGAGTAGCCCTTGCCGGAGCGGCCGATGACGTCGTTGCCCTGGAGGTCGTCGCAGGCGCGGACGCACCGGTCGCACAGGATGCAGGCGTCGTGGTCGACGTCGATGACCGGGTTCGAGGAGTCGTGGCCGCGGCCGGAGCCGCAGGGCAGGTCGGTGGTCTCGCGGGCCACGTCGAACGTGTCGGCCAGCTCCAGCAGCAGGTTGTCGCCGGTGGTGGTCTGCTTCGGGTCCTCGGCGCGCGGCGGCTGGTCGGAGACCAGCAGCTCGGTCAGCGTGGCCCGGTTGCGCTGGAGCTCCGGCGTGTCCGTCTTGACGGTCATGCCGTCCTCGCACGGGCGCACGCACGCGGCGGCGAACGCCCGGCCGCCGGTGTCGACCACGCACATGCGGCACACGCCCACCGGGTCGTAGCGCTCGTTGTGGCACAGCACCGGAATGTCCACGCCGACCTGCTGGGCGGCGTCGTAGATCGACGTGCCCTCCGGCACGGTGACCCGCTGCCCGTCGATCTCCGCGGTCACCGTCCGCACTGCGGTACCCGGCTCCTCGAGAGTCGTCATCCTCGCTCCGTCCCTCGGCACTGCATACAGCATACAGTCACTCGTCGCAGCTGTGTCGCCGACGCTATGCCCCGAGCAGAAGATCCGCCAGATCAGCCGGTGTGACCCGGCCCTCGGCGTCCAGCCCGCGGGCCGCGTAGTACCCGGACACCATCGACCGCAGCCGCTCGGCGGACAGCGCGGCGCTACGGCCGGAACCCAGTTCGAGGGGGGTTTCCAGCATCCGGACGGGCAGTGTGTCGTCGGCCGCGGTGGCGCCTTCCCGCAGGTTGAACGCCCGCTTCGCGCGCACGATCCGCCGGGCGGTGTCCCGCAGCTCGTCCGCGTCCAGCTCCCAGCCGGTGACCAGCGCGAGCAGCCGGGCCCACTCGGCGAACGGGTCGGTGAACACGCCGCGCAGGAACTTGCACAGGATCATCGAGTCCATCACCGCGGCCCGGTCCTCGGTGTCGACCGCGGCGGCCACGTGCGCGGCGCCGCCGTCGAGCCGGTCCAGCTCGCCGGACAGGTCGGCCTCGTAGGCCCCGGAGCGGTTGTGGTCGGCGCCGCGGGCGTTGACCGCGAGCCCGAGCGCCATGGCCTGCAGGCCGCGCGGCTCGTACCCGGGCAGCTCCAGCCCCTTGACCTGCGGAGCGAACTCGATCGAGCCGTGCCCGACCAGCTCGGCCGCCCGCCGGGACCCGTGCGCCAGCAGCTCCCCCAGGCCGGGGCTGCGCTCGCCGATCGCGTCCAGCGCGCGCAGCAGCGCCGCGCCGTCGCCGAACCGCAGCCACGGCTCGTCGATCAGCCCGCGCTCGACGCACTCCATGGCCCAGGCGATCGTGCCGCCGGCCGAGATCGTGTCGATCCCCAGCTCGTCGCAGCGGGCGCTCGCGGCGAACACGTCGTCGGGGTCGGAGACGCCGCACAGCGGGCCGAGCGCGAAGACGTTCTCGTACTCCATCCGCTGGCTGCCGCCGCCCTTGCGGGAGTAGATGTGCTCGCAGCCGATCGAGCAGGACGCGCAGCTGTTGCGGGCCACGCCGCGCAGCTCGTGCAGCTCCTCGGCGGCCAGCCGGGGCGCCTCGGCGAACGTGGCGGCGGTGAAGTTGCGGGTGGGCAGCGTGCTGACCGCGTTGAACGCCAGCAGGTTCGCCAGCGTCCCCAGCTCCCGGTACTTGGCGGTCGCCGGTCCGAAGCTCTTCCCGCGCAGGTCGCGGGCGGCGGCGAGGACCCCGGCCTGGTCGGCGACCCCGACCTTGGTCGCGGCCCTCACCAGCACCGCCTTGATGTTCTTGCTGCCCAGCACGGCACCGAGCCCGCCGCGGCCGGCGTGCCGGCCGTCGTGGCTGATCGTCGCGTACCGGACGCCGCGCTCCCCCGCCGAGCCGATCGCGGCGGTGCGCCAGCCGCGCCCGAACCGCTCCCGCGCCTGGGTCTCCGCCTCGGCGGCGGGCAGGCCGGCGAGCTCGGGGGCCGGCTCGAGCCGGGCGCCGTCGCCGTCGACGAGCAGCACCGACAGCACGTCGGCGCGGCCGCGGACGACGAGCGCGTCGTGCCCGGTGAGCTTGCCGGAGATGGCGAACTGGCTGGACGCGAGCGCGTCGGTCAGCAGCCCGGTCAGCGGTGACTTGGCGACGACGGCGAACTTGGCGCTGGTCGTCAGCGGGGTGCCGACCAGCGCGGAGAACACGAACGCCAGCGGTGCCGCCGGGGCGAGCGGGTCGACCCGGGGCGGGGCGAGCCGGTGCAGCAGCCAGGTGCCGAGGCCGACCCCGCCGAGGTAGGCGCGCAGCACCGGCTCGTGCAGGTCGAGGGCAGCGCCGGTCGCCCGGTCGCCGTGCACGTCGACGACCAGTGCTCGACCGAAGAATCCACCAGGGGCCATGTGTCGACTGTATGCCTTGTTCCGGCCGCTATCCGCCCGCGTCGGCCGAGAGGAAGGACACCGTGTCCCCGGTGACGAGCGGCAACCGCCCGTCCTTGGTGACCTGGTCGCCGTTGAGCGCGCCCACCACGTGCCGGTCCAGGGACAGCCCGACCTGGGCCGCGGCCGTCCCGATCGTCGCGGCCCGGACCGCGCGCGGGCGGTGCGTGCCGCCCCGGGCCAGCGCGCCGAAGCACTCGACGGCGACCTCGGGCGGCTCGCGGTCGCGGGCGGCCCGGTAGTCCTCGGGGGTGTTGACGTTCAGCACGGAGTCCAGGTCCGGGTCGAGCGTCGCCAGCGCCGGGTCGGCGAGCAGGTCGTCGTCCTCCAGCCGGGTCACCGCGCAGTGCTTGAAGATCATCCCCGGCCGCAGGTTGCCCTCGTCGATGAGCCGGGTGACCAGGTCGGCCAGGCCGGTCCGGTAGGCCGCGGCGAGGGGCTGGCGGTACCCGCGCGCGACCGGCAGGACCACGTCGACCCCGTCGGTCACCGCCCGGAGCACCCGGCGCACGAACGCGGGGTGCAGGAACGGCAGGTCGGTCGAGCACACGAACGCGGTGTCGGCCCGGTCCGCCACCGCGGCGAGCCCGACCGCGAGGCCCTGCATGGGTCCCCGTCCCTCGACCGGGTCCTCGACCACGGCGACGCCGCCGGGGAGCTCCGGCAGCTCCTGGCCGGGCGCGGCCACCACGACGACCGGGCCGCCGACCGTCCGGCCGAGGATCGCGGCGGCCCGGTAGAGCAGGGTCGAGCCGTGCCACTCCAGGGCGGCCTTGGGCTCGCCCATCCGACTGGACCGCCCACCGGCCAGCACCACACCCGCCGCTGTCACGGTTGCGAGGGTAGCCGGGTAGCGTCGCCGGTGTGCTGGTCCCACTGGTCGCCGCCGCCGTGCTGCTGGTGGCCTCGCCCGTGGTCGCCTGGGTCGTGGTGGGGAACCAGGACAGCCCGGGGTACCGGCCGGAGGAGCTCAGCTACACGGTGCGGTTCGAGGTGTCGCCCGCGGTGGCCGCGGTAGCCGGGATCACCGCCACCGCGCTGCTGGTCCTGACCGTCGCCGCCCTGGCCGTGCTGACCGCCAGGGGGAACGTCGCCGCTGCCTGGTGGCACGTGTTCGTCCCGGTCGTGGTCGCCGGCGCGCTCGTCGGGGCCGGCTGGCGCGTGATCACCGCCGGCACGATCGGCGCCAACATCGGCACCGGCCTGGTCGTGTTCTTCGGCGGGCCGGTCGTCCTGGCACTCCTGGCCTACGCCGTCATCCGAGTGGTGCGCCTCCACCGCGGGTGAGTCCTGCGCTACGGCCACCAGGAATCCGACCACCAGCAGCACCTGACCCGATGACCAGCGGCGGACAACGACCGGGTGACGGCGGCTTCGGCGCCGGGTTCCCCTGGAACGCGGCCAACGGAATGCGGCGCGCTTTCAAGAGGCCCGCCGGCAGCAGGTTCGCCTGTACCTCAGGACCCATCCGAGCCGATGGACACCCGTGCGGACGTGGACCGAGGAGAAGCGGCGCGACGGATGACGGTGTGTGTCCGGAGGGTTGACGGAGCGTCCGGTTCTGTGCAAGATTTTGCGGGAAGGTGTTCGTTGTTGTTGGACCGCGTCTGCGGAGGCTGAGCCGTCCCCACCGGCCTCATGTGCCCGCACGCGCATGAACCCCGGAGCCGCCAGCGATGACCGCTCTCCCGACCCGCCTCTCCGCGACGATCGCGGCCGCACTGTTGGTGTGCGGAACCGTGCTCCCCTCGACCGCCTCGGCCGCCGCAGCCGCCCCCGAGGTGCCGGACTACACCACCTCGGAGGCGGGCAACCCGATCCTCGACGGCTGGTACGCCGACCCGGACGTGGCGATCTACGACGACACCTACTGGGTGTTCCCCACGACGTCGAAGGTCTACGCCGAGCAGACCTACCTCGACGCCTTCTCCTCCACCGACCTGGTGAACTGGACCAAGCACGAGAAGGTGCTCACCACCGAGAACGTCTCCTGGGCGGAGTACGCGGTCTGGGCGCCGGCGCCGATCGAGCGCGACGGCAAGTACTACCTGTACTTCGCCGCCAACGACATCCAGAGCAACGACGAGCTCGGCGGCATCGGCGTCGCCGTGGCCGACCGGCCGGAGGGTCCGTACGTCGACGCCCTCGGGCACCCGCTGATCTCCCAGTTCCACAACGGCGCCCAGCCGATCGACCAGGACGTCTTCATCGACGACGACGGTCAGGCGTACATGTACTACGGCGGCTGGGGGCACGCGAACGTCGTCAAGCTCAACGCGGACATGACCAGCCTGGGCACCTTCGCCGACGGCAGCACGTTCCGCGAGATCACGCCGGCGCCCGAGTACGTCGAGGGCTCGCAGATGTTCAAGCGCGACGGCAGGTACTACCTGATGTGGTCCGAGGGCGGCTGGACCGGCCCGGACTACTCGGTGTCCTACGCGATCGCGGACTCACCGGTCGGGCCGTTCACCAAGGAGGCCGAGGTGCTCGCCCAGGACCCCGCGGTCGCACGGGGCTCCGGCCACAACTCGGTGATCAACGTGCCCGGCACCGACATCTGGTACATCCTCTACCACCGCCGGCCGCTGAGCGAGACCGACGGGAACGCCCGGCAGGTGGCCTACGACCGCATGTACTTCAACGATGACGGCACGATCGCCCCGGTCACCATGAAGGTCCAGGACAACTTCGCCGACCGCAACACGCTGGGCTGGCACACCTACGGCGGTGACTGGTCGGCCGCGTCCGAGCGGCTCCGCGCGCACCGGTCGTCGGGCGGGAAGATGTTGCTGGACACCAACTTCGGCGACCTCACCCAGGACGTCGACGTACGGGTCACCGGGAACCGCGGCGACGCCGGCATGACCTTCCGCGTCACCGAGCCGGCCGTGGGCACGGACAGCTACTCCGGTTACTACGCGGGCATCAGCCCGGACGACCGGGTGATCCTGGGCCGCGCCGACGACGGCTGGACCCCGCTCGCGTCCGTCCCGATGCGCGTGACCCCCGGGCGGACCTACCACCTGCGCGTCACCGCGGTCGGTTCGTCGATCGAGGTCTACGTCGACGACATGACGACCCCGAGGATCAGCGTCACCGACGACACCCACCCGACCGGCGCGAACGGCCTGCGGGTCTTCGACACCGGTGCCACGTTCGACGACTTCTCCGTCCGCCCGGCCGGCTGACCGCCTCAGGTCGTCGGGACGGGCGGTGCCGTGGACGCCGCGCCGCTGCCGGTGGCGATGTAGAACCAGCGGTCCTGGTGCTCGACGAAGACCAGGTAGTTCCGCTCGTTCTCGGGCATGCCGGGCAGGCGGTAGTCGACCTCCCGGGTGCCCGGTTCGCTGCCGGCGCGGGCGGCGGTGAAGTGGGCGTGGCCGAACCGGCCGCCGATCTCGCGCACGTTGTCGGCGAGGACCCGCTTGGCCGCGGTGATCTGTTCGGTCGAGGCCCCGCCGCCGTGCTCGGCCGCGCAGCCGGCGTCACCCAGGCAGGTGACGGCGAGCAGGCCGTCGACGTCCCCCGCGGCGGCGGCCCGCGCGAAGGCCTCGGCCGCGCTCTCCGGCGTGCTCAGGTCCTGCGCTCGGGCGGAGTCGTCCCCGCCGCCACGCAACAGCGCCACCGCGACGATCACCACCAGGACACCGCCCGCCCCGACGAGCCAGGCGGGCGGCCGCCGACGGGACCGGAGCGAGGTGTCGTCCTCGGTGCCGGCCGGATCGGTACCGGTCTGCTCGATGCCGGCCGGATCAACACCGGCCGGGTCGGAGCCCGCCGGATCGATGCCGGTCGAGGCGGTGCCGGCCGGGCTTGTGCCGGCCTGTTCGGTGCTCGCCGGGGCGGTGCCGGCCGGATCGGTGACCGTCGGCTTGGCGACGGGGGACTCGGTGTCGATCGATTTCCGGCCGGGCGGCTCGGTGTCGGACGGTTGCGGATCGGTCGAGGCGGTCACGGGACCTCCAGATGCGTCGGGGCCGGGGCGCCAGAACTGTAATGGCGTCACGGATCGCATCCGCGTCATCTTTGTGGGGGACGCCTGATCGTGTTCGTCCTTTGAGGACATCAAAGGGAACCCGCCCGCCGACTCGTCGGCTCACGAGGCCCCGAACGCCACCAGTGCCCAACACAGGGCCCCGAACGCGCCGAGGTGCAGCACCGTGCGCACAGTGTTCAACCGGGTCCACGGGACCTCGTAGCGGCGGCGGACCGCGGTGGGGTCGGCGGCCTGGCCGGCCGCCTCCAACTGCTTGTTGAGCGGAACGTTGCCACCGCCGGTGACCAGGAACGCCACCAGGTTGAGCACGAACCCGAGAGCTGCCGGCAGCAACACCGAGCCGCGGTCGCCGCCGAGCAGCAGCGCGGCGGCCACCGCGCTGAACAGCACCGAGCCGAGGAAGATCAGGAAGAAGGGCCCGTTCTGGATGTCGCGGTTGATCCGCTGGTTGACCTCGACGTAGGTGCGGTCGTCGACCCCCCGCATGGCGATCAGCACCGAGATCGCGAACCCGTAGAACAACCCGGCCACCAGCCCCGTGGTGACCGTCGCCAGAACCAGCGCGGCGACCCGAACGATGTCCATTCCCACTCCTCGTGCTTCGTAGCCCAACCCCACCTCGAACGAGTGGCGTTTGTTCTCGTTCAGGTTCTGTTTTCCGGCAAGTTTGCCACTCAGCGCAAGAGATTTCCTCGTGCGTATCCTTCGATCGGGTATTCGCTATTCGCGTCGTAGCCTTGCTCCCCGCAGTGCGGCTGCTCCCCGACGGCAGCGGAGGAAACGCGCTGTCCAATCGGGTGGGTCGAGGGGGTTTCGTCGCGTGCCGGGATATGTCGAACTCGTGGTGTCCACGGCGGCCTACGCCACCGGCATCGTCGCGCAGACCGTCGCCGCCCGGCGCGCGTGCCGGGCGCGCGGCGGGAGCACGGGGATCGGGCTGCTCGGGCGGCTCGTCGCGGATCCGCTGTACCTGCTGGGGTTCGCCGGCCAGGTGACCGGGTTCGCGTTCGCCTTCCTCGCCCGCGCCGAGCTGCCGCTGTACCTGGTGCAGGCGGCGACCTGCGGCGCGGTCGGGCTGGCCACCGCGTTCGGCGCGCTGGCGCTCGGGTGGCGCGTGCGGACCAGCGAGCTGGTGATGCTCGTGGTCCTCGCGGCCGGCATCGTGCTGCTCGCGTCGGCGTCCGCCCCGGCGGTGGCCCACGACATCCCGGTCGGAGCGGGCCTGCTGCTGCTGGGCCTGCCGCTGCTGGTCGGTGCCGTGGTGGTGCTGGCACGGACGAGTCCGCCGGTCTCCCTCGCCGTGCTGGCCGGCGCGGCGTTCGCGGTGGTGGCGATCAGCAGCCGGTCGCTGGCCGACGAGCCGCTCACCGCGCTGCCGCTGAACCCGCTGGCCTGGCTGATGTTCCTGGCCGCGGTGCTCGGCCAGGGGTGTCTGGCGACCGCGCTGGCCCGGGGCTCGGCCACGTCGACGGTCGCCACGATGGACGCGGTCACCATGGTCGTGACCTCCGTGGTCGGCGTCGCCGCGCTCGGCGACCGGATCGTGCCCGGCCGGGAGTGGGCGGTCGGGCTCGGCCTCGGGCTCGTGGTCGCCGGGGTGCTCGTCCTCGGCTTCGCGCCGCGGTTCGCCGCGGCGGCCGAGTCCCGGGCGGAATCCCGGGCTGCATCCCGGGCAGCGGCCCGCGAGCCGGCATGAGCGCCCGCCCGACCGCCAGCGTGTCGGTGGACCTGGACAACCTCTGGGCCTACCTCAAGACCCACGGCGACCCCGGCTGGGAGCGGATGCCCAGCTTCCTGCCGGCCGCGGTGCCGCGCCTGCTCGACGTCCTCGGCGAGCACGGTCTCACGGCGACGGCGTTCGCGGTCGGCGCGGACGTCGACCGGGAGGACGGGGCGGCCGCCGTCGCCGCGTTCGCCGCGGCCGGCCACGAGATCGGCAACCACTCCTACCGCCACGAACCCTGGCTGCACCGGTACTCCCGCGCCGAGCTCGTCGACGAGCTCGCGCGGACCGAGGCGGCGATCGTGGCCACGGGCGCACCCGCGCCGGTCGGCTTCCGCGGTCCCGGCTACAGCGTCTCCCCCGCGCTGCTGGAGGTGCTCGCCGAGCGCGGCTACGCCTACGACGCGTCCACGTTGCCCACCTGGATCGGGCCGATCGCGCGTGCCGTGCACAACCGCGGCGCGCCCGCCGGGGACGACCGGCGGGACGAGCTGTTCGGCGGGTTCTCCCGGGTCCTCGCGCCGAACACCGCGCACCGCTGGCGGGTCGGGGCCGCGCCTGGCCTGGTGGAGCTGCCGGTGACCACGATGCCGCTGCTGCGGGTGCCGATCCACGGCGCGTACGTGCTGATGCTGCACCGGATCTCGCCGCGGCTGGCCCGCGGCTACGTCGGCTCGGCGCTGCGGCTGTGCCGGGCGCTCGGGGTGGGGCCGTCGCTGCTGGTGCACCCGACCGACGTGCTCGGCCCGGCCGAGGCACCGGGCATGGAGTTCTTCCCCGGCATGGACGTGCCGGCGGCGGAGAAGGTCGCGCTGCTCGGCTGGACGCTGGCGGCGGCGCGGGCGCGGTTCGACGTGGTGGGCACCGGCGCGCACGTGGCGCACGGCGGGGTCCCGCGCCGGGTGCGGGAGGCCGGCGACCTGGTGGCGGGCCGGTGAACCGGGTCGAGACGCGGGTGCTGCGCGTGCTCGCGTGCGCGACGGTCGCGCTGGCGCCGGTGGAGGGCTACCTGGCGTCGGTGCACGGCGACCTGGGCAAGGTGCCGGCGGGGCTGCTGGTGCTGGCGTGGGCGGCGGTCCGGGTGCGGCACCGGCGGGCACCCGCGTTCCACCCGGTGCAGCTGCTGCTCGGCGGGTTCGCGGTGCTGCTGCTGGCCTCCGCCGCGGTGCACGCGGGCGGGCCGTTCACCGCCGAGTACACCGTGCGGTGGCTGCCGTTCCTCGCGTTGACCGTGGTCCTCGCCGACCTGGCCGCGCGCGAGGTCGGGGTGCGGCCGCTGCTGCTGGCGGCGGTCGCCGGGTCCGCGGCGGCGGGGGCCGGTGCGCTCTACAGCGTGTACGCCGGCGCGGCGCGGGCGACCGGGCCGATGCCGGACCCGAACGACCTCGCGTTCGTGCTCGTCGTGGCGCTGCCGCTGCTGGCCGCGGTCCTGCCCCGCCGACCGTCCACTCGGGACGTACTGCTGGCGGCCGGGGCCGGGGGGTTGCTGGTCGCCGGGGCGGCGGGGCAGGACCGCGGCCAGCAGCGGCAGCGCCACGACGAGCACGAACGCGAGGTCGTTCGGGTCCGGCATCGGCCCGG
>DATABL010000188.1:0-12970 GCA_036259595.1 Actinophytocola sp.
GCCGCGAGCTGGTCATGTTCGGCCCCCGCGAGGTGTTGCTGACCAGCGAGGAGCCGGCGGTCAAGCAGTTCCTCAACGGCAGCCGCCTCGGCCCGATCGGCATGTCCGAGGAGAAGGACGACGCCACCATGGCCGCCGAGCTGGCCGCCGGCGTCACCATGGTCGACGAGATCCGCGGCGTCCCGCCCCAGCTCGAACCCACCCCCGGCCTGCCCGACCGCCAGGCGGTGCACCGGCGCCGGGCGCGGGTGACGCGGATCCTGCACACCCTGCCGCCGGCCGCCCGGCACAGCATCCTGGCCAGCCTGGACACGACGGACAGGTTCGCGCGATGACCGTCAAACAGGCGTTCCCCGGCCAGGCGGCACTGCGGCAGACCGGCCGGCTCTACGCGCTCGGCCTCGACGTCATCCGCTGCACGTTCAAGCGGCCGTTCCAGTTCCGCGAGTTCGTCGGCCAGTTCTGGTTCATCGCCAGCGTCTCGCTGCTGCCCGCCGCGCTGGTCGCGATCCCGTTCGGCGCGGTGATCGCGCTGCACCTCGGCTCGCTCACCACCCAGATCGGCGCGCAGTCGTTCACCGGCGCGGCCAGTGTGCTCGCGATCATCCAGCAGGCCAGCCCGGTGGTGACCGCGCTGCTGATCGCCGGCGCCGGAGGCTCGGCGATGTGCGCGGACCTCGGCTCCCGCACCATCCGCGAGGAGATCGACGCGATGGAGGTGCTGGGCGTCAACCCGGTGCAGCGCCTGATCGTGCCGCGCGTGCTCGCCGCGATGGGCGTGGCCGCGTTCCTCAACGGGCTGGTGTCGGTGGTCGGGGTGCTCGGCGGGTACTTCTTCAACGTCGTCATGCAGGACGGCACGCCCGGCGCCTACCTGGCCAGCTTCTCCGCGCTCGCGCAGCTGCCGGACCTGTGGATCAGCGAGATCAAGGCGGTGATCTTCGGGTTCGTCGCCGGCGTCGTCGCCGCCTACCGCGGACTCAACCCGGGCCGGGGGCCGAAGGGCGTCGGCGACGCGGTGAACCAGTCGGTGGTGATCACCTTCCTGCTGCTGTTCCTGCTGAACCTGATCCTCACCACGCTGTACGTGCAAGTCGTGCCGCCGAAGGGGGCATGACATGACACTCATGGCGGACAAGCCGAGGCTCCAGCGCCGGGTCGTCGAGTCGGTCGACCGCCGGTTCACGTTCCTGGACGTGCTCGGCGACCAGATCTTCTTCTTCGTCAAGGCCCTGCTCTGGGTCCCGCGCGCGATCACCCGCTACGGCCGGGAGATCGTCCGCCTGCTCGCCGAGGTCAGCTTCGGCTCCGGCGCGCTCGCGGTAATCGGCGGCACGATCGGCGTGATGGTCGGCATGACCGCCTTCACCGGCACGGTCGTCGGCATCCAGGGCTACTCGGCGCTCAACCAGGTCGGCACGTCCGCGCTCGCCGGCTTCATCTCCGCCTACTTCAACACCCGCGAGATCGCGCCACTGGTCGCCGGCATCGCGCTGTCGGCCACGGTCGGCTGCGGCTTCACCGCGCAGCTCGGCGCGATGCGGATCTCCGAGGAGATCGACGCGCTCGAGGTGATGGGCGTGCCGAGCATCCCGTACCTGGTGACCACCCGGATCATCGCCGGGTTCGTGGCGATCATCCCGCTGTACGCGATCGGCCTGCTCACCTCCTACATCGCGTCCCGGCAGGTGACGGTCTGGTTCTTCGGCCAGTCGGCGGGCACCTACGACCACTACTTCCACCTGTTCCTACCGCCGATCGACGTCCTGTACTCGTTCGGCAAGGTGCTGGTGTTCAGCGTGGTCGTGGTGCTCGCGCACTGCTACTACGGCTACCGCGCGTCCGGCGGCCCGGCGGGGGTGGGGGTCGCGGTAGGACGGTCGGTGCGCACGTCGATCGTCGCCATCAACGTCATCGACCTGTTCCTCAGCCTCGCGATCTGGGGTGCCACGACGACGGTGCAGGTGGCGGGATGATCGGCAGCAAGCTGCTCCGGCGCGGCGCGGGCGTGGTGTTCCTGGTGGTGCTGGCGCTGCTGGCGACCCTCGCGATCCAGGTGTACCGCAAGGAGTTCACCGACGCCGTCATGGTGACCCTGCGCGCCGACCGGGTCGGCAACCAGCTCACCGAGGCCTCCGAGGTCAAGGCGCGCGGCGTGGTGGTCGGCGACGTGCGCTCGATCCACCGCACCCAGCAGGGCGCGGCGATCGAGCTGGCGCTGGAGCCGGACAAGGTCGAGCGGATCCCCAAGGACGTCACCGCGCTGCTGGTGCCCAAGACCCTGTTCGGCGAGCGCTACGTCCAACTGTCCATCCCGGACTCCACGTCGTTCGGCCCGATCGAGGCGGGCGACGTGATCCGGCAGGACCGCTCTGCCAACGCGATCGAGCTGGAGCGGGTGTTCGACGACCTGCTCCCGGTGCTCAAGGCCGTGCAGCCGCACAAGCTCTCCGCGACCCTCACCGCGATCGCGACCGCGCTGGAGGGCCGGGGCGAGCGGATCGGCGAGGCCATGGTCACCACGGCCGCCTACCTGGAGGACCTCAACCCGAACCTGCCGACCCTCACGTCCGACCTGCGCGACCTCGCCGACGTCAGCGAGCTTTACGGGGACATCGCCCCGGACCTGCTCGACGCGCTCACCGAGTCCACCACGACGCTGAACACCGTCGCCGACCAACGCGCCGAGCTGACCGACCTGTACGCGACGGTCACCGACTCGGCCCAGGACGTGACCATCTTCCTGCGCAACAACAAGGAGAACCTCATCCGCCTCGCCGCCGCCGGCCGCGAGCCGCTGGAGGTCGCGGCCCGCTACTCGCCGAGCTTCCCCTGCACCCTCAAGGCGATGACCGACCTCAAGCCCGCGATGGACCGGGCGCTCGGCGCCGGCACCGACGAGCCGGGCCTGCACATCGAGGCCACCGTGACGAAGTCCCGCGGCAAGTACCTCCCGGGCGTGAACGACCCGGTGTACGACCAGGACACCGGCCCGCGCTGCTACCCGAGCGGCGTCGCGCCGACCACCGGCGTCGCCGCCACCCCGCTCGGCGACCCCGGCCACCCGCTGCTCCCGGGCGCCGGCGGTGACCTCGGCCTGCCGAACTCCCCGCAGGAACAGGAGCTCATCGCCACCCTGCTCGGGCCCGGCACCCCCGACTGGGGCAGCGTTCTGGTCGGTCCGCTCTACCGCGGCACGGAGGTGACCATCAGGTGAGGAACCTCGTGGGTCCGCTGATCAAGGCCCTGGTCTTCGTCGTGGTCACCGGGGTGGCCACGGCCGTGCTGGCGATGTCGATCAGCAACACCGGGCTCGGCGACACCGTCGGCTACGCGGCCCGCTTCACCGACGTGACCTCGCTCAACCCCGGCGACGACGTGCGGATCTCCGGGGTACGGGTCGGCCAGGTCGACGAGCTGTCCATCGTGGACGGGAACCTGGCGCGGGTGACGTTCTCGGTAGACCGCTCGATGACCCTGCCCGCCGACGTCCGGGCCGTCATCAAGTACCGCAACATGGTCGGCCAGCGTTACATCGCCCTCGAACGCGGCGACACCTCCACCGCCGACCGGTTGCCGGCCGGCGCCGAGATCCCCCTGGAGCGCACCAGTCCCGCGCTCGACCTCACCGACCTGTTCAACGGGTTCAAGCCGCTGTTCCAGGCCCTGTCCCCGGACGAGGTGAACAAGCTCTCCGGCGAGATCGTCCAGGTGCTGCAGGGGGAGGGCGGCACGGTCGACAGTCTGCTGGCGCACACCGGCTCGCTCACCGCGACCCTCGCCGACCGGGACCGGGTGATCGGCCAGGTGATCGACAACCTCAACCACGTGCTCGACACCATCAACGGCCAGGGCGACGCGCTGTCCACTTTGGTCTCGACGCTCCAGCGGCTGGTGAGCGGCCTCGCCGGCGACCGCACCGCCATCGGCGAGTCCATCGAGGGCATCGCCGCCCTCACCGACGCCACCGCCGGCCTGCTGCACCAGGCCCGCGAGCCGCTCAAGGACAGCATCGCCGGCCTCGGTCGGCTGTCCACGAACCTGGTGACCGGGCAGGAGGACCTGAGCCGGTTCCTCACCGTGCTGCCGGAGAAGTTCGAGGCCGTCGGCGTCACCGCGAACTACGGCTCGTGGCTCAACTTCTACCTGTGCGAGGGGATCGTGCTGACCGACCCGCCGCAGGGCGTCCGGCCCACGCCCCTGCCCGAGAGGTGCCAGCGATGAAGTCGTTCCGCGAACGCGACCCGGTGCCCATCGGCGTGATCGGCACGATCGTGCTCGCCCTGATCACCGCCGGCGTGTACTTCTACCAGGACCTCCCGGTGATCGGCGGCGGCACCACCTACCAGGCCGAGTTCAGCGAGGCCGCCGGCCTGCGGCCGGACGACGAGGTGCGGGTCGCCGGCATCAAGGTCGGCGCGGTCACCGACGTCGAGCTGGAACAGGACGAGGCCGGCGGCCGGGTCGTGGTCAGCTTCCGGGTCGAGGACGCCTGGCTCGGGGACGCCACCACCGCGGCGATCAAGCTGAAGACCCTCCTCGGCCGCAAGTTCCTCGCCCTGCACCCCACCGGCGGCTCCGACCTGGACCCGGACACGCCGATCCCGCTGGACCGCACGGTCACCCCCTACGACGTGACCGAGGCGTTCGAGGACCTCGCGAGCACCGCCGGCGCCATCGACACCGACCAGCTCGCCGAGAGCTTCCGCACGATCTCCGACACCTTCGCCGACTCGCCCAAGCACGTGCGCAGCGCGCTCGACGGCCTCACGGACCTGTCGAGGACGATCCACTCGCGGGACGCCCAGCTCGCGAAGCTGCTCGACAACACCCGACAGATCACGAGCACCCTGTCCGGCTCCAATGACGAGTTCGACAAGCTCATCAAGGACGGCGACCTGCTGCTCACCGAGCTCGCGAACCGCCGCGACGCCATCCACGACCTGCTCGTCGGCACCGACGACCTCGCCACGCAACTCTCCGGCGTGGTCGCCGACAACCAGCGCCAGCTCGCCCCCGCACTGGCCCAGCTGGACACCGTGACCGACGTGTTGACCCGGCACGCCGACAACCTGGACCGCAGCCTCGAACTCGCCGGCCCCTACTTCCGTCTGGTCAACAACGCCACCGGCAGCGGCCGCTGGATCGACAACTACCTGTGCGGGCTGGTCGAGCAGAACCGCGACCCGTGCGTGCCGCCAAGGCTTCCAGGAGGCCCCAGGTGAGATCCCTTCCGTCGATCCGGGGAGGCGGGATGAGACTTGTCGCCGTCGCCGCGGTGCTCGCGGTGGTCACCGCCGGCGCGCTGTGGTGGATCTTCTCCGGCAACGGGGTCATCCGGGTCACCGCGTTCTTCGGGCGCACGGTCGGCGTCTACGCGGGCTCGGACGTGCGGGTGCTCGGCGTGCGGGTCGGCGCGGTCGAGTCGGTGACCCCGCGCGGCGAGCGGGTCGAGGTGGTGTTCACCGTCGACACCGACGAGGTGCGGGTCGCCGAGCACACCGCGGCCGTGGTGATCGCGCCGAGCGTGGTCTCCGACCGGTACGTGCAGCTCACCGAGCTCACCAGCGGCCCGGACGCGCTGCGCGACGGCGCGGTGATCCCGCGGGACCGCACCGCGACCCCGGTCGAGCTCGACGAGCTGTACGCGAGCCTCGACACGCTGGTCACCGCGCTCGGCCCGGACGGCGCCAACTCCGACGGCGCGCTGTCCGAGCTGCTCGACACGGGCGCGGCCAACCTGCGCGGCAACGGGAAGGCGTTCAACGAGAGCGTGCGCAACTTCGCCGACGCGGCCAGGACGCTGTCCGGCTCCGCGGACGACCTGTTCGCCACGGTCGACGAGCTGGGCCGCTTCACCGCCATGCTCGCCGGCAACGACCGCCAGGTCGCCAGCGTGAACACCCAGCTCGACCAGGTCTGGCGCACGCTCGCCACCGACCGCGACGAGCTGTCCACCGCGCTCGACACGCTGGGCAGCGCGCTCGCCGACGTGCAGGCGTTCGTCCGGGACAACCGGGCCGCCATCAAGTCCAACGTGGACAAGCTGGCGCGCACCACGCGGCTGCTGGTGGACAACCGCGCCTCGGTCGCCGAGGCCCTCGACATCGCCCCGCTCGCGGTCACCAACGTGGTCAACTCGTTCGACCCCGCCTCGGGGACCCTGCAGGGCCGCACGAACATCCTCGAGTACATCCCCGGCAACGACATGCCGCCGCTGCCACTGCCGCTGATCGGGGGCCCGCGATGATCCGCCGGCTCGCGGCCGCCGCCGCGCTCCTGCTCGCCACCGGCTGCTCGGCCGTCGGCGACTCCGACGGCATCTACGACCTGCCCCTGCCCGGCGGCGCCGATCTCGGCGACCATCCGTACCGGGTCACCGTGCACTTCGCCGACGTGCTCGACCTGGTGCCGCAGGCCGCGGTGAAGGTCAACGACGTGGTGGTCGGCGAGGTCGACTCGATCGGGCTCGGCGGGCCCGACGGGTGGACCGCGGAGGTCGTGCTGGCCGTCAACGGCGACGTCGCGCTGCCCGCGGACGCGACGGCCAGCCTGCGCCAGTCGAGTCTGCTCGGCGAGAAGTTCGTCGAGCTGGCCGAGCCGTCCCGCCCGCCGGGCGAGCCCGAGCCGTCCGCGCGGCTGGCGGACGGCGCGCTGATCACCGCCGACCGCACGAACCGGCACACCGAGGTCGAGGAGGTCTTCGGCGCGCTGTCGCTGCTGCTCAACGGCGGCGGCATCGGCCAGCTGCAGACGATCAACCGGGAGCTGTCGGACGTCCTCGGCGGCAACGAGACCGAGATCAAGGCCTTCCTGGCCAACGTGGACCAGCTGGTCACCAGCCTGGACGACCACCGCGGCGACATCACCGCCGCGCTCGACGGGCTCAACCACCTGTCCACCACGCTCGCCGCCCGCGACCAGCAGATCGAAGGCGCGCTCACCGACCTCACCCCCGGCCTGCGCGCGCTCAGCGACCAGCGCTCCGCCCTGGTCACCATGCTGCAGTCGCTCGACCAGCTCTCCGACGTCGCGGTCGACACGATCAACCGCAGCCGGGAGGACATGGTCGCCGACCTCACCGCGCTCGCGCCGATCCTCGACCGGCTCGCCGACGCCGGCCAGAACCTGCCGCGCGCCCTGGAGATCCTGCCGACGTTCCCGTTCACCGACGAGGTGCTCGAGGGCGCGAAGGGCGACTACCTCAACGTGTTCGTCACCGTCGACCCGCCGCCCGACTTCACCCAGCCGCTGCCGCCCCTGCCCCTTCCCGAGAGCGGAGGCAGCTGATGCTCACCCGTGCGGTCCGGCTCCAGGTCATCGCGTTCGTGGTGCTCGCCCTGGCCGCGGTCGCGTTCGTCGGCGCCAACTACGCCGGCCTGGACCGCCTGTTCGGCACCGACTCCTACGTGGTGCGCCTGCAACTCGACGACGGCGGCGGCGTGTTCACCAACGGCGAGGTGACCTACCGCGGGGTGGCCGTCGGCCGGGTCGGGGAGCTGCGGCTGACCGACGACGGCATGGAGGCCGACCTGCACATCGACGACGGCGCCCCGCCGATCCCGGTCGACTCGAAGGCCGTGGTCGCCAACCGGTCGGCGATCGGGGAGCAGTACGTCGACCTGCGGCCGCGCACCGACGAGGGCCCGTACCTGGCCGAGGGCTCGGTGATCCCGCGCTCGGACACCAAGGTCCCACCGCCGGTGACCGACCTGCTCGGCAACCTGTCCGCGTTCAGCTCGTCGGTGCCGACCGACTCGCTGCGCACGGTCGTCGACGAGCTGCACGCCGCGATGCGCGACACCGGGCCGCACCTGCAGGTGCTGATCGACTCGTCGATCTCGTTCACCGAGACCGCCGCCGCGCACCTGCCGCAGACGGTGTCGCTGATCGACGACGGCGCGGTGGTGCTGCGCACCCAACTCGACTCGTCCGCCGCGTGGCGCTCGTTCTCCCGCAACGCCAGGCTGTTCGCCACCGAGCTCGCCGACGCCGACGGCGACCTGCGGGAGCTGATCGGCACCGCGCCGAAGGCCGCGACCCAGCTCTCCGAGCTGCTCAGCGACACCAATCCCGGCCTGTCGGTGCTGGTGGCGAACCTGCTGACCACGGCGGAGATCTTCGAGGTGCGCACCGACGGGATGGCGCAGCTGTTCGTGATGGTGCCCAAGGCGGTCGCGGCCACCTCGACCGCGATCACCCCGGACTCCAGCGACCTGTCGCTCGCGCTCACGTTCTTCGATCCGCTGCCGTGCGTGACCGGCTACGAGTCCACGGTGTACCGCCCGGGCGAGGACGTCACCGACCGCCCGCTCAACACGAAGGCCGGCTGCACGCTGCCGGCCGGGGATCCGCGCCTGGTGCGCGGGTCCCAGCACGCGCCGAGCGGCGGGGTGCCCGACCCGGCGGTGCCCGGCGGCGGTGCGCGGCTGCCCGGACCGCTCGGCGCACCCGACCTGCCCGGCACCGACGCCCTGGAGGAGCTGCTGTGGCTGACAAGGTGAGGTTCCGCGCGGCGCTCGCGCTGGCGGTGGCCGCGTTCGCGTTCGCGGCGTGGGGCGGCTGGACGTGGTGGCAGGCGAGCGACGACGAGGCCATCCAGTACGCGCAGACCCGCGACGAGGTGCTCGCCACCGGCCGCGCGCACGTGACCCTGCTGACCACCCTGGACTCCGCCGACGTGGACGCCGGGATCGACCGCTGGCTGGACGTGGCCACCGGCGGGCTGCGCGACGAGCTGGAGTCCACCGACCCGAAGACGCGCGAGACCCTCGCCAAGGGCGGCACGGTCGCCACCGGCCGGGTGCTCGCCGCCGCGGTCAGCGAGCTGAACGTGCGGGCCGGCACCGCGCAGCTGCTGGTGTCGGTGGAGATCGCGACGACCAAGGACGGGGGGCCGGCGACGACCAAGCGCAACCGGTTCGTCGCCGGGCTCACCCGCACCGACCACGGCTGGCTGCTGTCCGCCCTCGACCAGGTGCCGCTGGGCACCCGCTGAAGGAGCGCACGATGACCGCGCAGACCGCGGACACCGACGTCGACGAGCGGGTCGACGTCGATGAGGATCCGCCCGAGGACGCCGGACCCGACGGCTCGACCGGGGACGCCGAGGACCCGCCCGAGGACGCCGGACCCGACGGCTCGACCGAGGACGCCGAGGACCCGCCCGCGCCGGCCCGCCGCCGGTGGGGGTGGCTCGTGCCGCTCGTGGTGGCCGCGCTGCTCGCCGGGCTTGGCGGCTGGTTCCTGCTGCGTGCCGACGAGATCCGCTCGTCGCCGGCGGCCGCCAACGCCGCGCTCGTCGACACCGGTCGCACCGCCGAGGTGAGCGCCGCGGTGAGCTCGGCGCTCAACCGGATCTTCTCCTACTCCTACGACCGCACCGAGGACACCGAGCGCGCGGCGGCCGACGTGCTGCGCGGCGAGGCGCGGGACACCTACGACCGGCTCTTCGCCCAGGTGCGCGAGCTCGCGCCGGAGCAGAAGCTGGTGCTCACCACCCGGGTGGTCAGCGCGGCGGTGCAGGAGCTGACCGACGACTCGGCGCGACTGCTCGTCTTCCTCGACCAGTCGGCCACCCGGGCCGACCGGGACACGAGCAACGCGGCCGCCGCACAACTGTCGGTCACCGCGCGTCTCGAGGGCGACCGGTGGGTCATCACGGGACTGGAACCGCGGTGAAAGGCTGTGCCGGGATGACAAGTTCGCCAATGCGTGTTGTGCGCGGTAACAGACTTTATCGGACCTGATTGTGGAAGGGGTTACCGGCAGGTAACGTCAATTTACGTCGCATATTGGTCGACAGTTCCAAAATCGGGGAAAGGAAAGATCGAAAATGCGCAGAAGTGTGATGGGTAGCCTGGTCGCCGGTCTCGCACTGGCCGCGTCGGTCACGGTGGCGGGCACGGCGTCGGCCCAGCAGGCCACGTGGACGGTCACGCCGGGCGGCACCTTCGACGGCGTCGCGGGCGAGACGATCCTCACCATCCAGGAGACGGGGATCCAGCTGTTCTGCTCGTCGTCCACCGCCGGCGGCACCGCCAAGTCCGGCACCGGGCAGACCAACCCGCTCGCCACCATCCCGGAGACCGGCGGCATCGCGTTCAACGACTGCCAGGGCCCGTTCGGCCTGACCTTCGAGGTCGAGCAGGTCGGCGACTGGACGCTCAACGGCTCCAGCTACGACGCCGCCACCGGCGTGACCACCGGCACGATCGACGGGATCACCGCGGACATCGTCGGCCCGTCCTGCAACGCGACGGTGACCGGCTCGGTCAACGCCTCGTACACCAACGGCAGCGCCACGCTCGCGGTCTCGCCGGACTTCACGCTCGAGATCACCTACGTGGACCCGAACAACAGCTGCCTCGGCCTGATCGGTGAGGGCCAGCACGCCTCGTTCGACGGCGCCTACGCGATCACCCCGGCGCTGACCGTCACCTCCCCCTGACCCACCCCTTGGCTCGCCCGGCCGCACTCCCTGGGCCGGGCGAGCCAACCGAGACGAAAGGCGTGCGCGCGGATGAACGGGACCCGACGGCTCGGCGCGGCCGGTGCCGTCGCCGTGCTGGCCTGCCTCGCCACGCCCGTGCCCGCGGGCGCGCAGGACGAGCCGACCGGGCAGCGGGTGTCGGCCGAGCTCGCCTACACCTGCCTGTTCCCGTCCGGGGAGCAGCCCGTCACGCTCGGCGTCACCGCGGCCTTCGCCCCGGCCACGGCCGGCGACCCGGTCCAGCCGGCGGACCCGGCACTGCGGGTGACCCTGCCGCCGCCCGCGCTCGCCGACCTCACCGCGGCCGGCGCCACCCAGGTCACCGCCGTCGTGCGGCTGGCCACGACCGTCACCCGGCCGAGTGGCGAGGAGCCGGGGTCCTGGTCGGGCGCGCACGTCACGCCCGCCCCGCTGCCGGCCGAGGGCGACCTCGTGCTGGACGCACCGGCGCAGGTGAAGCGGGTCCTGCCCGAGGCGGCGGGGGAGATCACCTACACCGCGGGCGCGCTGTCGGTGGAGCTCACCGGCTACCGCGCCGACGGCACCGCCACCGAGCCCCCGGTCGTCGGCGTGGACTGCACGGCCGACCCGGAGCAGGACACCACGCTCGCGACCGTGCCGGTGGCGGCGGTCGCCGAGGAGTCCCCTTCGTCGTCGGCCGCGCCCCCGGTGCCCGACGCCTCCGGCGGGAGCGCGGAGCGGGAGCGGCAGGCGGCTCCGGAGGACGGTTCGGTGCCGCCGGAGTGCCACCTGATCCCGGACGTGCCGCCGGAGTACCGGAACGCGTTCTGCGCCTACCTCACCGGCTTCACCAGCGTGGCCAAGCTGAAGGCCTCGGCGTTCCAGCCGGCCGGCATCCAGAACATCATGGTCACCAACTTCGACTTCACCTGTGACGAGGGCCCCGGCATCCTCTGCCAGCGGGCGCTGACCCAGCCGGACTTCGGCGGCGAGCCGAAGCTGCCGCCGGCGCCCAACTGGTTCCTGAACTTCGGGTTCGTCCCGGTCGAGGCGACCATGCAGCTGACCCAGGAGGGGCTCGGCGAGGTGTACCAGTGGTCGAAGTTCATCCCCGGCAGCCCTCCGTCCTACGCCGGGCTCACCACGGCGAAGGTCAAGCTGTGGGCCCGGATCTACGACGTGGAGGTCAACGGCGTCCCGCTCGACGTCGGGCCCGGCTGCCGCACCGAGGTGCCGATCGACGCCACGCTGACCGCCACCTACGACAGCTACTCGATCAACGAGGGCGGTCTGCTGCAGGGCACCGTCACGATCCCGCCGTTCAGCGGCTGCGGGGTCACCGAGGATCTCGACCCGTTGTTCACCGGCGCTATTTCCGGCCCGGGGAACCACGTGCGCATGACCCAGGGTGAGGTGTGCGCGTTCGCTGGAAACAAGCGGGGGTGCCCGCCGCAGATTCCGGAGCCGCTGTAGCGAGTTCTTTCTCGGCCCATTTTTCGAAAACCGCCCGAGGAGATACGCATGTCCATTGTTCGAATTCCCGGAAGAATCGCGCTGCTCACCGCCGCCCTGGCGACCGCCATGGTCGGCGTGGTGGCCCCGACCGCCGCCGCGCAGGCCGATCCGCCGACGCTCGCCGGCGCGTGGGCGCCGCTGAACCGCTGCCCGGTGGACGACCCGGCGATGCTCGCCGCGGACGGCGTCGAGGTGGTGGCGGCCTGCCTGTCGTCGACCTCGGCCAGCGGGTCGATCACCATCGGCGCCACCACGCTCACCACCGGCGGCAACGACCTGCAGGCCGGCGTCCTCAACCGGGGCGGCACCTACACCCTCGTCGCCCCCGACGGCGGCGCCGTGGTCGGCGACCCGGTGCAGATCCCCGGCGGCCTGCTCGGCCTGATGTGCCCCAGCGACATCCCGTTCATCTCCGACATCTGTGAGCGGGTGGAGAACAGCCCGCTCAACCGGGTGACCGCCACCATCGAGGCGGCCGGCACGCCGTCGGACTTCAACCTCGCCGCCGGCCTCGGCATCGGCCAGTCGATCGTGACCCTCCCGGTGAAGATCCAGCTCGACAACCCGTTCCTCGGCTCCAACTGCCACATCGGCTCCGACGACGACCCGATCCTGCTCCGCCCCGCCAACCTGTCCCGCCCCACCGGCGGCGTCGTCCGCTTCAACCCCGACGGCACCCCCAGCCCGACCGGCGAGATGGGCTACATCTCCCTGCGCGGTGCCGACCAGGGCGACAGCACCTTCGCCGTCCCCGGCGCCGACGGCTGCGGCTTCCTCGGCCTGCTCAACGGCGCGGTGAACCTCAAGCAGGGCCTCCCGTCCCCGGCCGGCGAGAACAGCCTCGTCCTCAACGACGCCACCACCAACCTCGGCGGCTTCCAGATCCCCCGCAACTTCGCCCCCACCCAGGGCGAACAACTCTCCACCCGCTGGCACGCCGCGATAGTCGGCTGACCCGGGGCGCCGGCGGACGGGCTCGCGACCGCTCTCGAACCCGTCCGC
>DATABL010000189.1:0-15589 GCA_036259595.1 Actinophytocola sp.
CCGGGCGGTGGCCGGCGCCGGCTGGCCGGCCACCGTCGACGACGTGCTCGCCGCGTCGCCGGCGCTGGTGCGGGCCTGCCCGGTGCGGCACCGCTTCGACCCGCTCGGCCCGGTCGCCGCCCGCTGGTGGCCGCGGCTGGCCGAGCACGACGTCCCGGTCGCGGTCGACGCCGCCGAGTGCGGGCTGTCGGTCGTCGCGGCGCTGGCGGCCGCCCACCCCGGGCTGCGGCTCCTGGTGCTCAGCCCCGGCTACCGGGAGCTGCGCCGGCTGGGCGAGCTGCTGGAGACCTTCCCCGGCGTGCACGTCGAGACCGGCACCGTCGTGACCGCCGGCGGGGTCGAGTGGCTCGCCGGCCGGTACGGCGCGCACCGCCTGGTGTTCGGCACCGGTGCGCCGCGGTGGGACGACGCCGGCGCCCGCTTCCTGCTCGACCATCTCGACCTGCCCGCGGCGGACGTGGCGATGATCGCCGCGGGCAGCGCGCGTGCCCTGATCGGAGCGAGGTGGCCCTGGTGATCGTGGACGCACACGGGCACGTCGGCACCTGGGTCGACTTCTTCGTCCCCCAGCCGTCGGCCGACTGGCTGCTCGCCACCGCCGAGCGAATCGGGATCGACGTCGTCGGCATCTCCCACCTGGTCGCGATCGGCTACGACGCCCGGCTGGGCAACCGGACGGCGCTCGACCTGGCTCGCCGGCACCCCGGGCGGCTCGGGGTGTGGCTGGTCGCCGACCCGCACGACCGGGACGGCGTCCGCGTGGTCGCCGAGCAGCTCGACGAGCCGGGCGTGTGGGGGATGAAGCTGCACCCCGACGTGCACGAGTGCCACGTGCTGGACTCGCGGTACGCGCCGTACCTGCGGCTCGCGGCCGAGCGCGGGGTTCCCGTCCTGTGCCACGGGCAGACCCGCTCCGACTACTCCGACCCGGGCGATCTCGCCGAGGCGGTCCGGCGGCATCCGGGGCTGCGGCTGCTGGCCGGCCACGCCGGGCTGTGGCCGGACGGGTTCACCCGGGCCGCCGAGCTGGCCGCCGCCCACGAGGGGCTCTACCTGGAGATCTGCGGGTCCCGCCTCACCGCGCGGTGGCTGGAGCACCTGGTCGCGGTCGCCGGCGCGGGCAAGGTGCTGTTCGGGACCGACGCGTGCTTCCTGGATCCGCGCGTGGGGCTGGGCAAGGTCGTGCACGCCCGGCTGTCCCCGGCCGACCGCGACCTCGTACTCGGCGGCAACGCCTGCCGGCTGCTGGGCCGACACGACGAAGGGTGAGGGAGATGCTGGCGATCGACGGTGGTGCGCCGGTGCGGAGCCGGGACTGGCCGCGGTGGCCTCCCGCCGCGGACGCCGAGCAGCACGCCCTGCTGCGGGAGGTCGTCGACGGCGGCGACTGGGGGTCCACCAGCGGGCGCCGGTGCGACGAGTTCACCACGGCGTTCGCCGCCCGCCACGGGTGCGCGCACGGCGTCGCCGTCGCCAACGGGACGCTCGCGCTGTTCGCCGCCCTGCACGCCGCCGGGGTGGGGCCGGGGGACGAGGTGGTCGTCCCGGGCTACACGTTCGTGGCGTGCGCGTCGTCGGTGCTGCTCCTCGGGGCCACGCCGGTGGTCGCCGACGTGGACCCGGACCACCTGCACCTGACCGCGGCGACGGTGGAGCCCGCGCTCACCGCCCGGACCCGGGCGGTCATGGCGGTGCACCTGGCGGGCAGCCCGGCACCGATGGACGAGCTGACCGCGCTGGCCCACCAGGAGGGCCTGGCGGTCGTCGAGGACGCCGCCCAGGCCCACGGCGCCGCCTACCGGGGTCGGCCGGTCGGCTGCCTCGGCGACGCGGCGACGTTCAGCTTCCAGTCCAGCAAGGCGATGACGGCCGGCGAGGGCGGGATCGTCACCACCGGCGACAGCGCGCTGGCCGACGCGGCCTGGTCGGTGTGCAACCTCGGCCGGGTCCGCGGCGGTGCGTGGTACCACCACGCGGAGCTGGGTTGGAACCTCCGGATGACCGAGCTCCAGGCGGCGCTGCTGCTGCCGTGGCTGGACCGGCTCGACGACGAGATCGACCGCCGCGAGGCGTTCGCCTGCCAGCTCGCCGACTCGCTGGCCGACCTCCCGGTGCGGGCCGTCGAGGACCCGGCGGGCACCGACCGCAACACCCGACACCTGCTGATGCTGCGGCTGGGCGAGGACGTGGACAAACCGTGGGTGGTCCGGGCGATGGCGGCCGAGGGGGTGCCGGTCGACGCCGGCTACCCCGGCCTCGGCCGGCTCGCGCCCGTCGCCGAGCGGGCCGTCGTGCTGCCCACCCCGGCCGTCGACCGGGCCGGTGCGTCGGTGGTGTGGCTGCGGCAGAACGTGCTGATGGCCGGCCCCGACGGGGTCCGCGACGTCCTGGCCGCGCTCGAACGCGTGCTGACCGACCCCCGAGCGACCTCAGGAAAGGAATCCACATGATCACCCGTCGCCGATTACTCGTGACCGCCGCCGGCTCCGGTGCCGCCGCCCTGGTGCTGCGGCCGGGCATCGCCGTCGCCGCCGCCCCGGGAGTCGACTCCCTGGGCTCGCCGCTCAAGGACGTCCTGCTCATCGGCGGCACCGTCGCCCCGGGACCCGACGGGCGGCCGGTGCTGTGGTCCGCCTCGACCGGCGAGCCGGCCCGGCTCAACGCCGTCGACCCCGCGACCGGCAGGACGCTGCTCAGCCAGCCGCTCGACGGGTCGCCGGGTGCCTACGCGGTCGTCGCCGCGCCGGACGGCACCATCTACGTCGGCGCGTACGACAGCGGCCGGCTCTACCGCCGCCCGCCGGGGCCGGACAGCGCCGTCGAGGACCTCGGCCGGCCGCTCCCGTCGGAGGACTACATCTGGCGGCTGGCCGTCGACGACGAGGGGCGGATCTTCGGGGGCACCTACGCCGGCGGCCGGGTCTTCGGCTACGACCCGCGCACCGGCGAGGTCCGCGACTACGGCCAGGCCGTGCCCGGGATCCGCTACGTGCGCAGCATCGCCGTCTGGGGCCGCTTCGTCTACGCGGGCACCCAGCCGGACGCGCACGTCGTCGAGATCGACAAGGACACCGGTGAACGCCGCGCCCTCCCGCTCCCCGAGGGGATCGGCGACGGCGTCGGGATCACCACCTACGACCTCAACGCGTACCGCGGCCGGCTCTACGCCCGGTTCGGCGGGGCGCTGGACGGCCGGCTCGGGGTCTACGACATCTCCGCGGGCGAGTGGACCGACCTCGTCGACGGCGTCGCCGGCCTCGACGTGTCGCCGCCCGGGCGGCGCGGCGAGGTCTACTTCACCCGGGACAACCAGCTCACCCGCTACCAGCCGCGCACCGGGGAGCTCACCCCGGTCGAGCCGCACATCCCCGGGCGGGTGGCCAACAACCGCGGTATCGGGTGGTGCCACGTGCACGGCCGGGGCTGGCCGGGCCAGACCCTCGTCGGCCTGCTCTGGCGCGGCGACCTCTTCCGCCACAACCCGATCACCGGCCGCAGTGACGTGACCGCGACCGACATCCCCGGCGAGCCCGTCCCGATCGCCGCGCTGCACGCCGGCGCGAGCGGCACGCTCTACGCCGGCGGCTTCCTCAACGGCGGCATCGCCGTGGTCGACCCCGACACCGGGCGGTCGACCTTCAACCGGTTCGCGCAGACCGAGAGCATCCGCGAGATCGGGCCGCACGTCTGGATCGGCGCCTACCCGGACTCCCGGCTGTACCGCTACGACCCGGCCCTGCCGTGGTCGAGCCCCGAGTACGACCCCGGGCCGCCCGGCTCGGCCGAAAACCCGGTGAAGGTCGCCGACCTCAAGGAGCACCACCAGGTCCGGGCCCGGGCGATGACCGACGCGGGCACGCACATGGCCTACGGCACCATGCCGGACGCGACGACCCTGGGCGGCGCGCTCGTCGTCGTCGACAAGTCCACTCTGGACACGACGGTGCACCGGCCGGTCGTCATCGACCAGTCGATCGTCAGCCTGGCCCACGCCGGCGGCGTGATCGTCGGAGGCACGTCGATCCACGGCGGCTACACGGTTCCGGCCCCGACCCAGACCGAGGCCCGGCTGTTCGGCTGGGCGGTCTCCGGTGACAGTCCGGTCTTCGAGGTCACCCCGGTGCCCGGAGCCGAGGCCGTGCCGGCACTGGTGGTGGACTCCGGCGGGCTCGTCTGGGGACTCGTCGACGGGCAGCTGTTCGCCTTCGACGTGGCCGCGCGGCAGGTGGTGCACCGGCTGCGGCTCGCCCCGGACACCGGCACGACGGCCGGGGAGCTCGACCGCGCCCCCGCCGGCGACCGGATCTACGCGCTGGTCCAGGGCCACCTGCTGTTCGAGATCGACCCGGCGGCGCGGACCAGCCGGCTCGTGCTGGACCAGCCGGCGCGGCACCTGGCCGTGCACCCCGACGGCCGCCTCTTCCTCGCCCAGGACGCCGTCCTCCACCGCGTCTCGCTCTAGTGCCGGGAGGCAACCCCATGTTCTTGCGCACCAAGACGATCCTGGCCGGAATCGTGCTGAGCCTGCTGCCCGCGACCGCCACCGCGACGGCCGACGAGGCGGTGCCCTGGGTCCGGGACGTCGGCGAGATCCCGCTCACCGCCACCACGACCGCCGGCGGCGCCACCGCGCGGATGCCGGACGGCTCGACCCGGATGTGGCTCGTGGTCAGCGGCGCCCCGGCGTACCTGGCCGAGATCGACCCGTTCGCGCGCCGGCTGGTGCGGGCGTACCCGCTCGGGGATCGCGCGCAGGGCGCGTGGGGCGTCGAGGTCGCCCGCGACGGCACGGTCTACGCGGCCACCTACGGCGCCGGCGAGCTCTACCGGCTGGAGTGGGGCGCGGACGCGGTGGAGAACCTCGGCGCGCCGACCGAGGACACGAGCTTCCTGTGGCAGGTCGACACCACCCCGCACGGCGTCGCCTGCACCGGCACGTTCCAGGGCGCGCACGACGGCGAGCTCCCGCCGGGTCACCTGGCCTGCTGGAACCCGTCGACCGAGAGCTGGCGCGACTACGGCACCTTCGGCGACCACAACACCTACGTCCGGTCCACCGCCGTCGTGGGGAACACCGCGTACATCGGTACCGGGTCGGCCGCCAAGGAGCTGTGGGCGGTGAACCTGCGGACCGGGAAGAAGCGGCGGATCGCCGTCCCGGACGAGGTGGCCGACGGGTCGGGCTTCACCTACGAGATGGACGCCGACCACCGCTACCTCTACGTCCGGTGGTCGCCGAGCGGCGGCTACGTCTACGACACGCTGCGCGGCCGCTGGTCCGGGTCGCTGGGCTCCTACAGCGGGCAGTCGGTGTCGCGCCGGGACTCCGACGGCGACGTCTACCTGGTCAGCGGCAACCAGCTGGTGCGCTACGACCCGCGCCTGGACGAGCGCACGCCGACGAGCTTCGCGGTGGGCGGCAGCCGCGGCGTGGAGCTGGTCGTCGAACCCGGCTCGGAGCGTGAGCTCGTCGTCGGGGCGCAGAGCGACGGGCGGGTGTGGCAGTACGACCCGGCGACGGACGAGGGCCGGCTGGACTACGTCGAGGGCCTCGTGGGGACGCCCGTGAAGCCCCGGGCGATGGCTGTGGGGCCGGACGGCAGGGTCTACCAGGGCGGCTACTTCTCCGGCGGGCTCTCGTCGTACGACCCGGCGACCGGCGAGTGGTGGTTCCACGGGTTCCCGCAGCAGGCCGAGGGCATGGTCACCCACGCCGGGAAGCTCTACCTCGGCACGTACACCGGTGCGGAGGTGTTCTCCTACGACCCGGCGCTCCCGTGGAGCTCGACCAACCCGCGGCGGGTGTTCACCCTGCGCGACGACGGGCAGAGCCGGCCGTGGGCGATGGCCTCCGCCGGGCCGTACCTGGCGGTGGGGACCGAGCCCGACTACGGCCTGCTCGGCGGCGAGCTCGCGCTCTACGACCCCGCCGACGGCAGCGTCCGCCGCTACCCCGACATCGTCGCCGACCAGAGCGTCAGTGCCCTCACCTACGCCGACGGTGTGCTCTACGGCGGCACGATGGTCTACGGCGGCAACGGATCCACGCCCACGCAGGCCCACGCGAAGGTCTTCGCCGTGGACGTCGCCACCGGCACCAAGTTGTGGGAGACGACGCCGGTGCCGGGGGAGCGGGCCGTCAGCGGGCTCACCGTGGACGCCGACGGACACCTCTGGGGCATCACCGCCGGCACGCTCTTCGAGCTCGACCCGGCGACCCGGCAGACCGTGCGGACCCACGAGGTCGCGCCCTTCGACTGGTCGAGCGTCGGCGAGTGGAACCCGCTGGCGACGAAGGTGCGGTTCGACGCCACCGACGGGCAGCTGTACGTGACGGCGCGGGGTGGGTTCCACCGCCTCGACCCCGAGACGTTCGCGGACTCCGCGCCGCCGGACACCGCCGCCGCGCAGCTCGTCGCCCATCCGAGCGGGGACAAGTACTGGATCGTCGGCCAGCACCTGTACCGATCCCGCTGGTACCAGTAGGCACGCTTGACAGCGTTCCACGCGCTCAATTACGGTCTGGTCCGTAAATGAGGGGAGGGGCTCCATGCGAACCGAAGCCGAGCTCGACGAACGGCTGGCCACACCCAGCGCCGGCCTGCTCGACGACCTCGCCGAGCTCGACGGCGACGTGCTGGTGCTGGGTGCCGGCGGCAAGCTCGGCCCGAGCCTGGTCCGGCTGGCGCGCAACGCGTTGCCGGCCGGACAGCGGGTGCTCGCGGTGTCCCGCTTCACCGACCCGCGCCTCGCCGCACAGGTCGAGGAGGCCGGGGCGGTGGCGGTCCGCGCGGACCTCGCCGACGAGGCGGCGCTGCGCGACCTGCCGGACGCGGCGAACATCGTCTACCTCGTCGGCGCCAAGTTCGGCACCGAGGGACGCGAGCACGCCGCCTGGTTCACCAACACCTACCTCCCCGGCCGGGTCGCCGACCGGTTCAAGGGCAGCCGGATCGTGGCGCTGTCGACCGGGAACGTCTACCCGTTCGTCCCGGCCGGCAGCGGCGGCGCCACCGAGGGGACGCCGGTCGGCCCGGTCGGCGACTACGCCATGAGCTGCCTGGGCCGGGAGCGGGTGCTGACCCACTTCGCCGAGCGCGACGGCACCCCGATGGCGCTGATCCGGCTCAACTACGCGGTGGAGCTGCGCTACGGGGTCCTCGTCGACCTCGCCCGGAAGGTCCTCGCCGGGGAGCCGATCGACGTGACCACCGGCTGCGTCAACGTCGTCTGGCAGGGGTACGCGAACGAGGTCACCCTGCGGGCGCTGCGGCTGGCCGACAACCCGCCGGCGGTGCTCAACGTGACCGGCCCGGAGGTGGTGTCGGTGCGCTGGGCGGCCGAGGCGCTGGCCGCGGAGCTGGGGCGGGAGGCGGAGCTCACCGGCACGGAGGCGCCGACCGCCCTGCTGTCCAACGCGGCGCGCTGCCTGCGGCTCTTCGGCTACCCGGAGCTGACGCCCGCGGAGCTGGTCGAGCACACGGCGCGCTGGGTCGCCGGGGGTGGTCCGCTGCTGGACAAACCCACCAAGTTCGAGCGTCGGGACGGGCGGTTCTAGCAGCGGTGTGGACCAAGGAGAACGAGATGTCCCTGCCGGCGGCGGTCGCCGAACCCGCGACGGCGCGCGAGCTGTTCCGGGGCGGCATGGTCATCCCGGCCCACCCGCTGGCGCTCACCGCCGAACGCCGGCTCGACGAACGCCGGCAGCGGGCGCTGACGCGGTACTACGTCGAGGCCGGCGCCGGCGGCCTGGCGGTCGGGGTGCACACCACCCAGTTCGCCATCCACGGCACCGGGATGCTGGCGCCGGTGCTGGAGCTGGCCGCCGAGGCCGCGCGCGAGTACGACCGGCGGACCGTGCTCGTCGCCGGGGTGGTGGGCCCGACCAGCCAGGCGGTGGCCGAGGCGGAGCTGGCGGCCTCGCTCGGCTACGACATGGTGCTGCTCGCCCCCGACCCGGAACTGGACGAGGACGGGCTGCTCGACCGCACCCGGGCGGTCGGCTCGGTGCTGCCGGTGATCGGCTTCTACCTGCAGCCGTCCGTGGGCGGCCGGGTGCTCTCCCGCGCCTTCTGGACCCGGCTTGCGGCCGTGGAGGCGGTGGTCGGGATCAAGGTCGCGCCGTTCAACCGGTACCGCACGCTCGACGTGCTGCACGGGGTCTGCGCGGCCGGCCGGGAGGGCGAGGTCTCGCTCTACACCGGCAACGACGACCACATCCTGGCCGACCTGGTCACCCCGCACCAGGTGGTGGTCGGCGGCCGCCGCACTGACGTGGAGTTCGTCGGCGGCCTGCTCGGCCAGTGGTCGCTGTGGGCGCGCCGGGCGGTCGAGCTGCTCGAGCGAAGCCGGCTGGCCCGGGCGGGCGACCTGGCCGAGACGCGCCGGCTGCTCACCCTCGACGGCCACCTGACCGACGCCAACGCGGCGATCTTCGACGCCGCGCGCGGCTTCCACGGGTGCATCCCCGGCATCCACGAGGTGCTGCGCCGGCAGGGGCTGCTCGCCGGCCGCTGGTGCCTCGACCCGAACGAGGAGCTCTCCCCGGGCCAGCTCGCCGAGATCGACCGCGTGCTGGCCGCCTACCCGTGGCTCCAGGACGACGAGTTCGTGGCCACCCACCTCGACCGCTGGCTGGCCTGATCACGACCACTTCGGAAGGGAGCGGCGGATGCGGAGAACGCGGGGCACAACGAGGGGTGCGCTCGTCGGTGTGCTCGTCGTCCTGCTCGGTCTCCTGGCCGCCGGGTACTCCCCGCCCGCGCGGGCCGCCGCCCTGCCCGGCGGCAAGGCCAACTGGGTCGCCGCGGTGGGCGGCCTGACCTCCGGCACCGCCCACCGGAACTGGGTGCGGCTCGGCGGCAACTCGCACATCCGCCCGCTGCTGCAGGTGATCGACGACGGCGACTTCCGCGGCTGGGTCGGCGTGGAGCCGTTCGCCAACGCCAGCTCGCCCGGCGACTTCCACAACGAGTACTGGATCGTCTTCGAGCTCACGGACGCAGCGTGAGGCGGTAGAGGGTCAGCGGCCGGCCGCTGCCGCCGCTGGCCTGGCTGCCGGTGCGCTCGGCCAGCCCGGCGAGCTCCAGCCGGTTCAGCATGCGCCGTGCCGTGCGCTGCTGGACGCCGAGCCGGTCGGCGATCTCGCGGGTGTTGAGCGGCTCGCCGCCGCCGGCCTCCGCGGCCGCGTACAGCTTCTCCAGCGTCGCGGTCGACAGGCCGACGCGCCGGCTCAGCACGCCCAGGTTCGGCGTCGCGGTGTGCTGCGTCGTCCCCTCCAGCACGATGTCGGTGTCGGCCCGCAGGCACAGCACCGCGGCCACGTCCCCGATCCGGCGGGCGCGGGCCAGCGCCCGGCGGGCCAAGCTCTCCGCCTCGGCGGCGCTGCGGCCCATGCCCAGTCCGATGTGGACGACCGGCTGGTTGGCGGCGAGCCGGGCGAGCATCGGCAGGCCGGTGAACCCGCCGGTGACCTCGTGCAGCGGACCCCGCGTCGTCACCAGCAGGTGGACGCCGGCCCGGTAGGCGGCCACGGTCCCGCCGAGCGCCGCCGCCTCGCGCAGCAGTCCCTCGTCGTCGGTGACCTCGACCAGGCCCAGCACGATCTGGGCGTCCTCGGTGACCTGGCCCTCGGCGGCCGACAGCAGCTGGCGCAGCGCGAGCCGGACGGAGTGTTTCGAGGGCACCAGCCGCAGCACGGTCAGCTCGTCGCGCAGCTGTTCGTACACCGAGTTCAGGCAGGTGATCGCCAGCTGGGACGGGTTGCCGCGGTGGAACGCGACCAGCGACTCGGTGGTGAGGCTCTGCCGGTACGGCTGGGTGCCGACCCCGTCGGCCGGCAGGCCGGCGTCCCGGAACGCCCCCGTGACGTCGGCCGCGGGCAGCGTGTCGATGGACAGCCGGGTGACGTCGTGCCCGGCGTGCTGCAGCCGGACCAGGGCACTGAGCAGGGTGTCGCCGGAGTAGTCGACGAACCCGGCCGGCCGGGTCAGCTGCCCCGCGTCCCGCGCCAGCAGGTACGGCACGATCCCGGTGAACAGCCAGCCGTCGACCTCCGGCGCGTGCGCCTCGACCAGCTCCGGTGCCCGCGACTCGTGGTCGTAGTCGAAGCGCAGCGCGGTGACCTCGGGCTGTTCCTCGCAGGTGGCGGCCACGTCGTCGACCAGGTCGTCGGGGCCGACAACCCCGATGGTAAGCCGCATCACGCCGTCCGATCCCTGTCAGGTTCCGGTCCCATCCGCAATGCTAACGTCGCCGCCGAGCAGGGAGACCAGCAGCTCCAGGTGCTCGGCCTCCTGGTCCCCGCCGCCGCCCTCGTGCCCGTTGTAGGGCCAGACCCGCATGTGTTTCTCGCCCGCGTAGTGGTGGTAGGCGGCGAAGACGGTCGACGGCGGGCACACCGGATCCATCAGCGCGGCGGAGAACCAGGCCGGCACCCGCGCCCGCGCGGCGAAGTTGACGCCGTCGAAGTAGCTCAGCGTGGTGAACACGTCCTCCTCCCGCCCGCGGTGGGCCTGGAGGTACGCGACGAGCTCCGCGCGCGAGCCGCCGGCCCCGATCTCGGTGGCCCGCCGGAACATCGTCAGGGACGGCACGTCCAGCAGCACCGCGCGGAGCCGGGCCGAGGCCAGGCCGGCGACCGCCAGGCCGACCCCGGCGCCCTGGCTCCCGGCCGCGACCGCGATCCGCGACGGGTCGACGCCCGGCAGCGCCCCCGCGGCCTCGACCGCGCGCACCGCGTCCACGTAGACCCGCCGGTAGTAGTAGGTCTCCGGGCCGGCCAGGCCGCGGGTGAGGAAGCCCGGCACCTCGGCCCCGCTGCCGCCGGCCGGATCCGGGGTGCCGCTCTGGCCGCGGGTGTCCATCACCAGCGTGGCGAGCCCGCACGCCGGCAGGCTCAGCCACTGGTGCGGGTGGCCCCGCCCGACCGTGTAGCCCAGGTAGCGCACGACGCAGGGCAGCGGCTCCGGGTGGTGCCGGGGGCGGAGGAACCAGCCGCCGATCCGGTGCCCGCCGAAGCCGGCGAACTCGACCTCGAAGACGTCGACGAGCGTGAGCGGGCCGTCCTGCCGGCGCAGTACCGCGTCGAGCGGGAACCGCCGGGCCTCGGTCAGGCTCCGGACCCAGAACGCGTCGAAGTCGGCCGGTTCCTCGCGGTCGGGCCGGTAGCGCCACAGCTGCTCCAGCGGCAGGTCGACCAGGGCCATCGGCGCTTCCTCACCGGATCCGGGCGGGGGTCCAGCCCAGCACGTTCGGCTCGTCGCGGTCGAGGGTGCGCGGGTCGCCCACGATCGGGACGGCACGGTATCCGGCCCGGTACCGCAGCGCGGCGTCGACCGCGGCGGCGAGGTCGACGCCGGCCAGCGCGGCGACCGGTGTGCCGTCGGCCAGGCGGGGCCGGTCCAACCGGCCGCTGTCGGGCCGCCGCCAGGCCGGCCAGTCGGCGTCCGGCGTCGGGTAGGCCAGCCGCAGCGAGCAGACCGACGGACGCGGCCGCCGGGCGGACAGGGCCCGGCACACGTCCTCGGCGAGGCGCTTGGACAGCCCGTACGGCTCGGTGGCGTCCGGCGGCGCGGTGGGGTCGACCGGGCGGCGGCCGTAGTCCGCGTGCACCGACATGCTGCTGACGTGGACGAACGCCGCCAGGTCGTGCCGCTGGGCCGCGGCGAGGCTGAGGTGCACCGAGCCGACGTTGACGGCGAACGCGGCCGTGACCCGCGCGGGATCGCCGGTCTCGCCCGCCCGCGGCACCACCGCGGCCAGGTGGACCGCGGCGTCCGCCCCGGCCAGCACGTCCAGGGCGCCCTCGTCGGTCAGGTCGGCCGCGACGTGGGCGACGCCCGGCGGTCCGGGGGTGGCGGGATCGACCACGACCAGGTCGTGCCGGCCGGCCAGGTGGGCGCAGAGCAGGCGGCCGACCATGCCGCCGCCGCCGATCAGCACGACCCGCACTCTCGCCTCCGCCGGATGTTGCGTCTCCCCTGTCCGCAAAGCTAGCTTATTACGGCCAAGACCGAAAATGGGAGGTCGGATGAGACTGGCCGTGTTGCTCACCACCCTGGTCGCCACGGCGACGGTGCTCGTACCGGGCGCCGCCGCGGAACACCGTCCGGGCCATCCGGTCACCGGCGCCGAGGAGGATCTCGGCTACCCGATCGCCGGCCGGGTGCTCTCCCAGGACCAGTCGCAGGGGGTGGACGCGCAGGGGCGTCCGCAGGCGTACTGGGTCACCGCCGGCAACGACGAGACCCCCGCGATGTTCCAGGTCACCGACATCCGCTCCGGTGAGGTGGTCTTCGGCGAGCGGCTGCCGGCCGGCGTGCACAGCTGGGCCAGCACGTTCTCCACCGCCGAGGGCGCGGTCTACTTCGGCATGACCTCCGGGGAGCTGTACCGGTGGCGGCCCGGCGACCCGGCCGTGACCGCGCTCGGCCCCCCGGTCGCCGGCGAGGGCATCTGGCGGCTGGCCGCCGCCCCCGACGGCGTGATCTACGGCGGCACCTACCCCGGCGGCAAGCTGATCGCCTACGACCCGGCGACCGGCGAGGTCACCGACCACGGGCAGGTGCTCCCCGGCGAGACCTACGGCCGCTCGCTGGTCGTCACCGACGAACACGTCTACTTCGGCACCCAGCCCAACGCGCGGCTGGCCCGGGTCGACCGGGCGACCGGCGCGGTGACCCAGATCCACCTGCCCGAGGAGTACGCGGTCCACGAGGTCGTCTACGACATGACGCTGGCCCGCGACCAGCTGTTCGTCCGGGTGCAGCCGTCGAACGACCTGCTGGTCTACGACACCACCACCGCCGAGTTCGTCGACATCGTGCCCGGCATCTCCGGGCGGGCCATCTCCCCGCTCGACCCGGAGGGTGAGCACGTCTACTTCCGGATCGCCGCGCACGGCATCGTCCGCTACCACCTGGACACCCACACCTGGGAGCCGATCGGCTGGGGACCCAACGCGTTCCCCGGCACCTGGGCGTGGATCGACCTGGACGACCCGGACTTCCCCGGCGAGTCCCTGGCGATGACCTACTACTACGGCCGGATCTACGTCTGGAACCCGACCACCGGGGCGACCCGCTACATCGGCGAGTCCGACCTGGAGGGCGCGCCGAGCCCGGTCCAGGCGCTCGGCCGCGGCCCGGACGGCGCGATCTACGTCGGCGCGTTCCTGTCGCCGCCCGGGATGGCGCGGTTCGACCCGGCCACCGACACCACCACGGTGCTCCCGTCGGCCGGGCAGGTCGAGGGGTTCGGCACCTACGACGGCCGCCTGGTCTACGGCCGCTACCCGCACGGGCACCTGCTCGACTACGACCTCGACCAGCCGTGGGACTACGGCACGAACCCGGGGCCCGCGGTGGAGCTCGGCGCCGAGCAGGACCGTCCGCAGGCCTTCGTCCAGGTCGGTGACCGGATGGCCGTCGGCAGCGTGCCGGTCTCCGGCCGGCTCGGCGGGGCACTGTCCCTCTGGGACCCGGCCACCGGCGAGGTGACCGTGCACCGCGACGTGGTCCCGGACCAGAGCGTGGTGTCGCTGGCCACCCACCGCGGCCTGCTCTACGGCGGCACGTCGGTGTACGGCGGCTACGGCATCGACCCGGTGGCGACCGAGGCCAAGCTGTTCGTCTTCGACCCCGACACCGGGCAGGTGGTGTCGGAGGTGACCCCGGTCCCGGGCTCGAAGGCGATCAGCGCGCTCACCGTCGACCGCCGCGGTTGGATCTGGGGACTCGCCGACCGGACGCTGTTCGTCTACCACCCCCGGGCGAACCGGGTGATCCGCTCCGCCGAGCTGTTCGGCGGGGGGTCGACGCGGTACGGCACCGAGCGCGGCCTCATCCTGCGCGGCCGGTCCGCGTACGTCGCGACGGCGGGCTCGCTGTGGCATGTGGACACTCGTACCTGGCGGGCGACCGAGCTCGCCGACGGCGGCGTCGCCCACCTGGCGACCGACGACGACGGGCGGCTGTACTTCGCCCGCGGTGCCCGCCTGTACCGCTGGACCGAGATGCCAGGAGGCTGATCCGGGCACACCGCTCCGCGTCAGGTGTCGCGGTGCGAGAGATGGCGTTCGCTCCACTGCGACAACGGTTGAAGGACGGCGATCAGCTCCTCGGCTTCGGGCGTGAGGGCGTACCTGATCTGGACCGGTGTGCTGGGAATGACCGTGCGTTCGATGAGCCCGCGGCCCTGTAGCTGCTTGAGTCGCAGGGCCAGCTGTGGATCCGAGATGCCCGGGACCAAGGCGCGGTACTCCTTGAACCGGCGGGCGCCCCGGGCCCCGGCGAGCAGGATCGGTCCGGTCCAGCGCACCCCGATGATGTCGATCGCCCGCAGGATCCGGTGGCAGCTTTTCTCGTCGACAGGAGTGCCCGGTGGTGTAGTCACTTCTCCAAAGTAAGTAACTTTGGTGACCTTTGCCAGGCGGTTCGGTGAGCGGGAGGCTGTCCCTGACCGAAAGCCAAGCGAGGAGTGACGGCGATGACGACAGTTCTGGTGGCGGGCGCGACCGGTAGCCTCGGTAGCCTGATCGTGAAGAACCTGCTGGATCGGGGCGCCGACGTGCGTGCGCTGGTCCGGAAGGCTTCGGTGGACAAGCTGCCGGAGCACCCCAAGCTGACGCCGTGCGTCGGCGACCTGGCCGACGGCGCGGACGCGCTGCGACACCACGTCGACGGCGTGGAGGTCGTCGTGTCCGCGGTCCAGGGCGGGCCGGACGTGATCATCGACGGGCAGCGGGAGCTGCTGCGGGCCGCGGAGCGGGCCGGCGTGCACCGGATGATCCCGTCGGACTTCTCGATCGACCTCTACGGCTACGGCTACGGCGTCAACGTCCTGTCCGACCTCCGCCGCGTGTTCGCCGACTCGTTCGCCACGTCGACGGTCGCACGCACGTCGGTGGCGGTCGGCGCGTTCCCGGAGTACTTCCTCGGCGCGATCCACGAGGTGCTCGACCCGGTGGCCGGCACGTTCTCGGTGTGGGGTGACGGCACGCGCCCGATCGACATCACCACCATCCCGGACACCGCCGCGTTCACGGCCGCGATCGCGCTCGACCCGAGGACCGCGGGCCGCGACGTGCACGTGGTCGGCCAGCAGCTGTCCATGCTGGAGCTGCGGAACGAGGTCGAGGCGGCGTCCGGGCGGCGGTGGGAACTCGTCCGCAGGGGCACACTGCGGGACCTGCGTGCGGAGGTCGTGCGCCGACAGTTCACGGCGTCCAGCATGTTCGAGTACGTGGCCCTGCAGTACCAGGTGGCCATGTTCGACGGGACGGCCTCGCTGCGGGACGTGCGCAACGCGGACTACCCGGACGTGGTGCCGACCTCGGTGGCGGCGTATCTGGCGGGCCCGGGCGCGGCGCACTTCACGGTGCCCGAGACGGCGCGGCGCCGGGACGAGTGGCCGACAGCGGTCTGACTCGTAGCGAGCCGGACCATTGCCGGTTGCGGCCCGGACCGTTATTGTCCGAGGATGACTACCGGGAAGTCGCGCTTTCCGAGTGTGGCCGAGGCGGCCGGCCGCACCCTCGGTGCGGAGGAGGTCGCCGCGCTGCGGCGGGTCATCGACTCCGGGATGCTCT
>DATABL010000190.1:0-9720 GCA_036259595.1 Actinophytocola sp.
TTCCGGCTGAACCAGGAGAAGGAGGAGCCCGACCGCGAGGACCAACAGCCCAATGACGGACCGGCCGGCGAGGTCACCAGCCGTGCGTGCGGCGCCGGTCATTCTGGCCACCTCCGGCGAGCCCGGCAGGTAGACGATCTCTACCTGTTCGCCGATCGCGGGAAGTCCGTACTGCTTGTTGCCGAGGCCCGCAGCCGCCAGATGAGCCACAAACTCCCGAAGGCCGACAGCAGCACCAGCAGTCCGACCAGCACGAGCACTGCTCCGAGGAGCCGGACTTTCCACACGACCACTACCTTACGACTCGCCTACCGCGAACAATCAGCTCACCGTCCGTTGACGACCGCCTTCGTCGAGCGTTGGCCGACCGGCTTTCTTCGCGGCGTCAGGGCCAGCGGGGACGATCTCCACGACGTGGTGGCACTTGCGGCCACCGCGGCATCGCGGGCGTGCACACCTGTTGACGCTCGGTTGGTGGGGTTACGGTTCTCCGATGACCTGGTTGGCGACGCCGGGCCGGGCTCAGGAACGGCGGCGCGGCTTGCGGGTCTGCCGCTGCCTCGCGGCCAGTTTGGCGGCTGTTCTGGCGGCAGGCTTCCGTTTCCGTTGCTTCGCCACCGGCTCCGGCTGCCTGCCGCGGGTGCTGTTCGCCGTGCGGCCCCGCACGATCCCGATGAACTGTTCCATGAGGTCGGTGGTCTCGTCCTCCGGCCACGACAGCGCGACACGCGACTGCGGCACGTCCGTGAGCGGTCGGTAGGTGAGGTCCTTGCGATGGTGCAGCCGGGCGAGCGACTGCGGTACGACGAGCAGCCCCACCCCGGCGGCCACCAGCTCGACGGCGTCCTTGGTGGACTCGGGCCGGGGGTCCACGAGCTTCCCGGGCGGCGCGGCCCAGTCGAGCGTGTCGTCGTGCGGATGCAGCACGAGGTTGTCACCGATGTCCTCGGTGGACACCTCGTCGGCCGCCGCGAGGTGGTGGTCCTTCGGGAACACGACGACGGTCGTCTCGGTGTAGAGCGGGATCGCGTGCAGCCCGTCCCGGTCGGGCGGCAGCCGCAGGAGGACCGCGTCGGCGTTCCCGTCCCGCACGAGCGCGCCCGCGTCCGCGGCGGACACCTGCACGAGCCGCAGCGGCACGTCGGGCACCAGCTCCTGCCAGGTCCGCACCCACTTCGCGGGCGTCACCCCGGGCACGTAACCGAGGGTGAACGTCGATGGTGCCGTCACGTGGGCAGATTACCGGGAGTTCCCGGACGGGCCCGGCAGCGGGCTGGCCGTGACGCCGTGCACGCGCAGGCCGAGCGCCTCGGTCTCCGTGATCACAGTACGTACCGTGCCGGCGCGCAGTTCGGGGGTCGCGGACGACGCCGCCGGGCGCCGAGTCGGTCCTCGCCGACCTCGAACTGCGGCTTGACCATCGGCAGCAGGTCGACGTCGGGCGTCGCGCACGCGGGCGGCACAAGGCGCGTGCGAGACCGGTCCGTTACCCTCCATCGCCATGACGTCGCGCAAGACCCCGCAGACCATGAAGCCCGCCTCCGCGGCGAAGAAGCTGGGCGTGTACCTCGAGGCCACCCCCGCGGAGTTCCAGGAGGGTGTCGTCTCCCGCGACGAGCTGAACGCCATGCAGTCCGACCCGCCGGAATGGCTGCGCGAGCTGCGCCGCAACGGCCCGCACCCGCGACAGGTCGTCGCCGCGCGGCTGCGGGTGTCGATCAGCGGTCTTGCCAGGGCTGGCATCACCGAGGCGCTGACGACGGACCAGATCAACGCGCTGAAGGCCGACAACCCCGAGTGGCTGCAACGCGAACGCGCCCTCCAGATCGAGGTCCGCAAGGAAACCGAGCCGCCCGCGTCCCTGAAGACGTGACGCGGTTCCTGTCTGGTTGAGGACTTCGGTCCCGGTGGGCATCGGCAGGTCGAGAGACAACATCGCGATCGGCACGGTGACGTCCTCCGGGTTCGACGCGGGTCGCTCAAAAGCGAAATAATCGGACATCTATATATTTAATAATTAATTTTGCATGCTGCTGCTCCACCCCGGGCCGATTCCGTTGTTGACGAATGCTGTACGAGCGCGTAGGGCAGGCACGTTAGGCTCGTGGTGAGTCCTGGAGGCATCGCTGCCCGGGCTCTCGGCACGTCCGACCGAGGACGCTGGACCACACCCGTTCCGTCGGGCGAAACCGAGAGAGTGGGCGACCGCTTGTCATGACCGACCTGATCATCGCGATCGCCCTGTGCGTGGCCTGTTCCATCGCCTACGCGACGGCGGCGCTCATCCAGGCGCGCTACGCCGAGCTCACCGTCCCGGAGCTGGTGCGCGTCCCCCAGGTGTGGGCGGCGCTCGCGCTCAACGCCCTCGGCGCCGCGCTGCACGTCACCTCCCTGGCCTTCGGTCCCCTGTCCCTGATCCAGCCGCTCGGCGTGCTCACGCTCGTCATCGCCGTCCCCCTGGCGGCGGTGACGGCGCGGCGCCGCGTGACCCGGCTCGAGCTGACCGGCATGACGAGCACCGTCATCGGCCTCGCCGGGCTCACGCTGATCATCACCACCGCCGGCGACGCCGAGACGCTCACCTCCACCGAGCTCGTCGGGCTGCTCGTCGTCACCACCGCCGTCGTCACCGCGCTCGGGCTGCGGGGCCGGCGCCCGGGAGCGTCGGGCCTGTGGGAGGCCGTCGGCGGCGGGATCGCGTTCTCCGTCTGCTCGGCGCTGTGCCAGACCGTCGTGGTGACCGTCGGCGACACCGGCGCGGACGTGTTGCTGCGGCCCCTCACCATCCTCACGGTCGTCGCCATCGCCGTGTTCGCGGTCGTCGCGACGCTGCTCACCCAGCGGTCCTACCGTGACGGGCTCGGCGCGCCCCTGGCGGTGACCAACCTCGTGAACCCGGCCAGCGCCACCACCATCGGCGTGGTGCTCCTCGGTGAGACCCTCGCCACCAGTCAGGTCGAGATCGTCCTCGCGGTCACCTGCGGGGCGCTCAGCGCGTACGGGGTGGCCCAACTCGCCCGCGCCCGCGACGCCGCCACCTCCCCCGCGGCCGCACCGGCCCCAGCGGACCTCCGCACGAGCGCGTGAGCTGTCGGCCGGTCGTGACGTGACCGTCACGGAACCGGCGGATTGCCCGCCTACCGTCGCCGTTGCCTTGTACCACAACGGAAAGGACGTTCGATGCCGCGCAGAGCCGCCGTGGCCGCCGCGGGCCTGATCGCGCTGGGGCTGGTCGTCGCACCGGCCGGGCACGCCGCCCCCGAGCCCGCTGCCGCCCGGCACGCGGTCGCCTCGGTCCACTACACCCTCGGCGACACCGCGTTCCAGGTTCCCGGTTTCCACACGGTCGACCCCGAGACCGGCCGGCCCGGCCGGGTGGCGGACCTGGAGCTGACCGCCGTCGTGCACCACCCGCGTGCGCTCCGCGGCCGGCACCCGCTGGTCGTGCTGTCCCACGGCCAGTGGGAGACCTGTGCCGACCGCGCGGCCGCCGAGGCGTGGACGGACGCGCTCTACCAGGTCGCCGGGCTCGACCCGGTCGAGGATCCGGCGGAGCTCGAGCGGTTGTACGCCGTCATGGACGACGCCCAGGCCCGCCTGTCCCGGTGGCCCTGCGCGCCCGGAACCCCATCGCTGCCCAGCTACCGCGGCTTCGACTACCTCGGCCGCACGCTGGCCCGCCACGGCATCGTGGCCGTGTCGATCAGCGCCAACGGGGTCAACGCCGGCGAACTCGGCCAGGCCGCCGACATGGCACGGGCCGCGCTGGTCAACGAGCACCTGCGGATGTGGCGCGACCTGGTCACGACCGGTGGCGGCGAGCTGGCCGCGCGGTTCACCGACCCCGACACCGGCCGGCCCGCGCACGTCGACTTCACCGGGCGGATCGACCTGACCAGGGTCGGCACGGTCGGCCACTCCCGCGGCGGCCGGGGCGTCATGTGGCACGCGGCCGACACCCACCGCGCCGACCTGCCGGCCGGGGTCGAGGTGCGCGGGGTGGTGCCGCTGGCGCCGGCCGCGTACTACGCCCCCGACCCGGACGCGCCCGAGAACCTCGACTACCGGGTCACCGACGTCCCGTTCGGCGCGATGACCGGCGGCTGCGACTACTCCACCGGCGGCGGACCGGACTACGTGGACAACGCGCGCGGGCGCAACACCGTCCCGCTGTACCTGTGGCACGTGCACGGCGCCAACCACAACTTCCTCAACACCCAGTGGTCGCCGGGCAGCGGTCAGGTGCTGGCCCACGACGACGTGCGGCGCTCCGCCGACACCAGCTTCGGGCCGCCGCGGCCCCGGCCGGGTCACTGCGTGGCCGACGACGGGGTGGACCGGCAGCTCACCGAACGCGCCCAGCGGCTGGTGACCGCCAGCTACGTGACCGCGTTCTTCCGCCGCCACCTCCTCGGCGACATCCGCGTCGAGGAGATGCTCACCGGCCGGGAGCACCCACTGGCCGCCGTCACGGCGGTGGACGTCGAGGCCGTGCCGCCGCGCTGAGGAGTCACCGGACGTCGTCGACCAGGCCGGCCTCGCGGGCGAGGAGGCCGGCCTGGGTCCGGTTGCGACAGTCGATCTTCACCAGCATCCGGGACACGTAGCTCTTCACGGTCGCCTCCGACAGGAACAGCGCGCGCCCGATGTCCGCGTTGGACAGTCCCCGGCCCAGCAGGGTCAGCACCTCCAGCTCGCGTTCGGTCAGCTCCCGCAGCCGCGCCCGGGCGTCCTCGCCCCGCCGCCGCCCGTCGGCGGACGCGTCGACCAGCCGGGCCGTCGCGGCCGGCGACAGGACGGTGTGCCCCGCCGCGGCCACCCGGACCAGCTCGACGAGGTCCTCCGGCGGCGTGGACTTCAGCAGGAACCCCGCCGCGCCGGCACGCAGGGCGCGCAGCACGTAGCTGTCGGCGTCGAAGGTCGTCAGCGCCACGACGGGGGGCGGCGCGGGCAGCGTCGCGATCCGGTCGATCGCGGCGAGACCGTCGACGCCGGGCATCCGCAGGTCCATGAGCACCACGTCGGGGCGGTGCCGGACGACCGCCTCGACGCCCTCCGCGCCGTCCCGCGCGTCGGCGACCACCTCCACGTCCGCCGCGGCGCCGAGGATCACCCGCAGGTGCGCGCACACCATCGGCTCGTCGTCGACGACGACCACCCGGATCATCTGGTGTCCCCCCACGACGGCACGTAGGCCGGCAGGGTCGCGTCGACCCGGTAGCCGCCGACCGGCGTCGGTCCGGCGCGCAGCGTGCCGCCGACCAGCTCGACCCGCTGCCTGAGGCCGAGCAGCCCCACGCCGGAGCCGCTGCCGGCCAGCGCACTGTCGGGCGGGCGGCGCGGTGCGCCGTTCGCGACGCGCACGGTGACGCCGTCGGCCCGGTAGGCCAGGGCCACCGTCACCTCGGCGCCGGGGGCGTGCTTGCGGGCGTTCGTCAGCGACTCCTGCACCACCCGGTACACGGTCCGCAGGACGGTCGGCGAGATCCGTCCGGGGTCGCCCTCGCGGGTGTGGGAGACCACCTCGCCGGCCGCGCGGGCCTCGGCGACCAGCGTCGCCGGGTCGGGCGCGGCGGGCTCCTCGGGCCGGTCGGCGCGGGCCGCGCCCGCCTCCCGGAGCACCCCGACCAGGTCCCGCAGCTCGGCCAGCGCCTGGGTGCCGGCCTGCCGGATGTCCTCGGCCGCAGTACGCACCTTCGGCTCGGTCGAGCTGGTGCCGAGCGCGCCGGCGTGCAGCACCACCAGGCTCAGCCGGTGGGTCACCACGTCGTGCATCTCCTCGGCGAGCCGTCGCCGCTCGCCCGCCCTCGCCCGCTCGGCGAGCAACAGCTGCTCGCGTTCGGCCCGCTCGGCCCGTTCGCGCAGGGACGCCACCAGCTCCCGGCGGGCGTCCAGGTACAGCACGGCCAGTGCCGGCAGCACGGTGTTGACGGCGCCGAGCGGCGTGACGTCCCAGCTCGGGTCCCAGAGCCGGGTGCCGAGCAGGGCGAGCAGGCCGACCATCGCGAACGCGCGGCGGCGGTCGGCCAGCCGGGCCAGGTTCGCGGTGATGGCCGGGGTGGCGAGCGGCAGCGCCGAGTGCGCCACCACCGTGTCCGACACGAGCATGACGACCGCGACGACCGCCGCCCACGAGGCGACCTGGACCGGGAAGCGGGCCAGGAACACCAGCGATACGTCCACCGACAGCCCCAGCAGCAGGGTGGGGTGCGGGCTCAGACCGTGGACGAGCAGGTCCAGAGCAGCGAAGAGCACGACCGCCGCGGCCAGCCAGAACGCGTCCCGCCGGCTCGGCCACAGGGGGAAGACCCGGTCCCGATCCACCTGCGACACGGTATCGGCGGGAACCGCTCCGGCGCGCGACATGCAACTTTCGTGGATCCGGGTGTCCACCTTCGCCGCTTCCGCCACCTCGTCGCGGTGCGGTCCACTCGGTGCCATGACGAACACCAGGTACTCCAGGCGAACCGCGTTGCGCGCCGGCACGGTGGGCGCCGCGGCCGGCGGACTCTCCCTGGCCGCGGGCGGGACCGCACGGGCCGGGCACCGCCGCCACGGCACGACGACGTTCGTGGTCGTCACCGGCGCGAGCGGCACCCCGGGCGGTATCGACGCCCTGTCGCTGCGCGGGCACCGCACGGTCGGGGTCGGCCTGCCCGGCCACGGCGGCGCGGACGCCCAGTTCGCCCACGACTACCAGTGCCCCCAGGACCCCGCGTCGCTGGCGACCCGCCCGTCGCCGATGGCGGGCGTCGGACTCGACGCGTACACGGCCGCGGCCGTCGAGGTGGTCCGCACGGTCGCCGAGTTCGGCCCGGTGGTCCTCTACGGCGGCAGCATGGGCGGCGCCACCCTGAACCGGGTCGGCAACGCGGTGCCGCACCTGCTCGACCGGATCGTGTACGACACCGCGTTCTGCTGCGTCGACCTGGTCTCGCCGAACGACTACCTGGCCACCCCGGAGGGGTCGAGCAGCCTGGCCGGCAACCTCGCCGCCCTGGTGGTCGCCGACCCCGCGACGATCGGCGCGGTGCGGGTGAACTACCGCACGGCCGACCGGGCGGCGTTGGCCGGGCTGAAGGAGACGATGATGGCCGGCGCGAGCGACGCCGAGTTCTACTCGATGCTGGCCCACCTCCAGCCCGACGAGTCGCTGACCGTGGGCGGGGAGAACTCCCAGGTCCGGGCCGGCACCTGGGGCCGCGTCCCGCGGACCTACATCCGGCACACCGCCGACCGGATGATCCCGCTCGCGCTGCAGGACCGGATGATCGCCGAGGCCGATCGGCTGACCCCGCACAACCGCTTCGACGTGCACACCGTGGACGCCCCGCACGTGGCCACCGCCGAGCGGTTCGGCCGCATCGTCGACATCCTGGACCGGCTGCCGGAGTGCCGCCGCTGAGCGGCTACCCGGGCGCGACCCGACGGGGCCGGTCCGACCCCGGCCACACGTACGGCAGGTCGGCCGGGACGTCGGGGAACAGCGGGCGGTAGTGGTCGGGTGCCTTGCGCACCAGTGCCGACTGGTGGCTGCGGTGCAGGGCGGGGTCGCCGAGCCAGGGCGGCAGCTCGCCGGCGGCGGCCAGTTCGGCCTGGGTGCGCACGGCGTCGGCGCCGAGGTCGTGGCGCAGGGTGGCCGCACACGTGTCGGCGTGGCCGCGGTCGGTCCAGTGGGCGCAGACCACCAGGCCGTAGCGGACCAGCGCCTCCTCGTAACCCGCCCACATCGCCGCCGCCGGGTGGTGCCGCCAGCCGTAGCCGGGCACGGTCAGCGCGCGCAGGACCTGGATCGCCTCGACACGCTGCTTGCCCAGCCGCCGCGGGTCGAGCACGCCGGCGGTGGCCGCGAAGTCCGCACAGGGCAGGAACGTCTGCACGACCAGGGAGTACCCCGATCGGCGGCCCGTAGGCTGGCGGGGTGCGCCATGCCGTCCGCTCCCCGCTGCCGCAACGCCACGGCCTCGACCCGGCGCGGCTGCGGCTGCCCGAGGACGGCCCGTGGGCGACGGTCCGGGCCTACCTGGTCGCGCGGCTGCCCCGGGTCGAGCCGGCGCGGATCGACGCGATGCTGGCCGAGCGGCGGTTCGTCGGGGCGCACGGGCCGGTCACCGCCGAGACCGCCTACGCCCCGGGCACGTTCGTGTGGTTCCACCGGGACCTGCCCGACGAGGTGCCGGTGCCGTTCGAGATCGGGATCGTGCACCAGGACGAGCACCTCGTGGTCGCCGACAAGCCGCACTTCCTGTCCACGATCCCGCGCGGGCGGCACGTCGCCGAGACCGCGCTGGTGCGGCTGCGCCGGCGGCTGGGGCTGCCGGCGCTCGTGCCGGCGCACCGGCTCGACCGGCCGACCGCCGGGCTCGTGCTGTTCGTCGCCCGCCCGGAGCTGCGCGGCCGGTACCAGACGCTGTTCCGCGACCGCCGGGTCCGCAAGGAGTACGAGGCGATCGCCGCGCACCGCCCGGAGCTGACGCTGCCCGCGGTGGTGCGCAGCCGGATCGTCAAGGAACGCGGCGTGCTGACCGCCCAGGAGGTACCGGGCGAGCCCAACGCCGAGACCCGCGTCGAACTCGTCGCCCACCGCGGCGACCGGGCCCGCTACCGCCTGCTGCCGACCACCGGCCGCACCCACCAGCTGCGGCTGCACCTGACCGGCCTCGGCATCCCGATCCTGGGCGACACGTTCTACCCCACGCTGCTGGACCGGCCGCTGGACGACTTCACCCGGCCGCTGCAGCTGCTCGCGAAGGTGCTGGAGTTCGACGACCCGCTCACCGGCGAGCCGCGCCGCTTCGAGAGCCGGCTGCGGCTCGCCGCGTGGCACTCCCCCGCCGACTGGTAGCCGAACTTTCTCGACCTGTCTCACCGCCGCGTGCAACGGTTCGGCGGGCTGCCGCGTTGAGGGGCGTCAACACAGGCGAGCCGTGGATCGGAAGTGGTCGGATGGAGTTCGGCGAGTACATGGCCCGGCAGCGGCCGGCGCTCATGCGGTTCGCCACCGTGCTGACGGGGCAGGCCTGGCTGGCCGACGACCTCGTGAGCGACGTGCTGTGCCGCGCGTTCGAGCGGTGGGACCGCATCTCCCGGATGGCCGAGCCGAACGCCTACGTCCGGCGGATGATCGTCAACGACTACCTGTCCTGGCGCCGCCGGCTGGCGCGCACCGCGCCTCGCGCGGAGGTCGAGCCGGCCGCGCCGGGGCTGGGCGACGGCACCGACGAACACGCCGAGCGGGACGCGATGATCCGCCGGCTCGCCGGGCTGCCGCGGCGGCAGCGCGCCGCCGTCGTGCTGCGCTACTACCTCGGCCTGCCCGATGCCGACATCGCCGACCACCTCGGCTGCCGCGTGACGACCGTGCGCAGCCAGATCTCCCGCGCGCTCGCCACGCTGCGCATCGACCTGACCGCCGACCGGACCTACCAGGAGACGAGATGACCGACCTGCACACCCTCCGCGACGCCTTCACCGAGCTGGAGCGGCGCGGTGACGCCGCCGCCGCGGGCAGGCCGGCGGGCCTGCCGACTCGCGGCCCGGCCCGCCGCCCCCTGGCCCGGCGGCTGGTGCCGGTCACGGCCGCGGCCGCGGTGGTGGCCGGCCTGGCGACGAGCGTGGCCCTGCTCGCCCCCGGCGAGGAACCCGGCACGCGGGCCGCGGCACCGGCGACCGAGTCCACGTCGGCCGAGTCCACGTCGACGGCGCCGTCCACCGCGTCGC